>NZ_CP108097.1 GCF_036194065.1 Streptomyces sp. NBC_00239 | reverse complement strand
ATCCTAAGCGCTGCGCGCTTGGGAGAGACCCCCCTCGCTGCGCTCGGGGGGCGCTTTGCGCCCCATGACGGGCCTTCGGCCCGTGCTCCTCCGCTTCGCTCCAGAGTCAAGAGGCCCTCGCTCCGCTCGGGGGGCCGCTTCGCGGCCCAAGACGGGCCTTCGGCCCGTGCTCCTCCGCTTCGCTCCAGAGTCAAGAGGCCCTCGCTCCGCTCGGGGGGCCGCTTCGCGGCCCAAGACGGGCCTTCGGCCCGTGCTCCTCCGCTTCGCTTCAGAGTCAAGAGGCCCTCGCTCCGCTCGGGGGGCCGCTTTGCGCCCCATGACGGGCCTTCGGCCCGTGCTCCTCCGCTTCGCTCCAGAGTCAAGAGGCCCTCGCTCCGCTCGGGGGGCCGCTTCGCGGCCCAAGACGGGCCTTCGGCCCGTGCTCCTCCGCTTCGCTCCAGAGTCAAGAGGCCCTCGCTCCGCTCGGGGGGCCGCTTCGCGGCCCAAGACGGGCCTTCGGCCCGTGCTCCTCCGCTTCGCTTCAGAGTCAAGAGGCCCTCGCTCCGCTCGGGGGGCCGCTTCGCGCCCCATGACGGGCCTTCGGCCCGTGCTCCTCCGCTTCGCTCCAGAGTCAAGAGGCCCTCGCTCCGCTCGGGGGGCCGCTTCGCGGCCCAAGACGGGCCTTCGGCCCGTATTCCTCCGCTTCGCTCCGGAGTCAGAACGCCCTCGCTGCGCTCGGGCGGGGGTGCTCCGCACCCCAAAGCCGGCCTCCAGCCGGGACTCCTCCGCTTCGCTCCAGAGCCGAGACGCCCTTGCTGCGTTGGGGGGCACTTCGCGCCCATGGCGGGCCTTCGGCCCGTGCTCCTCCGCTTCGCTGCGGACTAGCTCCGCTTCGCTCCGGAGTTGCTGCGTTCGGGAGCAAGCTTTTGGGCTGGCCTGAATTCGGTTGGGTTGGGGGAGGGGTGGGCGGGTTTTTTGGGGGTGGGGGTTTGGGGGGTTCGGGTGGGGGCTGGGTTTGGGGGTTGGGCTGGCGGCTGGGGTGTGGCTTGAGTGCTGGATGTGGAGCTGGGGGCTGGCTTGAGGGCTGTGGTTTTGGGGGTCAAGGCTGTTTTGTTTTAGGGGGGTTTGAGTTGAGTGGTTGGGTTTTGCTCTTTGAGGGAGAAGGGTGGGTGAGAAGTGGATCATTAACGGCGTTAACGCTGCCTCTGAAGGGCTGGTGGGCCGTTGCTAGAGGGTTGGAAGAGCCAGGCTCAAGGGTTTGTTCAGGGTGCTTCAAAGTGGGGCGCGGATAGAAACAGGATCAAGTCAACCTGGTCATCTAAGTGGACAGGGTGTCCGGATGGCTGAGGTGACGGGGGAGTGGTGGCGGAGTGTCAGGAATCTGGTGTTCCGGAGGCGTTGGGGACGGGGTTTTGGACGGAGAGCTGACCACCGGGCGGTCTATAGAGGGTACGGAGATGCGTTTGCGCAGGTCAGAGGGGGTTCGGGGGGAAAGTTATGTCCCCCTAGGAGGGACATAACCGGTGCGATGTGTCGCTGGTGGGGGGACAGATCGGCGGCAAAACGTCAGCGAGACTGACGGAATTTGGGCTAAAACGTCGGGGAGGCTGACGTTTGCCTTGGGATATGCCCCCGAACTGGGGGTGTGGGGGGTGGCGTTGGCGTGGGGGCCGGGGGAGGGGGGCTGGAAGGGGCTTGGCCGAGATGTGTCCCTCCTGGGGGGACACAAGACACGCTGAACGTCAACGAGGGTGACATGTATGTCACCCTCGTTGACATACTGCTCTCTGCAGATCAACGAAGTGGAGAGCAGCCTCGTGTCATCCGAGCCACAGCACCGCCGGCCGAGCCCGGCACGCGTGCCGCGTCCTGATCTTCCCGTTGATGACGCGATCTCGGCGTGGAGCCAGCCGCTGGCTCCGGTCAGGGACCTGGACAGCCTGGCGCGGCGGTACCCGAGCCGGAAGCTGACGCTGGACGGCGAGCGCAAGCCGCTGGAGTTCTACGGGACGCAGGCCCAGCCCAACGCGTTCTCCATGGACAGCCTCGAGTTCTTCCTCGTGATCGCCCAGTACTTCCGGGAAGCGCTGCCGTTGCGGCTCATCCTGCTGCTGATCGCGTGCCAGCGGGCGGGGGGGCGGATTCCGCTTACTCAGGAGGAGATGGCTACCATCCTCGACGTGAGCCGGACGAAGACGTCCGAGGCGCTGCACACCATCATGTCCCACGGCATCGTCTTCAAGGTGCGGCGGGGTGTGTACCAGTTCAACCCGCCCTACAGTTACCGGGTAGCAGAGTTCATCCCGGGTACGGAGACTACGGGTGAGTTCGTGAAGGTGGAGCAGCACGGCACCATCTCGCAGATTCGCAGCGATACGAGTCTGCCGGACCTGGTGCGCTTCCCGTCGTTGGACCATATGCGACAGGCCATCGCAGAACTCCGGGCCGAACGCGCTAAAGAGCGCGCTGCGCGGCGGCTGAGCCGGGCGCAGCGCAAGGAAGAAGGGACAGCTCAGTGAGCTCCTTGCGATTCGCTGCGGTCAACGCCGACGGGCTTCTCTCTGACCTGGACCTTCCGCCGGCGGCGTACCGCGTGCTGCTGAAGCTGCGTTCTCTGAGCGAGCCCGGTGGCAGGATCCTCATCGACCAGGCCACGATCGGCGGGCTGCTGGAGTTGAGCCGGCCCAGCGTGAACGCCGCGCTGCGGAGCCTGGAGCTGGCGAAGCTGGTGCGGAAGGTGCGCAACGGCGTCTACCAGATCAATCCGATGCTGGCCGGGTACAACTCGTTCGAGGACGCGGTGGCCGCGGTGAACGAGATGCCCGCCGACGAGCGTCTGGACGCGCGGGGCTATGTCGCCAGCTACCACGAGGCGGTGGCGGCGTATCAGGACCAGCTGGCCGAACAGCGCAAGAAGCGGGCGGCGCAGGCGGCGGCGAAGAAGGCCGCGGAGTCCAAGCGGCGCCGGACGCTGCACGCCGTCGGCTAGGACGGGCACTGGAGGGGCTGTGGGGGCGCCTGAGCGCCCCCGGGCCCCCTTGATCTCCCCAGGGGACCCTGGGGAGCTGTCCGGGGCTCAGAAAGCCGCCCAGGGGCCCGGTTGGGGTGTGTCGGGCCTGGTCAGAAGTCGAATTCGACGTAGTCGATGTCGGTGAACTCGACCAGTAGGCCCGAGGCGCGGGCCCCGTGGTCCTTGAAGTAGACCTCCTGGAGTCCTTCGGCCGCGATCTGCCGCAGCTGCTGTTCGCCGGCGCCGGCCTCCTGGGCCGCGAAGAGCCGGGACGCGTAGGCGGCGGGCAGGTGCTGGGTGATGCGGCGCACCCGGCCGTCGTCGGTGGTGCCGGGGGCCGCGGTAAAGCCGAAGCGGGCGCGGGTCTCGATGACCAGACCGGCGGTCTTGGCCGCCTTGTCGCGGGCGCGCTTGCGGACCAGGGGCTGCCAGCGGCGGCGTACTTCGCTTTCCAGGCGGGCGGCCAGGGCGGGCTTGGGCTGCTTGATCTGGTCCTTCACGTAGCGCTCGACGGTGCGCTGGGAGATGCCGAGCACGCGGGCCGCTTCGCGGGTGGACTTGAGCTGCTTGACGAGGAAGCGCATCTGGGCGCCCGCCGACTTGGGAACGGGGCGGGTGAAGTTCTGCTCGTCGGCGCGGGTGAGGCTGTCGTTGATGTCGGACATGGGGGGTCGTTACTCTCCGTCGGCCGCTGCGTCGTGGCCCTTGATGTGGCGTGCGGGGTTGTGGCGTTCGTCGAGCAGGCCGACGGCCCACAGCAGGGGCTGGGTGCCTTCGTGCTTGACCATGCCGGGGCTGACTCCGAGGCGGAAGCCGCCGGGGACGGGCTTGCCGTCGGGGGTGCGGGGGAGGAAGTCGAGGGGGCTGGGTCCGTCGGAGAGGTACACCGCGCAGTCGGAGAGGACGGCGATGGGGTACAGGTCTGCGGCGGTCGCCAGTTTGTTCATCTTGCGGTGCATGTTCACACGGGCCGTGGAGATGACGGCGGCGCGGATGTCGGGGCGCCAGGTGGGGCGTTCCAGGGCGGGCCAGGCTTCGCCCGGCTGGTAGCCGGTGCCCTGGGGGCGTTCGCGGAGCTTGCCGATGCCGCCCTTGACGGTGGCCTTGATGGCGGAGAGCACGGCGGTCTGCGCCGGGTCGTGCCGCTTGTGGGTCTCCATCGCGGCCAGGAACTCGGCGTCGGTGAGGCCCGTGGTGACGCCGAGTCCGGCCATGGTGGCCACGTACGCGTCGCGGAGCCGGGAGTACCAGGCGTCGAGGTAGGGGCCGTTGTCGCGGCGGATCCAGGCCTGGAGGGGGCGGACGTCGTGGCCGAGCTCGCGGGCGTAGGCGAGGGTGGGCGTCGCGTACCAGGCGGGGCCGGCGGGGCGGCTTCCGTCGGGGGTGAAGGGGCTGGGCAGGCGCGGGTCGAGCGCGATGCCGGACAGGTCGGCGAGCCAGCTGCCGGGGAGCTTGGGGTCGAACTCCGGTGAGGTGACGTGGGTGGCGGGGCCGAGTCCGACGAGGAGGCGGTTCGCGGCGGCGGCGAAGGCCATGTTCACGTCGATGCCGACGGCGTGGGTGCGGGCGCATTCGGCGTCGGTGAGGAGTTCGGGATCGCGGATCCAGTCGTACGCCTCCTCGTCGAGCATCTGGTCCGGGGTGCGCAGGTGGTGGCGGGGATAGAGGGAGGCGACGACCGGGTGCTCGTCGGGGGCCTCGGGGGGTGCGGGGTCGACGGGGCGGGTCAGGGAGCCGGGTACGGGGGCGGAGACCCAGGTGCCGGTGGACTCGTCCTTGACGGCGCGGGTCGGGGGGCGCAAGGCCGTCATGAGTTCGAGGCCGGATACGGCGGTGGATCCGCGGGGGGTGAGGACGCGGTCGGCGTAGGAGCCGAGGAGCTCGGCGAGTTCGGGGGCCGGGAGGGTGCCGGTGTCCTCGCCCCAGGACCTCGGGTCGAGCGCGTCCCAGGGGAGGACGGCGAGCTGGACGCACTGGCGGCCGGCGGCGGCGGTGGCCGGCCGGTAGATGCGGGCCCAGGGGCCGAAGCCGCGGCGGGTCAGCTGCCATTTGGCGCGGGTGAGGCCTTTGACGACGGGGTGGTTGTCGGGCAGGCGCAGGCCGCGGCGGTCTTCGAGGGTGAGGGGCAGCCCGAGGGCCTCGACGGCTTCGGCGGTGAGGACGAGGAGCGGGTCGGAGTCCTTGCCGTAGCGGTGGAGGCGGGGGGCGCCGAGGGCGGTCTCGGGGGAGAGGGCCCAGGTGACGAGGGAGGGCAGGTCCCGGGCGGGGCAGTCGAGGACGAGGCCGCGGGCTGCGTAGGCGGTGAGGGGGGCCGGCTTGCCGTGGGGGGTGGCGCCGGTGGTGGTGAGTACGGCGAGGGGGCCGTTGGCGTAGCGGGGCGGGGTGGCTCCGGAGGACGGGGTGGCTCCGGAGGACGGGGTGGTGGCTGCTCGGGCCGGGGCCGGGGTCCTGCGGGTGGGCTGGGGGGAGTGGGTGGGGGAGGGCGGCTCGGTGGGGGCGTTAACGCCGTTAACGGTCGGGGCTGCCGTGGGGGCGGCGTTAACGGCGTTAATGATCGACTCGGGGTGCGGGGCCTGAGCCGGCGACTGAGCCGAGGGCTCGGTGGGAGCCTCGGTGTTAACGGCGTTAATGATCGGCTGCGGCTGCGGCTGCGGAGCGGGTTCCGCGGCCGGGGCGGGAGCCGGCTCGGGGGCCGGGGCGTTAACGGCGTTAATGATCGACTTCGGGGCGGCGGCCGTGGTGGGTGCCGGGGTGGGGGTGTTAACGGCGTTAACGATCGGCTGGGGAGCCGGGGCCGGGGGCTCGGTGGGAGCTTCGGTGTTAACGGCGTTAATGGTCGAGTCGGGTGCCGGGGCGGGTGCCGGCTGGAGGGTCGGGCGTTCGGGGCTCGGCGCGGGGGCGGCGGGCTCCGGGGGGTGGAGGGCGGCGAGGCCGTCGAGGAGGCGGCTGTACGCGGCGCGCTTGGGCGGGCGGGGGTCGGTGCGGCCGGTCTCCCAGCCGGTCACCGTCTCGCGGCGTACCGAGAGTGCCTTGGCGACTTGGTCCTGGCTGAGGCCGGCGGCTTCGCGGAGGCGCTTGCGCTCGTCCGGGTGGGGCAGGGCGTCCTGCGCGGCGGCTTCTTCGAGCAGGGCGTCGACCGCCGCGAAGAGTGAGGCCTGGGCGTCGGGCTGCTGGTGGGACTGGTTGCGGGACATGGCACCTCCTGAGGTGCAGCCTAGCTTGGATCGCACCATGGACCGCACGTGAAACGCACGTGGGTCGTTAACGGCGTTAACGCCGTTAACGACCCACGTGCGGAATCGGGTCCTGTTCCGGGGCTCAGGAGGGGCGGGTCGCCAGGATCTCGGTGACGGCCGCGAGGTCCGCCGGGGAGAGCTGGGAGGCGAGTTGGTCCGCGATCTCCGGGGCGGTGGCACCGGTGATGACGATCCGTCGGCGGGCGGCCGCGGGGGCGGCCGGACCGTTAACGGCGTTAACGCCGTTAACGCCCGCGGTGGTGGGGCTGGTGCGCTGGCGCGGGGGATTGACCGCCTTGACGGTCTCCTCGACGGCGGCCTCCTGGGCCTCCTGGGGCAGCCGGCCGATCCGGCGGGCCGGCTCCACCTTGAGCTCGCCGCTCTCCACCTGCTCCTGAAGGGCCGGGGTCAGGTTGAGGAGGGTGAGCCGCTGGGAGACCCAGGCGGGGGTCTTGCCGAGGCGCTTGGCGACGGCGGCCTGGGAGCCGTGGACGTCGACGAGTTCCTGGAGGGCGCGGGCCTGGTCCATCGGGGCGACGTCCACGCGGTGGATGTTGGCGATGAGGGCCGATTCCAGGATGTCCGCGGCGCTGGTGGCGAGGGCGTCGTTCACGTGGATGTGCATGGACTTCAGGCCCGCGAGGCGGGCGGCCGCCAGGCGGCGGTTGCCGTCGATGACCACGTACGGGGCCCGGCCCAGGCCCTCGATCTGTCCGGGGTGGGCCTCCATGAAGGCCATCCGGGTGGCGACCGCGAGCGGCTGGAGCTGACCGCGGACCTTGAGGGACTCGGCCATCTCCTCGATCTCGGTGAGTTCCTCGCGGAGGTTGAACGGGTTGTGCGTGAGGGCCTCGATGGGCACCTCGGAGGGCGGGACCACACCGGAGGTGGGCGCGCCGGTGGCCTCCGCGATGGCCGCGCGCCGGGGGCTGACGCCCACCGGCTGGGCGCGGGCGAAGGAGGCCGAGACGCCGAGCCGGTCTGCCTTGCTCATGAGATCTCCCGTGCGAGGGCGCGCAGTACGACGGCCTGGTCGCCCTTGGGCGCGTAGACGAACAACGGCTGCTTGAGGCGGACCGCCTCGCGCTGCTCCTTGAGGTCGGGGACGACGGCCACGACCCGCGGATCCTTTATGTCCATCCAGGCCTGCAGCGAGGAGGTCGCGATGTAGCCGCGCCGGCCGTCGTACAGATTGACGACCAGGCCCAGGTAGTCGATGTCGAGGCTGAGGTCGTCGCGCAGGTCGTTGATCTGGGAGGTGAGCAGGTCGTACGCGTCGGCGGAGGAGTCCTCGGCCTGGACGACGATCAGGGCACCGGAGGCGCCGGGCTCCTCGGCGGGGCGGCGGCGGCCGTAGTAGATCGCCGCGTCCATGGACAGGCCCAGGCTCGGCGGGCAGTCGACGAGGATGACGTCGTAGTCCGACTCGACGGGGGCGAGGGCGCGTTCGAGGGCGGCCTCGCGGGCCCGGACCGTGGAGAGCCGGACGTCGAGGAGGAACGCGTCGGTGCACGACGGCAGGAGGTGCAGCCGGTCGCCGAAGCGCGGGTCGGGGATGGGGACGATGAGGTCCTGGAGCGGGCCCTGGTTCTCACCGGCCATGTGGCGGGTCAGGCTGTCGCCGCCGATGGGGGCGGGCTGCTGGCCGAGCTGCTTGGTGAGGTGGCCCTGCGGGTCGAAGTCGACGAGCAGGACGCGCATGCCGAGGCCGGGGAGGTCCTCGCGGTCGACGGCCGGGTCGTCCTCGGTGAGGAGGGCGAGCTGGCGGGCGATGCGTACGGGGTACAGGCTCGCGGGGTCCTCGGCGAGGGCTTCCGCGGTGCCGGCGGTGATGGCGGTCTTGCCGACGCCGCCCTTCTGGTTGCACACGACGATGCGGCGGACCACGGAGGGGCGCTGGACGGTCGGGGCCGGGTTCTTCTCCAGCCACAGCTGGATGGACTGGGCGAGGCCCTGGATGAGGGAGACTCCGCGGTCCCGGGCGTGGGTGCGGAACTCGTCCCATTGGCCGGCGGGCAGCCAGGTGGAGAAGGACTCGGCACCGGACGTGGTCACGGGGGAGGGGGTCGAGGCGAGGGAGTTCCAGTCGCTGATGCCCTGGTGGACGGCATCTTGGATGTCCACGCGCAGTTGTGCGGTGCGGACCTTCAACTCCTGGCGCAGCCATGGGGGCAGCTTGGAGACGACCTTCTCGCGGTCGCCCTGGGACGGGGACGAAGTCATGAGGGGGACTTTACTAACGTTCGCCGCCAGAGATTGCATCAACACGGAAAATTACTAACGGTTGGCTGCGTTCGGACCGTCAACGGCGTTAACGGCGTTAACGCCGGGGGCCCGGCCGGGCTGCCGGGGTGGTCCGGGGGCGCGGACCGTTAACGCCGTTAACGCCGACGGCGGCGCCGGGGTGGCCGGGGGCGGCCGGGGCGGGAGCGGTGGCCGGGGTGGGGAGGGGCGGGGCGTTAACGGCGTTAACGCCGTTAACGCGGTGGGGGCGGGGGCGTTAACGGCGTTAATGATCGTTTCGGGGCGGGCTGCCCGGCGGGGGTCAAGCCCAGGCGGTGGTGAGGTGGCCGGTGTGAGGGTGGCCGGGGTGAGACAGGTCGATCGCAGGGCTCGGAGGGGCGGAACCGGCCTCCGAATTGGGCGTACCGAATACCGCAATGTGTGTACGGGTCGTAGGCGTACCGGTGTTCGAGTTCTGGTGCGGGTGGGGCCTGGACGGGTCGTTGACGGGGCGTAGGCCCGGCCCGGCGGCGGCATGTCGGCGGCCGTGGGGACGCGTCCGGCGCCGTCGGGGTTTGGGGCGCGTGGGGAGGCCGGTTCCGGCGGGCCGGCCGTGCGGGGCACGGGCACGGCCGGCGGCCGGGGGGAGGCAGACGGGGGAGCGGTGGCTCAGGGCAGCCGGCGGGCGAGGGCCACGGTCGCCGTGAAGGCGGGAGTGGGGTCGTCGCCCTGGACCGCGGTGACGCGCAGGCCCCGGTCGTGGCCCGCGGTCTGCGGGCGGGTGGCTTCCGCGGTGATCCAGCAGGGGCTGTCGAACTCGACGTAGCGGCGGAAGCCGACGTCCATCGAGACCGGCCAGCAGGGTCCCTGAGCAGGTGTGGCCGAGCTGCCGGCGGCGCCGGCGGAGGGGTCGGCGTAGGCGGCGGTGGCGGGGGTGCAGGCGAAGGCGGCCTGCCGGGCTGCTTCGAGGAGCAGCATGCCGGGCACGTGGTCCACGGGGTGGTCGAAGAGCACCGGGTGCGAGGTGTCGACGCGCAGCTGCCAGCGGTCGGCTTCGCCGGTCGGGGACAGGACGACGTCCTGCATCCGGTCGCGGCGGCAGAGCTCCTTGGATAACGGCGGCGCGGGCTCGGGTACGTTCCAGAACATCTGGCTCACGTTGCCGCGGCCGACGCGGAGCCGCTGGTAGAGGGCCGGGGTGTGGCAGTTGAAGGCGGTGCTGGCGACGGCGAGCAGGAGGTCGCCGCGCATCACCTCGTAGTGCATGGTCAGGCCGACCGGCAGGCCGCGCCGGTACTTGATGTCGGTGCAGGTCACGTGGATCTGCAGCTCCGCGGGGGTGCGCTCGATGCGCATGGCCCGCGGGTTGAGCGCGTACTGGAAGCGGGACCAGCTCAGGTGGTGGCCGAAGGGCACTCCGTAGGCCGTGTGGGTGAGGAGCGGAAGCGTCTGGCGGACGGTCTCGCAGAGCAGGAGCGGGTCGTACAGGCCGGGCTCGGAGGCGTAGAAGCCGTGGTAGCGGGGCCATTGCGCCTCGATGAGGAAGGCGTCGGGACCTTTGGCGGACCATCCGGTCAGGAAGACGTCGGCCAGAGCCGCGCGGTGCACGTACTCCTTGGCGACGGTGGCGGTCAGTGCGGTGTGCGCTGGTGCGGGGCTTTCGGTCGATACGGGCATGCCATCCCCTTTGGCGTGCGCAAGGAGGGCCGCGAGTGACCTGTTCGGTCGGTGGCCCGGTCAGTAAAATAAAGTGCGTTCGCTTTGTTTGTCGAGAGAAGGTGCAGCGGTGGCAGAGAGCCGGCTGAAGCAGGAACGGGCCGTGAAGACACGGCAGGCGATCATCTTCGCGGCAGCCGAGGTGTTCGACGAGTGCGGTTACCACGGCGCGAGCATGCGCGAGATCATGAAAAGGGCGGGGGTGACGCTCGGGGCGGTGTACTTCCATTTCCCGAACAAGGAAGCGCTCGCCATCGCGGTGATGAATTCCCAGCCCGAGACCATCATGCCGAAACTCACCTCCGAGGGGTTGCAGCGCCTGGTGGACATCACGCTGGTGTGGTCGCACCAGCTCCAGGTGGACAAGATCCTGCGGGCGGCGGTGCGGCTCGCGGTGGAGCAGACGGGCTTCGGGCTGCACGATCCCGAGTCGTACGACGAGTGGCGCCAGATCATGGAGGACTGCCTGCACGACGCGCGTGACCGCGGGGAGCTGAGGGATTTCGTGGACGGCCGCAAGGTCGCGGAATTCGTGGTCGGGGCGTGCACGGGCATGCAGTTGTACTCGGACCTGGTCGCGCGCCGGCGGGACCTGCCGCGGCGCACGGTGAACATGTGGGAGCTGCTCATTCCGTCGATCACGAACGATTACGGCCGCAAGAACGTCAAGGTGAGCGTGCGGAGGGCTGCCGCGCTCACCAAGTGAGCCGAGGGCGGTCCGGTAGGGGTGAAGGGGCTCGCGCCAGGTGGGTGGGGGCACCGCGATTGCGGTGCGGCGCGCCGATGACGGTTTCCCTCGGCGCGCTTGTCGGTCATACTCGGCCACGCCGCGCTCACAATGCATCAGATCTGCGCGATTACATCTTCAACCACCCCCGGGTTGCGCACAGTTGAAGGACGGCCTGACATGACCGCATCAAGATTGCTGGAGAACAAGGTCGTCATGGTGACGGGCGCGTCGAGTGGCATCGGCGCGGCGGCCGCCCGGCTGTTCGCCGCGGAGGGGGCCGCGGTCGTGATGACGGCCCGCCGCGAGGACCTGCTCGACGCGCTGGCCAAGGAGATCGCCGACAGCGGCGGCCGGGCCGCCGCGGTGGCCGGTGACGTCACCCGGCCCGAGGACGTGTCGCGGGTGGTGGCGTGCGCGCTGGAGCTGTACGGACGGCTCGACGGCGCCTTCAACAACGCCGGCTGGGCCACCGCGGGCACCCCCATCCACCAGACCGAGGACGAGATCTTCGAGAAGGTCGTCGACGTCAACCTGCGGGGCGTGTGGCACTGCATGAAGCGGCAGATCGCCGTGATGCTGGAGAGCGGCAGGGGCGGCGCCATCGTGAACACGGCGAGCGTGGCCGGGGTGCTGGCGACCGGGGCGACCGCGCCGTACATCGCCGCGAAGCACGCGGTGATCGGGCTGACGCGGGCGGCAGCGCAGGAGTACGGGCAGCGGGGGATACGGGTGAACTCGCTGGTGGTGGGCAGTACGCGGACCGAACTGATGGAGGAGATCCTCGCGGGGACGCCGGCCCTGGAGGAGGCGTTCACGACTCGGTCGGTGCAGGGGCGGATGGCTCGGCCGGTGGAGGTGGCGGAGGCGGCGGCCTGGTTGTTGAGTGACCGGGCGTCGTTCGTCACCGGGGTTCCTGTGGCGGTGGATGGGGGCTGGACGGCGGCGTAGCGCGGCTGTTCGGACCCTGCGGGTCGGTTTTTCCGGGGCTCCGCCCCGGGCCCCGCGCCTCAAACGCCGGCGGGGCTGGGGGTGCGCCTCGCGCGTCGGCGGGGCTGGGGGTGGCGGCGTTCTCGGGGCTCCGCCCCGGACCCCGCGCCTCAAACGCCGGCGAGGCTGGATGGCGCCGCAAGCGTTGGCGGGCTGGGGGCGCGCCCTCAAGCGTTGGCGGGGCTGGGGGTGCGCCTCGAGCGCCGGTGGGGCTGGGTGGGGGTGTGGTCGGTGTCAGCCTCTGTTGTACGGGCCTCGGACGGGGACCGGGCGGCGGATGGGGGCGGGGGTCGTGCGGGGGGTGTTGGCGTTCGGGGGGGACGGCTTCGTGGTGTGGGTGTGGGGGGATGGGAGGGGGTCGGGGGAGTCGGGGGGGACTAGCCCGGCCAGGACCAGTTTCCAGATGCGTTCCAGGAGGGCGGCGCTGCTTTCGGGGGGCTGGGCCGCGGCGCCCGCGTCGCGTTGGCGGCGGGCCAGGATCTCCGCTCCCGTCACCAGGTGCACGGCCAGCGACGCCACCGCCTCCGGTCGGGCGCTCGGCCGCAACTGACCTTCGTCCGCGGCCTGTTGTACGAGTTCCTGGGCGGCCGGGTACCAGAGCGCGGCCCACTGCGGGGCGCCCGGGCGTTCGCGTTCCAGGCGGACCAGGGCCCGTACCGCGGGCTGTTCCTCGACCTGCCGCATCAGCTCCAGGGTGAGCCCGACCAGCCGCTGCAGCGGCGGCGCGCTCCCGGCGCAGAGGCGTTCGACGGTCGCGCGGACCACGCCGTGGCCGACCTCCTCGACCGCGCGCGCGAGGTCTTCCTTCGACGAGAAGTGGAAGGTCAGCCCGCCGCTGGAGATGCCGGCCGCCTTGCAGATCCGGGACAGCGACGCGCCTGCGTAGCCGTCGCGGTCGAATTGTTCCGCGGCGGCCTGTACGAGGGAATTGCGGCTCCTCGCTGCCCTTTCCTGTTTCACCATGATCACTCCGGGTGCGATTCGTCCCAGCGTGCGCGGGGGGTTGCGTCAAAGGCAACGCAGAGTTGCCGAAGTGCCCCCGACATGCCGAAGTCGCGGCGTGTCGTGCGCGGCGGGAACCCCGTGCTGCCGACGGCTGGAAAAAAAGAGAACGATCGCTATGCTAATTCCGTGTTCGCCTGGACGGTCGATGGAGAAGGGGAACGTGCCATGGCAGCGAACGACCTGACCCGTGCTCGAGTGCCGGTTTCAGTGATCACCGAGCAGATCTTCGGGCACCTGCCGCGCGCTGATCAGCGGCACTGGGCCCAGGCGTACCTGCAGGGTCTGCTGACGACCGAGGGAAAGAAGTCGGTCCGGCGGATCGCGGCGACGGTCTCGGACTCCCCGACCGCCTCGCAGTCCATGCACCAGTTCGTCAACGCCAGCCCCTGGGAGTGGGCGCCGGCCCGCACCGAGCTGATGCGCTGGGTGGAGCGGCGGCTGGCGCCCAAGGCCTGGGTGCTGGAGGCGGCGGTCCTGCGCAAGCGCGGCGACCACTCCTGCGGAGTGCACCGCCGCTTCGTGCCGGAGACCGGCCGCTCGGTGAACTGCCAGGTCGGCGTGGGCGCCTTCCTGACCAACGGGACGGACGCCGTCCCGACGGACTGGGGGCTGCTGCTGCCGGGCAGCTGGGCCACCGACGAGGCGCGGCGCTCCCGCGCCCGGGTCCCCGACGGGGTCGCGCACCGGGCCATCGAGCAGCATGCCCTGGACCTCGTGGACAGCATGGGCGCGGGCACCCACCTGAGCACCCCGCCGATCGTCGCGGACCTCAGCTACCACGCGGGGGCGGCCTCGCTGGTACGGGGACTCAGCGCGCGGGGCCGGGACTTCGTCGTCGCCGTGTCGGGGCGGACCCCGGTCGTGCCGGGCAGCCACCTGGTGGCCCACCAGCCGTACGGGGGCGACCTGCCGGCCGCGGTCGAGGCGCAGCGCTTCTTCGAGCTGAAGACCGGCAGCCACCTGCGGATGGACTCCATCGGCGCGAGCCGCGAGGGCCGTCCCGGGCGGGCGTCCGTGATGACCGGCCTGGTGCGGCTGCCGGAGGCGCGCACCGGCCGCCAGACGCCCCACCACACGTACCGGCTGTTCGCGGTCCGGCAGTACGCGGGGCGCCGCTCCAGCCGGATGTGGCTGACGAACATGGTCCACCGGCGTACCGAGGAGCTCGTCGCGCTGGCGCAGTTGCAGCGGCGTGCGGGCGCGACGGTGCAGACGCTGGAGCAGGACTTCGGGCTGCTCGACTTCGAGGGCCGCTCTTACCCGGGCTGGCACCACCACATGACGCTGGTGTCCGTCGCGTACGCGTACAGCCGGCTGGAGCTGCCGGGTGAGTCCGCCATGGCGGCCATCCGTACGGCCTGACCCGTACGGTCCGACCCGTACGACCCGTACGGGCTGATCCGCAGGGCGTTGCCTCCCCGCACGGTCCTGCCCCCTGAACGGCCCGGCCGCTCTTTCGGCGGTCTGCCCCCCGTGCTCGGCCCGGCAGTCGGTCCCCCCGGCCGGCCTCCCGGCCGATCCGCCCCGCCCCTCCGTCTTCATCCCCCGCGACGGAGGGGCGGGGCGTTCCGCGTTCCGGGCGGAGCGGGTGGTCGGCGCCGGCCGGGTCGCCCTGCTGGGGCTCCGCCCCAGACCCCGCGCCTCAAACGCCGGCGGGGCTGGAGTGGGCTCTGCCCGCACCCGCGCCTCAAACGCCGGCGGGGCTGGATGTGGCCCGCTTGGGCCGAGCCCCGCCTCGAACGCCGGCGGGGGTGGAGTGGAACGTCGGTGGGGATGGGGGTGTCGGGTGGGGATGGGGACGGCCCGGTCTCCCGGCGGGGGTGTCGGGAGAGCGGGCCGTTCGGAGGGGGTGCTTACGTCGCTGGAAGTGCGGCGCGGGCGGGGGGCCGTGGCGGCAGGAGGTGGCGGCGGGCCAGGTAGGCCAGGAGGCCGTAGCCCGCGAGGAGGAGCGCCACGGTGAAGATCCATTCGTACGAGCCGCCGGGCCGGTAGACGCGGCCGGGGTTGCCCACGTCCACCGCGGGGGCGGCGCGGCCGATGGCCAGGGACTCGCGGCTGCTGCCGTAGAGCGTGATGCCCTCGCGGAGCACGGTGCCGTCGGTGGAGCGGAACGTGCCCGACCACTCGCAGGTCTCGTGGCCCGGGTGGGATATGCAGCTGAGCCGCCCTGCCGTGAACGAGCCCGCCACCCCGTCGGCCGTCGCCGCCCGCGCCACGTTGCCGAGGTTGGGCAGGGCCACGTACAGCAGGAGGCAGGCCAGTGCCAGGAGCAGGGAGCCCGCGAACCCCGAGGGGCGGCGGGCGGCGGTCATGCGGTGAGGGCGCAGTCGCAGCGGGCCGAGGCGTTGTCCGCGCGGGCGCGGGTGTGCAGCACCATGGCGACGATCATCGGGATGGTGACCAGCGCGTTGTAGAAGAGGTGCAGTTCCACGCGCGGGAAGACGAGCTGCAGGACGCTGGTCGGGACGGCCTTGCCCGCGATGAACGCGCCGGCCAGGGCCTGGCACAGGAGCAGCAGGTGCTCGAAGTGGTGCCAGATCTGGATGCCCAGGGTGGTGTTCCACCAGGTGCGCGAGGCGCCGGTGAAGCCGCGGCGGAACATGATGAAGCCGACGAGCATCAGCAGCGCGTAGCCGTAGTGCATCCACTCGGACTTGACCAGCCACGGGAACGGCACGCCGAGCACGCCGCGCGCCTCGGGCAGCGACCAGCCCAGCACGTAGATCTGGATGGCCTGGGTCAGGTGCTCCGCCCAGTGCGCGAGCACGAGGACGAGGAAGACCCGCAGGCCTACCTTGTGGTACTTGCTGTTGAGCGTGTCCATGACACTGCTCTTGACGGGGGTTGCCTGCGTTCCTGTCGCCATCAGAGGCCTCCATGCTCCGGATCCGGATCCGGACGCTATCTCAGCAGTGGTTACGGGCGCGGGTCTTCTTTGGGATTGCGGACTTGAACTCGACCGGCAATCAGAGGGTCCTTTCACGCAACTCAGCAGTTACCTTGGCGGCATGCTGAAGAGAACCTATGAAGGCCAGGACTGCAATCTCGCCAGGTCCCTGGAAGTGATCGGCGAGCGCTGGAGTCTGCTGATCGTCCGCTCCGCGCTGCTGGGCGTGAAGCGGTTCGACGGCTTCATGGGGCAGTTCCCGATCGCACGCAACGTGCTCACCGCCCGGCTCGGCCGCCTCGTGGAGCTCGGCATCATGGAGAAGGTGCCCTACCAGGACAAGCCCGTGCGGCACGAGTACCCGCTGACGCCCATGGGGCGGGACCTGGCCACCGCCGTGATCGCCCTCATGCAGTGGGGCGACCGCAACCTGCCGCTGGAGGAGGGGCCGCCGCGGCGGGCCGAACACATCGGCTGCGACGGCCACGTCCACGTCCGGCTGGACTGCGCGAAGTGTGAGCGAGACGTCGTCGGGGAAGAAGTAGCGGTTCGGCGTATTCGCTGACTTCCTCAAGTCGCGCCGAAAGTGGCTGCGGGACCCGCTTAATCGGCTGATCTACAAGCCGAGTTACGCATTCCCGAAGATGACGCGTGCTATAGCGGCTTAAGACGATGAGGCCTCCTGCCACCACCCCCGGTGGCCCCTGGAGGAGGCACAGTGGCAACGGCTACAGGAGCTCTGCGCAAGCTGCTCATGGCTCCCTCACTGAGTGAGGTCAGCTTCGCCGGACGGGGTTTCCCCGTCGTACCGACGGCCGCCACCGCGCAGCTGGAGAGCATCCCGCAGGCGGTGGTCACCGGTTTCGAGTGGGGCATCGAGTCCCGCAACCTGTGGGAGACCGAGCGCCGGCTCGCCCTCGTCGACCCCGAGCTCCAGGGGTTCGCGTACGAGGGCGCGACGATGGCCGCCACCATCCGGGACCTGATGGGTCCCGGCCGGGGGCCGCGCACCCAGGAGCTGATGGAGGGCGCCAACGGGCGCCGGCACATCTTCCTCAACTACATCGGCATCGGCTTCGCCATGGCCAAGCTGCCGCGCCCGCTGTGGAAGAAGATCATGCCCGAGCTGCACGGCGACGAGTTCTACCCGCCGATGAGCTGGCTGGCCGTCGACGGCTACGGCTTCGACCGGGCCTACTTCGACACCCGCCGCTGGATCGACGAACAGCGGCTGGACACCCCGTACCCCTGGGACGGGCACCCCGAGTACTTCCAGCGCGCGTTCGACCAGGGTGTCGGGCGCGCGCTGTGGTTCATCAACGGCGCGCACGTAGAGAACGTGACCGCCGCCGTGCGCAGGTTCGCCTCCGACCGGCACTCCGACCTGTGGGCCGGCGTCGGGCTGGCGGCCACCTTCGCGGGCTGCTCCACCCCCGAGGACCTCGCCGCGCTGTACGCCGCCAGCGGCGAGCACCGCGGGCACCTGGGCCAGGGCTCCGTGTTCGCGGCCAAGGCCCGGCACTTCTCGCGGACCGTCCCCGAGCACACCCGTACCGCGGTGCACGCCCTCGCCGGGCTGACCGTCGAGAAGGCCGCCGCGCTCGCCGACGACAGCACTCCCGATCTGGCCGCGAAAGGCCCGGTTCCGACCTACGAGATCTGGCGCACCGCAGTGCGCGAACAGCTTCTCGTGAATGCCGTTTGAGCATTTCTGGAGTAGACGCTCCGGCAGGGCTGATCGCTAGATTCAAATTTCAGGTAATTCAGCACGGTTCAGCAAAGTTCAGCACGGTTCAGCACGGTTCAGTAAGGGAAATTCCAGGCGAGAAAACACGAGGGGCGGTTGGACGTGTCCATGTTGCGTGCGCTGAGGCGCCGAGTCCTCACACCCAATGTCCGGGAAACGCATCTGGATCGGCGCGGTTTCCACGTCAAGAACCCGGAAGCGAAGAATCAGCTGGAAACCGTGGGGGCCACGTTCCTCCAGGGTTACGCCTATGCGGTCGAGGCCCGTTCCGCGGCGGAGGCCGAGGAGTGGCTGGAGACCGTTCCCCGTGCCTACCGCGGATTCGCGTACGAGGGCGCCGGCATGGGCGCCGTGATGCTCGACTCGCTGACGGGCAGCAAGCGGCTGGCCGGCTTCCTGGAGGGCGAGGGCGCCCGCCACGACTACATGATCTGGGTCGGCGTCGGCTGGGCGATGGCCCGGCTGCCGAAGTTCCTGTGGCCGGACGTGACGGAGATCGACCCGGTCCTGCGCTGGCTGATCCTCGACGGATACGGCTTCCACCAGGCGTACTTCAAGACGGACGCCTACGTCCGCAAGCCGCACCTCACGCACCCGTTCAGCTGGAAGGGCGGCGACGACACCTACAGCCAGCGGGTCCTCGACCAGGGCATCGGCCGGGCCCTGTGGTTCGTCGGCGGCACCGACCCCGACGTGGTGGCCGGTCTGATCGCCGCGTACCCCGAGCACCGGCACGGCGACCTGTACGCCGGCTCCGGCCTCGCCTGCACCTACGCGGGCAGCGCCGACGAGACGGAGCTCAAGCGCTTCGCCGAGCACGCGGGCAAGCACCTGCCCAACCTCGCGCAGGGCTCCGCCTTCGCCTCCGAGGCCCGGGTCAAGGCCGGCACCATCATCGACCACACCAAGATGGCGTCGCGCGTGCTGTGCGCCGGCCGCACCCCGGAGGAGGCCTCCCGGGTCTGCCTGGAGACGCGCCCGACCGGCTGCGACGGCGGCGCGATTCCCGCATTCGAAACCTGGCGGCAGGAGATCGCCCGGCAAATCGTCGTTCCCGCGTACTCCCAGAAAGGAGCGAGCGCATGACGCAGAATCCAGTCTCCTGGCTGCGTAGGCAGGCAGCAGGAATTGTGGCCCTCGTCGTCATGGTGAGCGCTTTCTATGCGGTGAAGCCGGACGAGTCGTCCGCGGCCGAGAAGCGGGAACTCGCCAAGTCCTTCCAGTTCGAGCCGATGTCCATCGCCATGCCGGCCGGCTTCAAGCAGCAGACCGTCCGCAAGGTGAACAAGGCGTACAAGCACATCGAGGCGTGGATCTCCTCGGTCGGCGCCGGTGTCGCGATGAACGACATCGACAACGACGGGCTCCCCAACGACCTGTGCATCACCGACCCCCGGATCGACCAGGCGGTCATCACCCCGGCCCCCGTCCCGGGCCGCAAGAGCGCCACGTACGAGCCCTTCGCGCTGGACATGGCGCCGCTGCCCAAGAGCAAGTACAGCGCCCCCATCGGCTGTGTCCCCGGTGACTTCAACGAGGACGGCGCCACCGACCTCCTCGTCTACTACTGGGGCCGCACCCCGGTGATCTTCCAGCAGAAGAAGATGGCCTGGGACAAGAAGATGCCGCCCAAGATGGAGTGCTTCGAGCCGATCGAGCTGGTGCCGGGCGCCGGCGGCGGCATCTACACCGGCCCGCTGTGGAACTCCAACGCGGCCGCCGTCGCGGACTTCGACGGTGACGGCCACAAGGACCTCTACATCGGCAACTACTTCCCCGAGAGCCCCGTCCTGGACGACACCAAGGACGGCGGGGTCACGATGAACGACTCCATGTCGCACGCGCAGAACGGCGGCGGCGGGCACTTCTTCCTCAAGACCCCCGGCGGCTACAAGTGGATCCCGGCGGACAAGGTCGTCCCCGAGGGCCGTGAGAAGGGCTGGACGCTGGCCGCCTCGGCCACGGACGTCGACGGCGACCTGCTGCCCGAGCTGTACCTCGGCCTCGACTTCGGTTCCACGACGCTGCTGCACAACCGGTCCACCCCGGGCGAGCTCAAGTTCGTCGAGGTGAAGGCCAGCCACAACGGGATCATGCCGAAGTCCAAGGAGATCGGGCGCAGCTCCTTCAAGGGCATGGGCATCGACTGGGCCGACCTGAACGGCGACGGCATCCTCGACGCCTTCCTGTCCAACATCACGACCTCGTTCGGCATCCAGGAGTCCAACTACACCTTCATCAGCAAGGCGAAGAACCTGGACGACCTGCACCGCAAGATGAGCGACAAGAAGGCGCCCTGGAAGGACGAGAGCGCTTCCCTCAACACGGCCTGGTCCGGCTGGGGCTGGGACGCCAAGATGGCGGACTTCGACAACGACGGCCGCCCGGAGATCACCCAGGCCACCGGCTTCGTGAAGGGCAAGCGCAGCCGCTGGGCGCAGCTCCAGGAGCTCGCCACCGCCAACGACCTGCTGGTGCGCCACCCCGGCGCCTGGCCGAAGGTCGAGGCCGGCGACGACCTCGCCGGCGACCAGTACCTGCGCTTCTGGACCCGCAACGGCGGCAAGTACGACAACATCTCCCCCGAGCTCGGGCTCGACGTGCCCGTGCCCACCCGCGGTATCGCCACCGGTGACGCCGACGGCGACGGCCGCCTGGACTTCGTGGTGGCCCGGCAGTGGGACGCCCCGGTCTTCTACTGCAACCTCAGCCCCGCGAAGAACGACTTCCTGGGCCTGAAGCTCGTCGACGACAAGGGATCCCCCGTGGTCGGCGCCCAGGTACGGGTCAACTTCCCCGACGGCAAGGTCCTGCTGGGCCGCGTCGACGGCGGCAGCGGCCACTCCGGCAAGCGCAGCACCGACGTCCACATCGGTCTCGGCAAGGTCTCCGGACCCGTCCAGGCCAGCATCTCCTGGCGGGACACGACCGGCCAGGTCCGCAAGCAGGCTCTCACGCTGAGCCCCGGCTGGCACTCGGTCCAGCTCGGTACCGAGGCCAAGGAGAAGTAGACATGTCTTCTCACACCAGCGCAGTGCCCCCCACGGCCGCTGCCCCCACCGCTGCCGCCGGCAGCCCAGCCAAGTCCGCCAAGCCCGCCGCGCCCCCGCGGCACGACCCCAAGGTCATCAAGGCGCTCCAGCGGTTCGCCGTCTCGATCTCCGTGCTGAACGTCCTCGGCTACACCGTGCTCGGTTTCGAGCAGGGCTGGCTGTGGCCGTTCATCGCGGTGGCCACCGGCTACACCACCGAGATCGTCCTCGAATGGATCAGTGCCAAGGGCGAGGGCCGTGCCCCGCGCTACGCGGGCGGCGGCCGCAAGGGACTCATGGAGTTCCTGCTCCCCGCGCACATCACCAGCCTCGCGGTCAACATGCTCACCTACACCAATGACCGCTGGTGGGTCATGATGTTCGGCGTCATCGTGGCCGTCGGCACCAAGCACGTGCTGCGCGCCCCGGTGAAGGGCCGCATGCGGCACTACATGAACCCGTCGAACTTCGGCATCATGATCATCCTGGTGCTGTTCCCCTGGGCCAGCATCGCCCCGCCGTACCACTTCACCGAGTACCTGACGGGCACCACCGGCCCCGGTGACTGGATCCTCCCGGCGGTCATCATCACGCTCGGCACGATGCTCAACGCCAAGCTCACCAACCGCATGCCGCTCATCATGGGCTGGCTCGTGGGCTTCGCCCTCCAGGCGATCATCCGAGGCTGGATGTTCGACACGTCCATCCCCGCGGCCCTCGGCATGATGACGGGCACGGCCTTCGTGCTCTTCACCAACTACATGGTCACCGACCCGGGTACCTCGCCCTCGAAGAAGTCCTCGCAGATCGCGTTCGGCGCCGGTGTCGCCGCCGTCTACGGCCTGCTGATGGCCGTGAACATCACGTACGGCATCTTCTTCGCCACCGCGATCGTCTGCGGGATCCGCGGCCTGTTCCTGTGGTTCCTGCACCTGCAGGCCAAGCAGCAGGCGGCCGCCAAGACCGCGCCGGTCCGGCCCGTGGAGGCGCTCGTCGCCGTCCCGTCGCCCGCCCCGGCGCCCGCCGAGGCGCCCACGGTCCCGCTCGCCGCCGCGACCGAGGACGCCTGCGCCGCCGGGACCTGCGGGCACGAGAAGTGCGCCGCCGCGCGCGTCGCCGCCCCGGCCGCCACCGTCCCGATCGCCGCCGTACCGCCCGCCGCCGTATCGCCCGCCGTCCCCGCCGCGGCCTCCGCCGCCGCCGAGGACGCGTGCGCCGCCGGCAGCTGCCAGCACGGCAAGTGCGCCGCCATGCGCGCCGAGGCCGCCAAGGAGAAAAAGGTGGCGGTGTCCCTGTGACCAGAATCGCCATCGTCGGCATAGCGGCCCGCTACCCCGACGCCACGAGCCACCGCGAGCTGTGGGAGAACGCCGTCGCGGGCCGCCGGGCCTTCCGCCGGCTGCCCGACGTGCGGATGCGGCTGGAGGACTACTGGGACGCGGACCCGACCACCCCGGACCGCTTCTACGCCCGCAACGCCGCCGTCCTGGAGGGCTACTCCTTCGACCGGATCGCCCACCGCATCGCCGGCAGCACCTACCGCTCCACCGACCTCACCCACTGGCTCGCCCTGGAGACCGCCTCCAGCGCCCTGGCCGACGCCGGCTTCGCGGCCGGCGAGGGACTGCCCAAGGAGCGCACCGGCGTCATCGTCGGCAACACGCTCACCGGCGAGTTCTCCCGCGCCAACGTGATGCGGCTGCGCTGGCCGTACGTACGGCGGGTGCTCGCGGCCGCCCTCAAGGCAGAGGACTGGGAGGACGAGAAGCTCGCCGACTTCCTGGAAGGCGTGGAGGGCGCGTACAAGCAGCCCTTCCCCGCCATCGACGAGGACACCCTCGCCGGCGGCCTCTCCAACACCATCGCGGGCCGGATCTGCAACTACTTCGACCTCAACGGCGGCGGCTACACCGTCGACGGCGCCTGCTCCTCCTCGCTGCTGTCGGTCACCACCGCCGCGACCGGCCTCGTCAACGGCGACCTCGACGTGGCGGTCGCCGGCGGCGTGGACCTGTCCATCGACCCCTTCGAGATCATCGGGTTCGCCAAGACCGGCGCCCTGGCCAAGCGGGAGATGCGGCTCTACGACCGCGGCTCCAACGGCTTCTGGCCGGGCGAGGGCTGCGGCATGGTCGTCCTGATGCGCGAAGAGGACGCCCTCGCCTCCGGCCACCGCATCTACGCCTCCGTCGCCGGCTGGGGCATCTCCTCCGACGGCCAGGGCGGCATCACCCGGCCCGAGGTCAGCGGCTACCAGCTGGCCATGCGGCGCGCCTACGAGCGCGCCGGGTTCGGCGCCGACACCGTGCCGCTCTTCGAGGGCCACGGCACCGGCACCGAGGTCGGCGACGCCACCGAGCTCACCGCCATCATGGGCGCCCGCGCCGAGGCCGACCCGAAGGCGCCGCTCGCCGCGATCAGCTCCATCAAGGGCATGATCGGCCACACCAAGGCCGCCGCCGGCGTCGCCGGACTCATCAAGGCGGCCATGGCCGTGGACGCGGCGATGCTACCGCCGGCCATCGGCTGCGTCGACCCGCACGACCTGCTCACCGGCGAGCAGTCCAACCTGCGGGTGCTGCGCAAGGCCGAGGCCTGGCCCAAGGACGCCCCGCTGCGCGCGGCCGTCACCGCCATGGGCTTCGGCGGCATCAACACCCACGTGGTCGTCGACAAGGCCGTGCCCAAGCGGCGCCCGGCACCCAGCCGCCGCGCCACCACCCTGGCCGCCTCCCTCCAGGACGCCGAACTGCTCCTGCTGGACGGCGAGTCCCCGCAGGCGCTGGCCGCCCGCCTCACCGAGGTGGCCGCCTTCGCCGCGCAGGTCTCGTACGCACAGGTCGGCGACCTCGCCGCGACCCTCCAGCGCGAACTGCGCGACCTGCCCTACCGGGCCGCCGCCGTCGTCACCTCCCCGGAGGACGCCGACCTGCGGCTGCGCCAGCTCGCCGGCACCGTCGAGGCGGGCACCACCTCGCTGTTCGCGCCCGACGGGCGCACCTTCCTGGGCCGCACCGGGGACGGGGACGCCCGCATCGGCTTCCTCTTCCCGGGCCAGGGCTCCGGCAAGGGCACCGGCGGAGGCGCGCTGCGCCGCCGCTTCACCGAGGCCGCCGAGGTGTACGACAAGGCGGGCCTGCCCACCGACGGCGACATGGTGGCGACCGACGTGGCCCAGCCGCGCATCGTCACCGGCTCCACCGCCGGCCTGCGGGTGCTCGACGCCCTCGGCATCGAGGCCGACGTGGCCGTCGGCCACAGCCTCGGCGAACTGTCCGCCCTGCACTGGGCGGGCGCCCTCGACGGTCCCACCGTCCTGGAGGCGGCCCGGGTACGCGGCGCGGCGATGGCCGAGCACAGCGCCTCGGGCACCATGGCCTCGCTCGCGGCAGCGCCCGACGCGGTCGCACCGCTGATCGACGGGCTCCCCGTCGTCATCTCCGGCTACAACGGACCGCAGCAGACGGTCGTCGCCGGTCCCGTGGACGCCGTCGAGTCGGTGGCGCAGCGGGCCGGGCAGGCCGGTGTGAAGTGCACCCGCCTCGCCGTCTCGCACGCCTTCCACTCCCCGCTGGTCGCCCCGGCGGCCGAGTCCTTCGGCGAGTGGCTGGCCGGCGCGGACTTCGGGAGCGTGGACCGGCGGATCGTGTCCACCGTCACCGGCGCCGACCTGGAGCAGGACGGCGACCTCGCGAAGCTGCTGCGCCAGCAGATCACCGACCCGGTGCTGTTCACGCAGGCACTGGAGGCGGCCGCCGCGGACGTCGACCTGTTCATCGAGGTCGGCCCCGGCCGGGTGCTGAGCACGCTGGCCGAGGCCGGCGTCGACGTCCCGGCCGTCGCCCTCAACACGGACGACGAATCGCTGCGCGCGCTGCTCCAGGTGGTCGGCGCCGCGTACGTGGTCGGCGCCCCGCTCATCCACGAGCGGCTGTTCCGCGACCGGCTGACCCGGCCCCTGGAGATCGGCGCCGAGTTCAGCTTCCTGACCAGCCCCTGCGAGCAGGCACCCGAGATCAGCCTGCCCGCCGGACGCGCTCCGCGTACGGAGGGCGCCGGGGACGGCGACGGCGGCGAGCAGGCCGGCCAGGCGCAGGGCGAGTCGGCACTGGAGGTGCTGCGGGCGCTGGTCGCCGAGCGGGCGGAACTGCCGCCGGAGCTGGTGGCCGACGACAGCAGCCTCCTGGACGACCTGCACATGAGCTCGATCACGGTCGGCCAGATCGTCAACCAGGCGGCCACCCGGCTCGGGATCGGCGCGGCCCACGTGCCGACGAACTTCGCCACCGCCACGGTGGCGCAGCTCGCCGAGGCCCTGGAGGAGCTGGCGGGCACCGGCGGCGGCGCGGCGGGCTCCGGCCCGCTCGTCACCGGATCCGCGGTCTGGGCGCGGCCGTTCGCGGTCGACCTGGACGAGGTGCCCCTGGCGGCCGCGGCCCCGGGCGGCGAGAACGGCCCCTGGGAGCTGTTCACGGCCGGCTCGGACCCCTTCGGGCAGCAGCTGAAGGCGGCCCTCGAAGGCGCCGGGGTGGGCGCGGGCGTGGTGGTCTGGCTGCCGCCGGCCTGCCCGGCCGAGCACATCGCGCAGGCCCTCGACGGGGCTAAGGCCGCGCTCGCGGGCGACCGGGAGCGGCGGTTCGTGCTGGTGCAGCACGGGCGGGGCGCGGCCGGCCTGGCCAAGACCCTGCACCAGGAAGGGCACCTGCGGACGACCATCGTCCACACCCCGCGGCCCGACGCCGACGCCGTACGCACGGTCGTCGCGGAAGTCGCGGCCACCGCCCGTTTCACCGAGGTGCACTACGACACCGAAGGCGCCCGCCGGGTCCCGACCCTGCGCGCGCTGCCGGTGGCGCCCGCCCGCAAGGAGCACGTACTGGGCTCCTCGGACGTCCTGCTCGTCACCGGCGGAGGCAAGGGCATCACCGCCGAGTGCGCCCTGGCCGTGGCCAAGGAGACCGGCGCGAAGCTGGCCGTCCTGGGCCGCTCCGACCCGGCCGAGGACAAGGACCTGGGCGACAACCTCGCCCGGATGGCGGACAGCGGTGTGACGGTGGCCTACGCGCGCGCCGACGTCACCGACCCCGCCCGGGTCGCGGCCGCCGTCGCCGAACTCGCGGAGAAGCTCGGACCGGTCACCGCGCTGCTGCACGGCGCCGGCCGCAACGAGCCGGCCGCGCTGACGGCACTGGGCATCGAGGACTTCCGGCGCACCTTCGCGCCGAAGGTCGACGGCCTGCGGGCCGTGCTCGACGCCGTCGGCGAGGGCAGCCTCAAGCTGCTCGTCACCTTCGGCAGCATCATCGGCCGCGCGGGCCTGCGCGGCGAGGCGCACTACGCCACCGCCAACGAGTGGCTGGCCGACCTCACCGAAGAGGTCGCGCGCAACCACCCCGGCTGCCGCGCCCTGTGCATGGAGTGGTCGGTGTGGTCCGGCGTCGGCATGGGCGAGAAGCTCTCCGTCGTCGAGACCCTCTCCCGCGAGGGCATCGTGCCGGTCTCGCCCGACCACGGCGTGGAGATCCTGCTGCGCCTGATCAGCGACCCGGACGCGCCGGTGGTCACGGTCATCAGCGGTCGCACCGAGGGCATCGCGACGGTCCGCCGGGACCTGCCGCAGCTGCCGCTGCTGCGCTTCGCCGGCACCCCGCTGGTGCGCTACCACGGGGTGGAGCTGGTCACCGAGGTCGAGCTGAACTCGGGTACCGACGCCTACCTCGCCGACCACCTGCTCGACGGGAACCTGCTGATGCCGGCGGTGCTCGGCATGGAGGCGATGGTCCAGGTCGCGCACGCGGCCACCGGCTGGGAGAAGGTCCCGGTCATCGAGGGCGCCAAGTTCCTGCGGCCCATCGTCGTGCCGCCCAACGGCGCCACCCGGATCCGGATCGCGGCCACCGTGACCGGACCGGACACCGTCGACGTGGCGGTGCACGCGGAGGAGACCGGCTTCGTCGCCGAGCACTTCCGGGCGCGCCTGCGCTACGCGGAGGGCGCCATCCCCGACGGAGCACCCGACCAGGTCGGGGCGGGGGTGCCGGCCGCGCCGCTGGTGCCCGCGACCGACCTGTACGGCGGGGTCCTCTTCCAGGGCGACCGCTTCCAGAGGCTGGGCACCTTCCACCGGGCCGCCGCCCGGCACGTCGACGCCGACGTGGCGATCGGCGCGCCGACGGGGTGGTTCGCCCCGTACCTGCCGGCCACGCTGCTGATGGCCGACCCGGGCATGCGGGACGCGCTGATGCACGGCAACCAGGTGTGCGTCCCGGACGCGACCCTGCTGCCGTCGGGCATCGAGCGGCTGTACCCGATGGCCGCGGGCACGGACCTGCCGGCGAAGGTGCGCTACTGCGCCACCGAGCGGTACCGCGACGGAGACACGTACGTGTACGACATCGCGGTGCGCACCGAGGACGGGACCGTCGTCGAGCGGTGGGAGGGCCTGACCCTGCACGCCGTGCGCAAGACGGACGGCTCCGGACCGTGGGTGGAGCCGCTGCTCGGCTCGTACCTGGAGCGCACGCTGGAGGAGGTGCTCGGCTCGCACATCGCGGTCGCGGTGGAGCCCGACGCGCCGGACGCCGACGGGTCGCAGGGCAGCCGCCGGGCGGGTACCGCCGTCGCGCTGCAGCGGGCCCTGGGCGCCACCGCCGAGGTGCGCTACCGGCCCGACGGGCGGCCCGAGATCGACGGCGGCCTCCAGGTCTCCGCGGCCCACGGGCTGGGCGTCACCCTCGGGGTGGCGGCCGGGCGGACCGTCGCCTGCGACGTCGAGGCGGTCAACGTCCGCACCGAGGCCGACTGGACGGGTCTGCTCGGCGAACACGCCGCGCTGGCCAAGCTGGTCGCCAAGGAGACGGGCGAGGCCCCGGACACGGCGGCGACACGGGTGTGGAGCGCCGCCGAGTGCCTGAAGAAGGCAGGGGTGATGGCGGGGGCACCGCTCACGCTGGCACCGCGCACCCGGGACAACTGGGTGGTCTTCACGGCGGGCGCACTGCGGATCGCGACCTTCGTGACCTCGCTGCGCGGCGCCCTGGACCCTGCGGTCTTCGCCTTCCTGACGGACGGCGCGGACGACGTCCCCGGCGTGAAGGGGGCCTGAGCGTCATGAGCGGCAGCGCGGACAGCCTCGGGTACTTCGAGTACCGGCACACGGTCGCCTTCGCCGAGACCGATCTCGCGGGCAGCGCCGACTACGTGAACTACCTCCAGTGGCAGGCACGTTGCCGGCAGTTGTTCCTGCGCCAGACGGCGTTCGGGACGGTCCTCGACGACGACCTGGACGCCGGGCACGCCGACTTGAGGCTGTTCACGCTGCAGGTCGAGTGCGAGCTCTTCGAAGCGGTCTCGGCACTCGACCGCCTGGCCATCCGGATGCGGGTGGCCGAGATCGGACACACACAGTTCGACTTGACGTTCGACTACGTCAAGGGGGCAGGGGAGGGCGACGTACCGGTGGCTCGCGGCAGGCAGCGCGTCGTGTGTCTGCGCGGGCCGGCCGGCGCCCCCGTCCCGGCCCTGATCCCCGACGCGCTGGCACAAGCGCTGGCGCCCTACGCGGCCGGGACCCGGCCGTTGGCAGGGAGGCATACATGAGCGTCATGGCCGCTCCGTCCGCGGAGCTTGTCGACATCGATGACAGAAAGCAGTTGCGCGGGGTTCTCGGGGCGTTTCCCACCGGCGTCACCGTGGTGACGGTCGGCGGGGACGCGCCGCGGGGGATGACGGCCAATTCCTTCACGTCCGTCTCCCTCGCCCCGCCGCTCGTGCTGATCTGCGTCAACAAGGACGCGGTGATGCACCAGAAGCTCGCACTCTCCCCGGAGTTCTCGGTGTCGGTGCTCGCCGCCGGGCAGGACGACGTGGCACGGCACTTCGCCAACCACTCCCGTCCGGTGGGCGTCGGCCAGTTCGAGAACATCGACTGGGTGCCGGGCCGCTCCGGCGACGCGCCGCTCATCGCGGGCGCGGTCGCCCACCTGGAGTGCGAGAAGTGGCGCGTCTACGACGGCGGCGACCACACGATCTACCTCGGCAAGGTGCTGACGGCCGGCCGGCGGACCACGGGGGACGCCCTGCTGTTCTCCGGCGGCCGGTTCCGGCAGTTCGGCGCGGAACCCGGAGAGGGCAGGGTGGCATGACCAGGAAGCATCCGCCGGGCCCACCGGTGTGGGCACTGCCCGGCCTCCTGAAGAAGCTGGCCGTGGACCGGCTGGGCATGATGGGGGACGCCGCCGCGCTGGGTGACGCCGTACGCGTCTCGATGGGGCCCAAGAAGCTCTACATCTTCAACCGGCCGGACTACGCCAAGCACGTCCTGGCGGACAACGCCGACAACTACCACAAGGGCATCGGCCTGGTGCAGGCCCGCCAGGTCCTCGGGGACGGGCTGCTCACCAGCGACGGCGACATCTGGAAGAACCAGCGGAAGATCAACCAGCCGGCCTTCAAGCCGGGCCGCATCACCCGCCAGGCGGACGCCGTCGCCGAGGAGGCCGCCAAGCTGGTCGCCCTGCTGCGCCGGCACGAGGGGGACGGGCCCGTCGACCTGCTGCACGAGGTCACCGGGCTCACCCTCGGCGTGCTGGGCCGGACCCTGCTCGACACCGATGTGAGCAAGTACGACTCGATCGCGCACGCCTTCGAGGAGGTCCAGGACCAGGCGCTGCTGGAGATGGTCACCCAGGGCGCGACCCCGGGCTGGCTGCCGTTCCCCGCGCAGGCCCGGTTCCGCCGGGCCCGCCGGGAGCTGCACCGGGTGGCCGACGCCCTGGTAGCCGACCGCATCAAGCGGATGGCGTACGGGGAGGAGGCCGACGACGCGCTCTCGCGGATCATCGTGGCGGCCCGCCGCCAGGAGCCGGACCCGCAGCGGGTGCGGCAGCGGCTGCGCGAGGAGCTGGTCACCCTGCTCCTCGCCGGGCACGAGACCACGGCCAGCACCCTGGGCTGGACCCTGCACCTGCTGGACCGCCATCCCGAGGCGCGCGAGCTGGTGCGGGCCGAAGCCCGGGAGGCGCTCGGGGACCGCATCCCCGAGGCGGCCGACCTGCACAAGCTGACCTATACGACCAAGGTGGTCCAGGAGGCGATGCGGCTGTACCCGCCGGTGTGGGTGCTGCCGCGGGTGGCCCAGGCGGACGACGAGGTCGGCGGCTTCCACGTGTCGAAGAAGGCGGACGTGCTGGTCTGCCCGTACATCATGCACCGCAACCCGCGGCTGTGGGACGACCCGGAGCGCTTCGACCCGGAGCGCTTCGACCCCAAGCAGGTGGCCGGCCGGGACCGCTACGCGTACATCCCCTTCGGCGCCGGGCCGCGCTTCTGCGTCGGCAGCAACCTGGGAATGATGGAGGCGGTCTTCGTGACCGCCCTGATCACCCGGGACCTGGAGCTGCGCAGCGTCCGCGGCGGCGAGGCGGTGCCGGAGGCGATGCTCTCGCTCAGGATGCGCGGTGGGCTGCCCATGACGGTGCATCCGGTGAGCTGAGCGCCTGGACGACACGGGAACGGAAAGGGGCCGGCCGCGGACACCGCGGCCGGCCCCTTCGTCGTGTGGACCTGTGTCGTGTGGATCCGTGTGGTGTGGATCCGTGTCACTGGGCCAGGCGGCCCGGGCCCGTCGTGTCCTGGTCGATCCGGGCCAGCAGCACCGGCGGGTCCAGTACGTCCAGCGGGCGCAGCACGATCTCGGTCGGCCGCAGCAGGGCGCCCGGGCGCACGGTGACCGGGCCGTACTGGCCGACGGACAGCACGGCGGAGTCCTCGCGGCCGGCCGGGGAGCCGTGGTCGCGGCCGTAGGCGGTGGAGTGGACGAGGATGTGCCAGACGCCGCTGGGCACGTCCTTCAGCTCGAAGGCGCCGGGGCCGTCCAGGACGACCCAGCGCACCGGGCGGCCCTGGCGCACCCGGCTGGGGAAGAGACCGACGAACATGTTCCCCGGCTCCTCGCCGGGGGGCAGCACGATGCGTCCGCGTAAGGAGAGGCTGTGCGCCACGGCGCCGCTGCGTACCGTCGTGGCGGGAAATTTCGGCAGCACTCCGCCGAATTCCCGGTAGGCGCTCGGGGAAAGACCCACGCACGCCTTGAAGCGGGAACTGAAAGTGCCGACGCTGCTGTATCCGACCTGGCTGCTGATGTCCGCCACACTGAAATCGGTGTGGGTGAGGAGGCGCTTGGCCTCCTGGATGCGCAATGCGGAGAGGAAACGCCCGGGCGATGTTCCGGTGGCATCGCGGAAGATGCGCGTGAAATGGAACTTGCTGAACATCGCGGTGCGCGCCATGTCGTCGATCGTCAGGTCCTGGCCGAGATTGACGTGCATGAAGCCGATCACGCGGCGGACGGCCTGCTCGATGGTCGTCGTGGTCACCGTATCTCCCTGTCGGTACGGGGCGTCAACGCCGAGTTGGCTGAGTCGCGTGCAGTTCCGGGTGCTTCGTCGTGAGGCCCGCGTGCCGGCGTACGGCCAGCTCCTCGGCGAAGCGCCGCCAGGTGTCCGAGCAGTGCCGGGCGAGGTCGGCCACGGCGTCGACGCTGTGCGGAGGCACGGCCTCCAGGCGCTTGCGCCACGCCTCGTCGACGATGAAGTGCGCGTGCAGCCAGCGGATGAATTCGCGTCCCTGGTCGGAGTGGCGCAGCGACGGGTCGTTGGCGAGCCGGCGCAGGGTGTCCAGCGGCGGGCGCGAGCGCGGCGAGAGCAGCGCGTGGGCGGGCGGCGGCACGCGGTAGGCGGCCTGCGCCGCCCGGTCGCCGCCTGCCTGCTCCTCGCCCGCCGTGCCGGGCTCCCGCTTGGGGTTCTGGCCGGCGCCCTGCCGGTTCTGCGGCACCGGGTCCTCGCCGCGCAGCAGCCGCTGGCGTACGTCGTGCGCGGTGCCCAGGGAAAGGCCGGTCTTCTCCACCACGGTGCGCAGGGGCAGCGCGGGGTCCTGGGCGAGCAGCTCGGCGGCGTGCATCCGCTCGGCGGTCCTGTCCAGGGGGTGGGCGCGGCCGTCGGCGCCGGTGCGGACGTTCAGGGGCGGAGATCCCGCGGCTGAACACACCCGCACGCCGGCCACGGTCTTGGCGTCGAGGCCCACGTGCGCGGCGACGGCCCGGTCGGACAGGCTCGGGTCGGAGGCCAGGATGCGCGCGGCGGCCGTCTTGCGGTCGGCCACCGACAGCGGGAGTCCGTTGGCGATGTTGGCCGCCACCGAGCGCAGGAAGACCTGCTCCTCGGCGCCGTCGAAGAAGCGCACCTCGACCGTGTCCAGCCCTTTGAGGCTGGCCGCGCGGATCCGGTGCATGCCGTCGACGACGCGCATGGTGGGGCGGTGCACGAGCACGGGCGGCAGCGAGGAGAAGACCGCGGCCAGCCTGCGCACGTGCGACTTGTCGATTCCGTTGAGCCGCGGTGAATCCGCGGGTGCGAGTTCGTCTATCCGCACGCGGTGCGTGGAGGACCCAGGCGGCACCGGAGCTTCGTCAGCACTTTTCACGTTTCCCCCAAGCATGAGACCTAGGCGCGCTTCTGTCTGACGTCTCGCCGCAGAAGGAATGTCACGTGCGGGTGAGGAATGCATCCGGGATTGAAGCGTAGGCCAGCGCTCCGGGTGCCCGCAGACTCCGGGGCTCCCGATGCCGCAACTCTGGTGAGTCGCTCCCGGCTTCGCCGCGACTTTGGCTTGTTGCTTGAACAGAGGAGCGAGTCATAGCTTTTATTTACGCCGGAAGGCACCCACTCAGAAACGGAACGGAAGGAGATCGCGTTGCGAGAAGAAAACGCACGAGTGGCGCCGAACGGCGAGTACCGGACCATGACCCTGGAGGCTTATGCCGACACCATTATCCCGGGGCAGAAGCGATCGGCCGAAGACCGTGCGATCGCCGGTGTGACCACCGGCGGCGGCGCGGTCGAGGCCGGCGCGCTGGAACTCCTCCGCTGGGACGCCACCGGCATCCACGACGGACTGGACGACCTGGCGGACCTCGCCAACACCCACGCCGAGGCCTACGCCGCGGAGCTGGGGCTCGACCTCGACGAGGACGTGCCGCCCTTCGTGGCCCTCGACTACGGGCACCGGGTCGCCCTCATCCAGCGGCTGACCACCCCCGGCCACCCGGAGAAGGACTTCTGGGTGATGCTCTCGCTCTTCTGCAACATGGCCTTCGACTCGGCCGCGCACCTGCACACCGCGGAGGCGATCGCCGACGGCCACCCCGGACTCGTCGCGATGGGCCTGCCGCACCCCGGTGCCGACGGCCTCGTGCGCTTCAAGGAATTCGGCTACGGCCGCGAACTCGCCCGCCTCCACCCGGACACGACGCCCTCTGGGAGCCCCGCATGAGCAACGCCGTCGAGCGTACGGACGTCCTGGTCATCGGCAGCGGCTTCGGTGGTGCGATCACCGCCTACCACCTGGCGGCGGGCGGCGCGAAGGTCACCGTCCTGGAACGCGGGCCGTGGCTGCAGAGCGAGGAGTTCGAGCACGACTACAAGCTCGGCTCCTCCTACACCCGGGCCTTCGACTTCACCGTGGGCGACGGGATGAGCATCCTCGGCGGCAACTGCGTCGGCGGCGGCAGCGTCGTCTACTTCGCCGCGATGCCCAGGGCGCCGCGCTTCGTCTTCGACCGGCACGGCTCCATCGGCCGCCGGATGTGGCCGAGCTCGGTCAGCCGCGACACCCTCGAACCCTGGTACGACCGCGTCGAGGAGTCCCTGTCCATCGAGAAACAGGATTGGAGCGACGTCAGCTACGCCGGCGGCCTGTGGGCCGCGGCCTGCAACCACTCCGGACGCACCGCCAACCCGCTGCCGGCAGCCGTCGACAACACGAAGTGCGTCAACTGCAACTTCATGATGGCCGGCTGCCGCTTCGAGGCGAAGCAGTCGCTGCTGCTGAACTACCTGCCAGCGGCGCTCGCCCACGGCGCGGAGATCCGGCCGCTGCACGAGGTGCAGCACATCACCCGCACCTCGGACGGCGACTACCAGGTCCACTTCAACGTCGTCCACGACGAGGACTACCGGCTCCAGGCCGGCAGCGGCGTGATCGAGGCGAAGATCGTCGTCATCGCGGCCGGAGCCGGCGCCACGCCGGTCATCCTGCAGCGCAGCGAGGCCCACCTCGGCACGATGCCGCACGCGGTCGGCCGTTACTTCTCCGGCAACGGGGAGCGGCTCAACACCGCGATCATCGACGAGGAGAAGGCCGCCGCCCTGCTCGGCCTCGACCGCGGCGACGGACTGGCCTACGCGGCCAACGCGATCGGCAAGGGCCCCACCGTGGCCAACTGGGACCGTCTGGACGGCTCCCTGCCCGAATACCACCGCTACTCGCTGGAGCAGCTGTACTTCCCGCCGGGCCTCGGCACGATCCTGGCCCAGGTCCCCGACGCGACCGGGCCCACGTGGTTCGGTGCGGAGAAGAAGGAGATCCTCAAGAACTGGCCCTCGTGGCTGACCATCTTCACGATGATCGAGGACGACAACGAAGGAGTCTTCGGGCCGCCGCCCGCCACCGGCAACGCGCACCGGATATCCCAGCAGATGCTGGGCCGGGGCAACCTGAGGTACGACCCCACCAGGAACACCCAGGCCGCCTGGGACATGTCCGACGCCGAGGTGAAGGAGATCCTCGAGAAGGACGGTCTGGCCAAGGTGATGCCCTGGACCAACGACCTGGTCGGCGCCTACACGGTGCACCCGCTCGCCTCGTGCAGGATGGGCGACGACCCGCACACCTCGGCGCTCGACGACCGCAACGAACTGCGGGGCCACCCCGGCATCTTCGTCACGGACGGCTCGTCCGTGCCCGGAGCGCTGACCGTCAACCCGGCCATGACCATCTCCGCGCTCGCCGAGCGCGCCGTACCGGGCATCGTGGCCGCCGCGCAGGCCAAGGGGATCAACGTCTCCTACGGTGCGCCGGCCCCGGACGGATCCAGGAGCGGCCGCAAGAACGTGCTGCCCCTGCTGACCGGTCTGACGAACCGCTGAGCACCGCTGCCCCACCGCTGACGCACGGCTGACCCACCGGCACGTGATCGCGTACGACAGGCACCGCTTTCGGCACCGCTGACGGCACTGCTTTCGGCACCGCTTCGGCACTTCTTCCGGCACTCCCCGTCCGGCGCGAGAGATCGCCCGGGCGGATGTGTCCGGCAAGTGAGTTGTTTCAAGCAACCCCCTCGAACAGCACCTCACCGCACCCACCGGCCTCACCGGACCCCACTGGAACCGACAGACGCTACGAAGGGCTACGACGATGACGACCACCGCGACGACCGACTACTTCGAGTACCGGCACACCGTTGGCTTCGAGGAGACCAACCTGGTGGGCAACGTGTACTACGTGAACTACCTCCGGTGGCAGGGACGCTGCCGGGAGCTGTTCCTCAAGCAGAAGGCACCCGCGGTCCTCGCCGACGTCCAGGAGGACCTCAAGCTCTTCACCCTGAAGGTCGACTGCGAGTTCTTCGCCGAGATCACGGCCTTCGACGAGCTGTCGATCCGGATGCGGCTGGCCGAGCAGGCCCAGACCCAGCTGGAGTTCACCTTCGACTACGTCAAGGTGACCGAGGACGGCACGGAGACCCTGGTGGCCCGCGGCAAGCAGCGGATCGCCTGCATGCGGGGTCCGAACACGGCCACCGTCCCCTCGCTGATCCCCGACGCCCTCGCCCAGGCGCTGGCGCCGTACGCCACCCAGAACCGCTCGCTCGTCGGCCGGGCCGCCTGAGCCGCAGCGGCGGGCGCGTCCTGCCCGCCGTCGTCCGTCCCGCCCGGTGAGTTGCTTGACGAAACCCGCACCGCACGCCCGGTGAGTTGCTTCACGAAACCCGCTGCACAGCACACGCCGTACGACCCCTCCGCACCGCCACCCCCGTAGCCACCTCCCGAAGGAGCCAGTCATGAGCATCAGCGTCGTTCTCAAGGACCTCACCGCCGACATCGACGAGGTCGCCCGCCTGGTCGAAGACCTCGACGACAGCGCGTGGCACACGCCGACCCCGTCGCCCGGCTGGAGCGTCGCCGACCAGATCGCCCACCTGACCTTCATCTTCACGCTGGCCAAGACCGCCGCCGCGGCCCCGGAGACCTTCAAGAAGATCACCGCCGCGGCCGCCGGCGACTTCAACGGCGCGGTCAACGCGGCGCTCCAGCAGTACAACGGCTTCCCGCCGAAGGAACTGCTGGCCCGCTTCCGGGCCGAGGGCGAGGCGTCGGTGGAGGCCCTGGCGGCCGTACCGGAAGGCCAGGTCGTGCCGTGGCTGGTCAATCCACTGCCGCCGGTCGTGCTCGCCTGCGCCGGGATCATGGAGCTCTTCGGGCACGGCCAGGACATCGCCGACGCCCTCGGCGTGCGCAGGCAGCCCACCGACCGGCTCCGCCACCTGGTCAACTTCGCCTTCCTCACCCGTGACTTCGGCTACGAGTCGCACGGCCTGACCCCGCCGGCCGGCCCGTTCCGCTTCGAGCTCACCGGTCCCTCCGGCGACCTGTGGACCGTCGGCCCCGAGGACGCCACCCAGAAGATCACCGGATCGGCCCACGACTTCTGCCTGCTGGTCACCCGCCGCCGCCACCGTGACGACCTGGCCCTGACCGCCACCGGCGAGCAGGCCGACCACTGGCTCGGCATCGCCCAGGCCTACCGCGGCCCGGCCGGTGACGGCCGCACCCCCGGCCAGTTCGCGGACGCCCACTGATGACCCGCCCGGCCGGGCCGCGCCGCACCGCGCGGCGCGCCCACCCGCCGACCACCGCCACCCGCCCGCGGCCCGCCGTCCGCCGGACCGCAGATCCCCGTATCAGGGCCCGCAGCCCACCAGGGAAGGAGACACCGTGACCAGTACCGGACTGCACCGCGTGACCGTGATCGGCTGCGGCCTGATCGGCACCTCGCTCGCCCTCGCCCTCACCCGCGCCGGTGTCGAGGTCCTCCTGGAGGACCACGACCCCGACGCGCTGGGCCGGGCCATGCTGATGGGCGCCGGCACCCCGCTCGCCCCCGCCGCTCCGCCCGCCGACCTCGTGGTGATCGCCACCCCGCCGTCCACCGTCGTGGACGTGCTGTACGAGGCGCAGGCCCGCGGCCTCGGCCACGCCTACACGGACGTGGCCGACGCCAAGGAGCAGATCTGGGCGGAGGCGGAGCTGCGCGGCTGCGACGTCCGCGGCTACGTGCCCGGCCGCCCGGTCGTCGGCCGGTCGTCGGCCGGCCGGGGCCCGGCGGACGCCGCCGAGGCCCGGGCGGACCTCTTCGCCGGCCGGTCCTGGATCGTCTGCCCCTACCCCGCCGCCGAGCCGCGCGCCCTGGACGCGGTCGACGCGCTGGTGGCCCTCTGCGGGGCCCGCCGCCGGGACATGAGCCCGGCGGAACACGACCGGGCCGTCGCCGCCGCCCCCGCGGCGGCGGCCCGCCCCGCAGAGCGCACGGCCGACCGCCCCGCAGCGCAGCGTCCCGCAGAACGCCCGGCCGATGGGCCCGGCGAGCGCTCCGCCGACCGCCCCCGCGGCCGGTCGGCGGGGCACGCGACCGGCCGGAACACGGGCCGGACGGGCCACTGCAGGGCCTGACGGCAATCCAGGAGATGCACCGCCCACGAGGCGCATGTGAGGCTCCAACAGCCGGCCGGCGGGCCGAGCGGCCCCGTCGGCACGCACGACCGGTGACCGGCGGCAGGGGACGAGCTGATTGGACGACACCGCATGGTCTCCACCTCGATTCAAGGGCGCTTCGCCGAGCAGGCGCGCCGCACGCCCGACGCCGTGGCCGTGTCCGCGGACGGCGGCCGCCTGACCTACCGGGAGCTGGACGAGCGGGCCAACCGCCTCGCCCACCGCCTCATCGGCCTCGGAGTGCGCGAGCAGGACCCGGTGGCCGTGCTCATGGAGCGCTCCGCGGACCTGGTCGTCGCCACCCTCGCCGTCCTCAAGGCCGGCGCCTTCTACCTCCCGCTGCACAGCGCCTACCCGCTGGAGCGGATGCAGGTCATCGTGGACCGGGCGCAGCGCCCGGTGCTCCTGACGGACCGGCCGGCCGACGGGCCCGGACTGCCGCTCGCCGGCCGGGTGCTGGAGGTGGCGGGCGGCGCGGAGAGCGCGGGCCGCCCCGACACCGCCCCCGACACCGCGGCCGCCGAGGACGGGGACCGGATCGCGTACGTCATCCACACCTCCGGATCGACCGGCGAGCCCAAGGGCGTCGAGGTCACCCACCGGGGCGTGGTGCAGTTCGCGGCGGACTCCAGCTGGAACGGCGGGGCGCAGCAGACGGTGCTGGCGCTCGCCCCGTACGCCTTCGGGGTGTCGACGTACGAGCTGTGGATCCCGCTGCTGCGCGGCGGCACCGTCGTGCTGGCGCCGCCCGGGGTGCCGGACGTGCCCACCCTGCGCCGGCTGATCGCCGACGAGCGGATCACCGCCCTGCACGTGACCGCCGGCCTGTTCCGGGTGATCGCGGAGGAGGCCCCGGACACCTTCGCCGGCGTCCGCGAGGTCCTCACCGGCGGGGACGTCATCGCCCCGACGGCCGTGCGCCGGGTCCTGGAGGCCTGCCCGGGGATCACGGTCCGCGCGATGTACGGGGCGACGGAGGTGTCCTCGTTCGCGGCGTACGCGACGATGACCGCCGCGAACCCGCCGGCCGGCGCGGTGCCCGTCGGCCGCCCCATGGACACCGTCGGCGTCCGGCTCCTCGACGAGGCGCTCGCCGAGGTCGCCGACGGCGAGACCGGTGAACTCCACATCCACGGCGACCGGTTGGCGCGCGGCTACTACGGCCGCCCCGACCTGACCGCCGAGCGCTTCGTGCAGGACCCGCACGGGCCGGCCGGCGCCGTGATGTACCGCACCGGCGACCTGATGCGCCGCAACGCCGAGGGCCTGCTGGAGTTCGCGGGCCGGGCCGGCGACCAGCTGAAGATCAACGGCTATCTGGTGGAGCCCGCGGAGGTGGAGCACGCGCTGGCACAGCTGCCGGGCGTCGCGCTCGCCGCGGTCGTCGCCAAGGAGCACCAGGCGGGCCACAAGCAGCTCGTCGCGTACGTCGTCCCCACGGCCGGGGACCCGGCCGCCGGGGGTGCGGCGGCCGGTGTGGACGCCGCGGACCTGCGGGCCGGGCTGGCCCGGACGCTGCCCGACTACATGGTGCCGGCCGCCTTCGTGGAGCTGGCCGCGCTGCCCCTGACCCCCAACGGCAAGCTCGACCGGGCCGCGCTCCCCGAGCCCGCGCCCGACCGGGCGGGGGCGGGCACGGCCGAATCGGCAGCCCCGCGCACCGCCCGCCAGGAAGCCCTGTGCGTCCTGTTCGCCGAGGTGCTCGCCCTGCCGGGCGTCGGCCTCGACGACAGCTTCATCGACCTGGGCGGCCAGTCGCTCCAGGCCGTCCGGCTGGCCGGCCGGATCGGCGTGCAGTTCGGCGCCGAGATCACCGTCGGAGACATCTTCAACTGCCCCACCGTGGCCGAACTCGACGCCTACCTGCAGGAGCTCGACAAGGCCGCGTGAGCGCCCGCCCCTCCCACGCCACCGGCGGCGTCCACGCCGCCGGCCTCCGGGGCGGTCGGCCCCGGCTCAGAAAGGACTGGTCACCTTGAGCATCACCGCCGCACCGGCGCAGGCCGGCGGAAGCGCACTGCCGATCCCGCTCTCCTTCAACCAGGAGTTCCTGCGCGGCTTCGACAAGGGCGACACCGACGGAGCCTTCGGCCACCGGCACACCCTGGTGTGCGGCTGGCGCGTCGCCGGCGAGGTGGACACCGACGCCCTCCAGCGGGCCCTCGACGACGTCGTCGCCCGCCACGAGGTGCTGCGCACCGCGGTCACCCGCGGCGAGGGCGAGGGCCGCCAGGAGATCCACCCGCCGGTGCGGGTGCCGCTGGAGGTGCGCGAGCTGCCGGCCGGCGACGCCGAGCAGCGCGGGGTGCGCGCCGAGCGGTTCCTCAACGAGCTGGACGGCGGCACGTACAGCGTGCGCGAGCTGCCGCACCTGCGGGCCGTGCTCGGCCGCTTCGACGCGCAGGACGGGGTGCTGGTGCTGGTCACCCACCACACCGCCACCGACGCCTGGTCCCTCCAGGTCATCATGCGCGACCTCGCCGACCGGTACGCGGCCCACACCGACGGCGACTCCGACGGTGAGGGCGCGGCCGCCGCGCAGGCTCCGGTCGCCCAGTACCAGGACTTCGCCCGCTGGCAGCACGAGAACGCCGACAGCGACAAGCTGAAGACGGCACGCGCCTACTGGAGCGAGCGGCTCGCCGGCGCGCAGATCACCGGCGTCACCTCGGACCGCCCCCGCAGCGAGGACCTGCCCAGCGCCTACGGCGTGCACCGGTTCGTGTTCGGCGCCGAGCTGTCCGCGGCCGTGCTCGCGTACTCCCGCACCGTGCGCAGCACCCCGTTCATGGTGATGACCGCGGCCTACAGCGTGCTGCTGCGCAATCTGACCGGCACCACCGACGTGGTCTTCCCGACGTTCTCCGCGGGCCGCTACGAAGAGCGGTTCATGGACGCGGTCGGCCCGTTCTTCAACTTCGTGCCGATCCGCGTCGACACGACCGGGTGCACGACCCTGGGCGACGTGGTCGAGCAGGCCCGTACCGCGTGCGTGGGGGCGTACCAGCACGAGATCCCGTTCGCCGCCGTGGCGGGCGACTCCCCGGAGGTGCTCGCCCCGTTCGCGGACGGCACGCTGGCCGTCATCGCGTTCGAGGTGCTGCAGTCGCCGTTCCCGATGGAGGGCGCCACCGTCGGCGGGCTGGAGTTCGACGAGATCCGCCGCCGGGAGCTGTCCCAGCAGGTCAGCTCGGCCATCCCGGACGGCGGCCTGTGGGCGATGGACGTGCTGCCCTCCGGGGAGCTCGCCGGCAGCCTGAAGTTCGACCACAACCGCTTCGACGAGGCCACCGCCCGCGCGCTGGTCGCCGAGTTCCGCCGGCTGCTCCAGACGATCGCCGAAGCGCCCGGCACCGCACTGGCCGCGCTGTGAGCACCGGCTCACCGGGCCTGTGCGTGCAGGTCCGGTGGGTGCCTGCTCCTGCTCGGTGAGCCCTGCTCTGTGAGTCCCGTTCTGTCCCACGGCGGCCGCTCGGACGCCGCCTCAGCGACGTAAAAGGAACGCATCGACGATGACAACGACCGTGGCCGCAGCCACCTCCCCCGCCGCCGTGGCTCCGCCCGAGCCGGGCCTGACCCCCGACGAGATCGTGGCCCGCGCCCGGGCGCTGGCCCCGACGCTGACCCCGCGCCAGGCCGAGACCGAGCAGCGCGGCCACTACGCCGAGGACACCCACGAGGAGTTCACCCGGGCGGGCTTCTACCGCATCCTGGTGCCGCGCCGGTACGGCGGCTACGAGTTCGGCCCCGAGACGTTCGTCCGGGTGGCGATGGAGCTGGCCCGCGGCTGCCCGTCGACCGGCTGGATGTACCTGTTCGGCGCCGCGCACGCGCTGGTCGTCGGCACCCTCTTCGACGAGGAGACGCAGGCCGAGCTGTTCGGCACCGGCGAGTTCATCTGCCCGGCGACGGTCGCCCCGGCGGGCAGCGCGAAGCAGGACGCCGACGGCGACTGGGTCCTCGACGGCACCTGGAGCTACTGCTCGGGCTCGCCGTACGCCACGCACTTCATCGCCCACACCATGGTCGGTCAGGGGGAGGGGCAGCCGCCCGCCCCCCTGATGTTCATCGCCCCCCGGAGTCAGTGGCAGCGGCTGGACGACTGGGGGGACCAGCTCGGGCTCAAGGGAAGCGGGTCGTACAGCATCCGCATGGACGGGGGCCGCATCCCGGCGCGCTTCACGCTGCCGGGCCACCTGAGCATGTTCCCCATCACGGAGGAGACGCCAGGGCGCGTCCTGCACGGCCCCGAGTACGGCGGCGGCCCGCTCAGCTTCATGCTCCTGGAACTGGGGGCGCTCGCCGTCGGCATGGCCAAGGGCGCGCTCGACGCGTACGAGGAGCTGATGCGCTCCCGCGTGACGGCGTTCTTCCCGATCGTGCCCCGCACCGAGGACCCCGACTACCAGTTCCGGTACGGCGAGGCCACCGGCATGATCAGCGCCGCCGAGGCGGCCGTCCTGCACGCCACCGGCCAGTGGTACGAGCTGTGCTCCAAGGACGCGGCGGAGTTCACCCGCGAGGAGGAGCTGCGCCTGGCGACCATCAGCCGGGAGGCCGTACGGCTGTGCTGGCGGGCCGTCGAGAGCCAGCTGTTCCCGACCGCCGGCTCCAGCTCGGTGCGGCACGGCGAGCGCATCGAGCGGGTGTGGCGCGACCTGTCGATGCTGCACAGCCACGCCGGGAACGGCATCTTCCTGTCCACGCACGCCAACCGCGAACTCGCCCGCGCCCACTTCGGCATCGGCGTCGGTCAGTAACCCCTCTTGTCCCGCCCGTCCCTCGCTTTGTTTCACAGAAATCGGATGAGTCCATGGAGCAACGCTGCCCGTTCGCCCTCGACACCACCGGCCGGGACATCCACGGCGAGGCCGCCGCGCTGCGTGCGCTCGGCCCCACCCAGGTGGAGCTGCCCGGCAAGGTGATCGCCTGGTCGCTCAACAGCAACGAAGCGATCCGGCAGGTGCTCGCCGACCCGCGGGTCACCAAGAGCGCCCGCAACCACTGGCCGGCCTTCGTCAACCACGAGGTCCCGCCGGACTGGGAGCTGATCAGCTGGGTCGCCATGGACAACATGGTCACCGCGTACGGGAAGAACCACGTACGGCTGCGCAAGCTGGTCGGCAAGGCGTTCACGCCGCGCCGCACCGAGGCGTTCCGGCCGCGGATCGAGGAGCTGACCGACCAGCTCCTGGACGCGCTGGAGGCGGCCGCGCCCGGTGAGGTCGTCGACCTGAGGGAACGGTTCGCCTACCCGCTGCCGGCCCGTCTCGTCGCCGACCTCATCGGCATGGAGGAGGAGGCGCGCGCCAAGACGGCCAAGGTCATCGACCTGATGGTGGACACCACCGTCACGCCCGAGCAGGCCCAGGCGGTGCTGGCCGGATGGCGCGGCGCGATGGCCGACCTCATCGCCGAGAAGCGGCGCCAGCCCGGCGAGGACATCACCAGCGACCTCGTGGCCGCCCGCGACGACGAGGACGGCTCGAAGCTGAGCGAGGACGAGCTCGCCGACACGATCTTCGCGATCCTCGGCGCCGGCTCCGAGACCACCATCAACTTCTTCGACAACGCCATCACGGCGCTGCTCAGCGACCCCAAGCAGCTGGAGCTGGTCCGCAGCGGCGCCGCCACCTGGGACGACGTCATCGACGAGACGCTGCGCGTCGAGTCGCCGCTGGCGCACCTGCCGCTGCGCTACGCGGCGGAGGACATCGAGGTCGAGGGGGTGCTCATACCCAAGGGCGACGTCATCCTCGTCAACTACAGCGCGGTGGGCCGCGACCCCGAGCTGCACAGCGACAACCCCGACGCCTTCGACCTGACCCGCGCCGACAAGGAGCACCTGTCCTTCGGCTTCGGCCCGCACTACTGCCTCGGCGCCGGCATCGCCCGCCTGGTCGCCCGTACCGGCCTGTCGCGCCTGTTCGCCCGCTACCCGGACCTGGCCCTGGCCGCGTCCCCCGACGAGCTGGAACCCCTCCCGACCTTCATCATGAACGGCCACCGCACCCTCCCGGTGCGCCTCACGCCGGCCGCGTAGTCCCGGCGGCCCGACCGGCCGTCCCCGCCTGCGGACCGGGCGCCACCTCTCCGGCGCCCGGCCCGCAGGCGTGTCCGGCGCCCGCTTCCGCCGCAGCGGCGTCGAGGATCCGGCCGACTTCGGAGGCGATCGTCACCAAAGCGGCGCGCAACTCACGCTCGGCCTTCTTCCGGGCCTCCCGCGCCTCCCGGGTCGGCTCGAAGTCTCCGCGGGCCCCGCGTCCGGTGAGACGCTCGGCCGCCTGCCGGCGCCGGTGACACCGTGCTGTCTCTGCGAGGCCGTCGTCGTCGCGGTCGACGTTCGTGATGCCCATGCTGACCCCTCGGTGTGTGACGTGGGCGGTACTCCCGCGGCTCCCAGCTTGCCGGTTCAGCCGCTCGCCGATGTGCCGGTTCGTGGGGTCATACGGGCCACAGGCTGAAGCTGGGGGGCATCGGTGCGAGTCGGAGCTCGGATTCCGGGCCGTGGTCGTGCTCGTGTTCGTCGAGTCCCAGGGCGCGGTGGAGGGTGCGGACGACGCGGGCCAGGCCGCGGGCGTAGTTCCAGGTGCCGAGGCGGCTGTCGGAGGGACCGTCGACGGTGAGCTGCTCCCAGTCGGCGAGCGCGCCGGCCACCTGGGGGTCGCTCGCCCGGGCCTTCTCCGCGTCGGCCAGCAGCGACTGCCCGTACGCGAACAGCTCCTCGGCCAGCCGTGCAAGCGCGACCGGCTCGGGCTTCTGCGCGTACGGGACCAGCGCCCGGCGGACGAGTGCCTGTGCCTTCTGCACGGCTTCCATGTGTGGCTCCCTACGGTCGTCGGCGGACAGACAACTGCCGCACGATCACTCCTGGTTGTGATGAGGTAACCGCACGGATCGATGCGCGAGTACCGTTGGGGAGTCGGAGAAGTATGCAAGCCATGCATCTTTCGGGAGAGCCCATGGCGCACCGCTCACGCACCCCCAACACCGGCCTGCGCGCACTCCTTGACCAGGCCGGATGGTCCAGAAGCCAACTCGCCCTGATCGTCAACCGGGTCGGCGCCGAGGCCGGGCTCGCCCTCACGTACGGACAGCCCGCCGTCTCCCAGTGGATCGCCGGACACCAGCCCCGACCCCAGGTCAGAGCCCTGATCGTGGAGGCGTTCGAGCGGAAACTGGGCCGACCCGTGAGTTACGGCGAGGCCGGGCTGACACCTCCGGCCGGGGGCGCGGAGGCGGACACTGTGCGGGACCTCGTAGACCTCGGAAGGGCAGACATGGATCCGTCCCGGCGCCGCGTCATCGCGGCCGGAGTCTTCAGCGCGGCGCTCGCCGTCCCCCTCTTCCCGGCGCTCGCGCGGGCCGACGGACCGGAGCCCGTGCGGCCCGGGAAGGCCACCACACGGGTGGGGCAGGCGCAGGTGGCGGCCATCGGGACGATGACGGACCGCATCGCGGGCATCCTCGACGAACTCGGGGCCGGGCACGCGCGTCCCATGGCGGCCGCGTTCCTCGTGAACACGGTCGGACCCTGGCTCAAGGCGGAAGCGGCCGCGCCCGTGCGCCGCAGCATGCTCGCCGCCGCCTCCGACCTCGTCTACCTGACCGGCTGGATGGCCATGTACGAACGCCAGCACCGGCTCGGCCAGGACTACTACGTGTTCGCGCTGAAGCTCGCGGGGGAGGCCGAGGAGCACGTCACGTACTGCCGGACCCTGCGCGGCATGTCCCTCCAGGCGTCCAACCTCGGGTACGGGCGGCGCGCCCTCCAGCTCGCCGACGCGGCGGCCGAGGCCGCGCCCGCGGCGGGGCCGCGCCTCGTCGCCTTCCTGCGGGGACAGCAGGCCCACGGGGCGGCGATGGTCGGCGACAAGCGGCAGGCCTTCAACCGGCTCCGCGAGGCGGAGGAGGCGCTCGGGCGCGCCGACGACCGGCGGGAGTCGATCGGCGGATACGACAGGACCGCCTACCTCTTCCACGTGGCGCACGTCCTCAACGAGACGAAGGACGTGGCCGGCTCGGTCAAGACGCTGCGGGAGTCGATCCGGGTGCAGCCCGCGGCCGAGCGTCAGGGACGGCTGCATGCGCATGGTCTGCTTGCGCAGAGGCAACTCGCTATCGGGCATGTCGAGGCCGCCTGCGAGTCGTGGGGCCGCTTCCTGGACGACTACGAGGCGCTGTCCTCCGCCCGAGGCGACGAGCACTTCGAGGTGATGAACCTACGTCTGCGCCCGCACGCCAAGGTCCGCGCCGTCCGGGACCTACGGGCGCGGGCCCGCCGCGTCGCCGAGCTGAAGGGCTGACGGCATGGAAGCGGTCCGCCCGGCGCGCGCCGACCAGAGGCAGGCGAACCTCCTCGGCATCAGCGTTGGTGACGTCATCACGGAGATCGAGCGCACCTACTACGACACTGAAGGCCGGCCGGTCGAGACCGCGGATATCGTTGTCGCGGACGTCCGCTGGGAGATCGCGTACGAGTTCGCCGTGGACCGGCCCGATACCTGAGGCCGGAGCTGGGCATCGTTCCCGAAGAGCTGACCCGTGAGCAGTACGCCGACGCCGTGCGGGCGCGGCGAAAGGCCTGACGCACACAGCGCACCGCGTGGTGGCTTGGTGAGGCGCTGCCCCAACGGCCGGTGGGCGGGCGCACGGGGTCGTGTGCTCCGCAAGCCCTGGGGGCTTGCGAAGCCCCCGCCGGGGTGGTGGGGCGCCGTTGGCGGGTGCGGGCCGTCGGTGGCGTGCAAGACGAGTGGAGTGGCCGGTGTCCGTGGGTGGTGCGGGTGGCCACTGATCGTCCGCTGTCGGCTCGGGCGCCGCTGTGGCGCGCATGTGGTGGTGCAGGTCCGCACGGTCGTGGCTTCGTGAGCGGCCGATTGAAGGCACAGGCGGGGGCGGGTGCGCGCCGGTGGCGGGTTGCTCTTCTTATAAGAGGGCGCCGCCTTCGCATGGCCTCTGACCTGCGGGTTTGTTCGGTGCTATGTGTCCCCCAGGACACATTTGGTGCTTCGAAATGTTAATCCAGCGGGCACATTTCGCGGAAAAATCAAGCAGCTGTTGATTCTTTTGGGCGGCGCTGGGGCTGTGGATCGTTGCAGGTCAGGGCAGTGCGGTGAGGTGGGGTGAGGCCCCTGGGGTGCACTTCGGCGAGTGCCGAATGTGCTCCAGCTTCGACACATGAAATCAAGCGTCAGTTGATTTCTGGTGTGTGGCGGCGCGAAAAGTTCGGCTGGTGTGGATTTTTCGACCCGCTTCCGGACGGGCGCGTGAGGGGAGGCGCCTCTGGTGGGCCGCAACAGCCAAAAGACAAACACAGGTTGAGTTTTTCGATAGCGTGGGACCGCCTGAGCGCCAAGGAGGTTCCGTGACATCTGATCCGCCCGCCGGTCGTCGACAGCGCGGGCCCAGGCCCGTTCCCGACGAGGTCTCGTACGGAGACCTTCCGGCCGCGCTCGGCAGACAGATGGGGGAGAGGCTCGCGCAGGTCGCCGACCCCGGTTGCCGCCGTCGCCTCACCGGAGTCCACTTCGAGTACGCGGTGGATCCCAAGGCCACACACGACATGGCCGGAGGTGCCGGCTACAGCCTGGCCAGCAACTGGTTCACGCAGTTACTGGGGCAGTTGGCCGTCGCGAACAGCATCACGAAGTCCCAGCTTTGCGTCTTCCTCTTCGTGGCGGGTGGCCAGGTGCCGGGAACCGGCGTCGCCCAGTACACGCAGCAGGAGATCACTGACGGGCTGAACAGGATTGCCGTACAGAAGGGCGGCAAGATGATCACGCGCACCACGGTCAACCGCGCGGTGCGGGCGTTGTGTGACTACCACTGGGTGGAGAAAGTCGGTAACGGCCGGATCCAGATCAACGTGCGTCTGTGGTTCCAGGGCAGCAGTACGGACCAGCAGGATGTGCTCGCCGAGATCGCCGAGAGACATGCGGACGATCCCGGCGCGTTCCCGAACGCGGTGGGACCGCGCGGCGCCCACCAGGAGGAACTCGACCTGGGTTTCGCGGTCGCGGACCACGTTCGGGGAAGGAAGAGAAACGGGTGACAGAGCATCCGCGCCCGTGTGCGGGCGACTGCTCAAGAGGAAGGCTGTCCCATGCTTAACGTCACGTCTCCGATCGTCGCGGAACGCATCTGGGCCCTGCCGTTGTCGGGGGCCGCCGTCAAGTTTCTCCAGTACCTGGTCTTCCGGAGCGATTTCGGCGGGTCGCTGCCTGTGCAGCAGAAGGACATGGCTGCCGAGTACGGCGTCACACCGCAGGCGGTCAGCGCCCTCATGGCGCCGCTCTGCGAGCTGAACATCGTGCTCAGGCCGCGCAGCGGGGAACGCCGCGGCAACTCGTACCGGCTTCACCCCCTCGCGGCGAAGTACGAGTCTTCCGAGGCGATGGAGGCGGCGTTCCGCACCGCCCTCGCCCGCATGCAGGCAGATGACCTCCCCACCCTGAAGCTCCCGACCTACCGGCAGGCCCCGCCCGCATCGACGGGTCGCCCCGCGAAGCTGCAACTCGCCTGACCGGCGCACGCGTCAGCCCGTCGGCGTGCCGGTCGGGCGGAAGGTGCGGCGGTAGGTGTCCGGGGGGACGCCTACCGCGCGTTTGAAGTGGCGGCGGAGGGTGGTGGCCGTGCCCATGCCGGTGGCGGCGGCGACCGCTTCGATCGTGTCGTCGGTGGACTCGAGGAGTTCCTGGGCGCGGCGGACGCGCTGGGTGAGGAGCCACTGGAGGGGGGTCTGGCCGATCGCCGCGTGGAACTGGCGGCCGAGGTGGCGGGTGCTGGTGTTGGCCTTGCGGGCCATGTCGGTGACCGTCAGCGGCTGGTCGAGGCGCTGTTGGGCCCAGGCGAGGAGCTGGGCGAGCGCGTGGTCGCCGCGGGCCTGGACCGGGGTGGCCACGAACTGGGCCTGGCCGCCCGCCCGGTGCGGGGACATGACCAGGCGGCGGGCCACCGTGTTGGCGACGGCGGCGCCGTGGTCGAGGTGGACCAGGTGCAGGCACAGGTCCACGGCGGCCGCCTTGCCCGCGGCCGTGAGCACGCTGCCGTTGTCCGTGTAGAGGACGTCCGGGTCGACCTCGGCGAGCGGGTGACGGGCGCTCAGGTCCGCGGCGTGGGCCCAGTGGGTGGTCGCCCGGCGGCCGTCCAGGAGGCCGGCCGCGCCGAGGACGAACGCCCCCGTGCAGAGCGAGGCGATACGGGCGCCCGCCGCGTGGGCCGTCCGTACGGCCTCGACCAGGTCCGCAGGGAGCGGGTCGTCGACGTCCGCGCACGCGGGCACGATCACCGTGTCGGCGCCCGCCAGCCGGTCCAGGCCGTGCTCGGGCCGCACCGTGAACGGGCCGACCCGCACCGGCTCGGGCCCGCAGAGGAGTACGTCGTACCAGGCCTCCTCGGCGCCCGGCGGCGGATTGCCGAAGATCTCGCAGGCCACCGCCAGCTCGAAGTGCAGGAGCCGGCCGACGGCGGGGATGGCGACTGTGGGCATGTCCGAAAGTGTACGGGTGAGGTCGTTCCGGACCATCACGGTCCCGTGCCGTACGCGCCCAGACTGGAGGCAACGCAACGACGGAACGGGGAACAGTGATGAGCGCGAAGACTGCGGTGGTCGTCTACGGGGCCACGGGGCACACCGGCCGGTTCGTCGTCGTGGAACTCCTGCGGCGCGGCTTCGCCGTCATCGTCTCCGGGCGCGACGCCGACCGGCTGGAGGCGCTGGCCGCCGAGCGGCCGGACGTGGCGGTACGGCCCGCCGCCGTGGACGACGCGGACGCGCTGGACCGGGCGCTGGCCGGGGCCGCGGCCGTCGTCAACTGCGCCGGACCGTTCGCCGTCACCGCCGGCCCGGTCGTCGAGGCGGCGCTGCGCGCGGGCATCCCGTACGTCGACGTCGCGGCCGAGATCGAGGCGAACGCCGCGATGTTCGACCGGTACGCGGACGCGGCCCGGGAGGCGGGCGTCCCGGTGGTGCCGGCGATGGCGTTCTACGGGGGCCTCGGCGACCTGCTGGTGACCGCGGCGATGGGGGAGCTGACCGGCGCGGACGCGGTGCAGGTCGCGTACGGGCTGAACAGCTGGCACCCGACGCCGGGCACGCGGATCGCCGGGCAGGTCTCGCACGAGCGGCGCGCCGGGCGCCGGGTGCGGTTCGCGGACGGCGCGCTCCAGTACCACGAGGAGCGGCCGGTGGAGCAGGAGTGGGTCTTCCCCGAGCCGCTCGGGCGGCGCGCGGTCGTCGCGGACTTCACGATGGCCGATGTCGTCACCGTGCCCAGCCATCTGGCCGTGCCGGAGGTGCGGACCCACATGAGCGTCGAGGCGGCGCGGGACCTGCGGGACCTGTCGGGGCAGGACACGCCGGGGCCGCGGGCCGCCGATGAGTTGGGGCGCTCCGACCAGACGTTCGTGGTGGACGTGCGGATCGCCGCGGGCGGCGGTGAGCGTCGGGCGACGGCGCGCGGGCGGGACATCTACGCGGTCACCGCGCCGTTGGCGGTCGAGGCCGTGGCCCGGCTCCTGGCCGGGCGGGCCCGGGTCGAGGGGGTGGCGTCCGCCGGGGCGATGTTCGACGCGGCGGACTTCCTGCGGGCGCTGGACACCGTCCTGACGGTGGAGATCGGGCGCTGAGCCCGGCCGGGCGCTGATCCCGGCCCACCCCGGCCGGCGCCGGGCACCGGGCTCCGCCCGGACCCGCGCCTCAAACTCCCCCAGACTTCGTCCGGGGGTACCCCCAGGTGGGGCTGGGGGTTCGCGGTCGCGGGGGCACATGCGGGGGCGCCCCCTTCCGTCCCGCAGTGGGTGTGGACGGAAGGGGGCGGTGTGTTGTGCGGCGGGAGCCGTTACGCGGCCGCCGTCTGCTGGGGGGCTTCCTGTGCGGACTGGAGGGCGGCCTGCTTGGCGCCGCGCAGGACGCGGTAGAGCATCTTGGGGCTGAAGAGGTTCTGCGGGGGGTCGACCAGGCCGGCGACCCGCATGAACGTGCCGGTGACGTACGGGTCCACGGTCGCCGCGGCCTGCAGCTTGGCCATGTACATGCCGCCCATGACGACCTCGGGGGTCCGCTCGCCCTCGACCTCGGGGAAGCCGAGGTCGCCGCCGGCCGAGAACGTCCACGGCACTTCGATGACGTTGTTGATGTCGCCGAAGAACGCGAGCGCGTCGACCGGGCCGCGGCCCAGGTGCTCGCGCAGCACGATCGCCTCCTGCGCCGCGACCGTCATGCCCTGCCCGTACACCGGGTTGAAGCTGCACGCGGCGTCGCCGAGCACCAGGTACCCGCCCGGGAACCGGTCGAGCCGCTCGTAGTGGCGCCGCACGCTCGCCGGGTACTTGAAGGTCGCGCCGTCGTCGACGGGCTCGGCGTCCTTGAGGACGTCGTACACGTCGGTGACCGGCAGGGTCTGCGTCCAGGCGAGGAAGCCCTCGAGGTCGGCCGGGGCGCTGTCGCCCAGGACGCCGGTGAGGGAGACCGCGCACAGACCGTCCTGGATCCGCGAGAAGAACGCGCCGCGGCGGGTGGCCGGACCGGAGACCGGGTTGATCGACAGGTCGCCGTTCAGGATCGACTCGTCGGGCAGCCGGAACTTCCGGGTCGTGTAGCTGAGGTCGATCTTGACGCGGTCCTCGTCGGGCCGCTCGTACCCCAGCTCCTCCAGCCACACCGGGGTCCGCGAGGCGCGGCCCGTGGCGTCGATGACGAGGTCGGCGGTCAGCGAGTACGACGCCGCCGTGCCGTCGCCCTGCGGGGTGACGGTGACCCCGGTGACGTGGGTGCCGTCCTCGTCGGTCACGAGGGCGTCGATGGAGTGCCGGTCGAGCACCTTGATGCCCGGCGTCGCCAGCACGTGCTCGCGGACCCGGTCCTCCAGCACCGGCCGGGCCGCCGAGACGCACAGGCATCCGGTGGTGGACGGGCTCAGCCGCTTCCCGCTGAAGTACCAGCGCAGCTCGCCCAGGTCACCCGTGGGGATGCCGGAGTCGACGGCACCCTGGGTGAAACCGGGGAACAGCTCCTCCAGGATCTGCTGGCCGGCGGCGAGCAGCCCGTGGACGTGGTTTCCCTGCGGGACGCCGCGCCGGGCATCGCTCCCGGTCAGCGCGTCGCGATCGACGATGAGGACCTCGCCGTACGAGTCCGACAGGACCCGCGCCGCGATGAGTCCCGCCATGCTGCCGCCGAGCACGATCGCGCGCTCGCCTATCTGGCCGGCCATCCTGACCACCTTTCTGAAGTTCGTCTGCCGGTCACGCGGCGTAGCGCGGGGTGTTCTGGTACGCGCCGAGGTACCACTGGCCGTCGCGCTTGACGACGACCCAGGAGGCGTTGACGGAGCGCTCGGGGGTCAGCTCGTCCGCGCCGGGGTTGAGGATGCCGCCCTGCGTGATCACGATCCCGGCCTCGGGGCCGGCGAAGCGGATGTTGACCGGGGCGCCGGTGACCCGGGTGCCCTTGAACGGGCCGGCCCAGGCGGCGGCGACGAAGGCGCGGATGGCCTCGCGTCCCTGCTCGAAGACGCCCGGCAGGATCAGCGTCCCCTCGGGGGTGAACACCTCGGCGAAGGCGTCGGCGTCGTACTTCTCCCAGGCGGCGACGATCCGCTGCGGGATGGCGGCGATGGCCGCCTTGTCCTGGTCGCTCGGCTCGGCCGTGGCGTTCTGCGTGGTGTCGGTCATGGCAGGAGTGCTCCTTCTACGGTGGGCGGGGCGGAGGCGGGGCCGGGCGTCAGATGTAGAGGGTGTTGGGCTCCTGGCCGAGCAGGATCCGGCCGTAGAGCTCGCTGTTGGTGTTCGGGTTCATCAGCGCGTGCAGGCTGACGGCCTGGATGTCCCGGGTGATGCGCTGCAGCGGGGCGTCCGAGTAGATCGACGAGCCGCCGCCGGCGCTCGCGAAGATGTCCACGGCCTCCTTGGCGAGGCGGACCACCGCGCCCATGTCCGCCCGGGCCCGGGCCCGCTCCTCCAGCGACCACTCGGCACCCGACTCGCCCTTGGAGTCGACGAGCCCGGACAGTCGGTGCGCGTGGAACTCGGCCTGGTCGGTCTTGAGCGTGGCCTCGGCGACCTGGTGGTGCGTGATCGGAGCCTCGGCCTGCTTCTCGTAGCCGGTGTACGTGATCCCGCGGGAGGTCACGCGCTCCAGGAACGCGTCCTTCGCGGCGCGGGCCAGACCCAGGACGGTGCCGACGGACGACGCGGACGCGACGGGCAGCAGCGGGGTGCGGTAGACGGGGTTGTCCCTGTTCAGCTCGGAGGCGTACTGGCCCTGGAGGACCGCGCCGAGCGGCAGCACCCGCTCCTGCGGGATGAACAGGTCCTGGGCGACGGTGCTGACGCTGCCGGTGCCGCGCAGCCCCGAGGTGTGCCAGTCGTCCACGATCTGCAGGTCGCCGATCGGGACCAGCGCCATGATGGGCTGCGGCGGGCCGTCGGCGCCGAACAGCACCGCGACGATCTCCTGCCAGTGGCTGTGGTGGGCGCCGCTGACGAAGCTCCACTTGCCGTTGACGACGATGCCGCCCGGGGCCGGGGCGGCCTGCGCGGACGGGCTGAGCGTGCCGCAGATGCGCACGTCGGGAGTGCTGAACACCTCGTCCTGGACGGCGTCCGGGAACATGGCGGTCATGAAGGTCGGGATCCAGTACACGGACGTGGTCCACGCCGTCGCGCCGTCCGCGCGCCCCAGTTCGGCGGCGACGTCGACGAGCGTGCGCGTGTCGGTCTCGTAGCCCCCGTACCGCTTGGGGACCCGCAGCTTGAAGAAGCCGGCCTCGGTCAGCGCCTCGATCGTGTCGTCGTGCAGTCGCCGGTCCGCTTCGGCCTGCGCCGCGAACTTCTTGAGCACCGGTGCCAGTTCGGCGGCCCGCTGCACGAGCTGGGCACGAGTCGGGATGACGGCGTTGGGCATCGTTTCCTCCAGGACCGGGGCGGTGAGGATCGGGGTACCGCCAGACCGTCACACCGACGGAGCGGGCCGGTCACCTTCTGGATTGCGCTGTTGGCCCGCCCGGCGGCCCGGGCCCGCGCGCGCAGCGGCCCCGCCGGCCCAGGTGGGCAATCAGAAAGAAGCCCCGGCCTGGGGCGACTGCCACGATGAGGACCCGGCGCGTCCGCCCCCGCGGCGCTCCCTGTCCTGCCGGCCGCCGAGAGGGAATCTGTCAATGACCGACGAGAACCGTCCCGATGCCGCGCGCGACCAGGCCGCCCCTGCCACCCGGCCCCTGACCGGCGCGGAGTACGTGGAGAGCCTGCGCGACGACCGCGAGGTGTTCATCTACGGCGAGCGGGTCAAGGACCTCACCACCCATCCGGCGTTCGCCAACCCGGTGGCGATGACTGCGCGGCTCTACGACGCCCTGCACGACCCGAAGACCAAGCCGGTGCTGACCTGCCCCACCGACAGCGGCAACGGCTACACCCACCGCTTCTTCACCACCCCGCGCAGCGCCGAGGACCTCGTCGCCGACCAGCAGGCCATCGCCGCCTGGTCCCGGATGAGCTACGGCTGGATGGGCCGCAGCCCCGACTACAAGGCCGCCTTCCTCGGCACCCTCGGCGCCAACGCCGACTTCTACGCCCCGTACTCCGACAACGCCCGCCGCTGGTACAAGGAGTCGCAGGAGAAGGTCCTCTACTGGAACCACGCGATCGTGCACCCGCCGGTCGACCGGAGCCTGCCGCCGGACCAGGTCAAGGACGTCTTCGTGCACGTGGAGAAGGAGACCGACGCCGGCCTGATCGTCAGCGGCGCCAAGGTCGTCGCCACCGGCTCGGCGCTCACCCACCACAACTTCATCGCCCACTACGGGCTGCCGGTGAAGAACAAGGAGTTCGCCCTGGTGGCGACCATCCCCACCGGCGCCCGCGGCGTGAAGCTGATCTGCCGCCCCTCCTACACCGCCACCTCCGCGGTCATGGGCAGCCCCTTCGACTACCCGCTCTCCTCCCGACTCGACGAGAACGACACCATCCTCGTCCTCGACAAGGTGCTCATCCCCTGGGAGGACGTGTTCATCTACGGGGACATCGGCAAGATCCAGATGTTCTCCGGGCAGTCCGGCTTCATGGAGCGCTTCACCTTCCACGGCTGCACCCGCCTCGCCGTCAAGCTGGAGTTCATCGCCGGGGCCCTCGCCAAGGCCCTGGAGATCACCGGCACCCAGGACTTCCGCGGGGTACAGACCCGCCTCGGCGAGGTCCTCGCCTGGCGCAACCTCTTCTGGGGCCTGTCCGACGCCGCCGCCCGCAACCCGGTGAAGTGGAAGAACGGCGCGGTGCTGCCCAACCCGCAGTACGGGATGGCGTACCGGTGGTTCATGCAGATCGGCTACCCGCGCATCAAGGAGATCGTCCAGCAGGACGTCGCCAGCGGCCTGATCTACCTCAACTCCAGCGCCGACGACTTCAAGAACCCCGAGATCCGCCCGTACCTCGACAAGTACGTCCGCGGCTCGGGCGGCATCGAGGCCGTCGAGCGCGTCAAGGTCCTCAAGCTCCTGTGGGACGCCGTCGGCACCGAGTTCGGCGGCCGGCACGAGCTGTACGAGCGCAACTACGCCGGCAACCACGAGGCCGTGCGCGCCGAGCTGCTGTTCGCCCAGTCGGCGTCCGGGCAGCTCGACGAGTACAAGGCGTTCGTCGACCAGTGCCTGGGCGAGTACGACCTCGACGGCTGGACCGTCCCCGACCTCAACTCCTTCGAGGAGTTCCGGGACATCAGGAACGGCATGTTCGGCAACTGAGCCCCGGGCCCGGGACCGGACGGGTCACCGGACCCGCCCGGGACCCCGGTCAGCGGGGCATCCCCGGACCGTCAGCGGGGCACCCCCAGCAGGTCCGCCAGGTACGGCGCGATCACCTCGGTGACGATCTTGCAGTCGAGGACCAGGGTGCCCCGGCCGCCCGCGCCCAGCCAGGCCCGTACGGCGTCCAGGTCGGCGGGCACCCGGACGGTGGCGGCCTCGGCGCCCAGCGCCCGGGCCACCCCCGCGAAGTCGGTGTCGGCGAAGCCGGTGGTGCGCGGGTCGGCGCCCTGCGGCAGGTACATGTGCTCCTCGAACCCGTACGAGGCGTCGTCGTACACCACCACGAGCGCCGAGCGGGCCGTGCGGATCAGCGTGTCCAGCTCGGGCAGGCCCATCAGCGCCCCGCCGTCGCCGACCGCGAGGACCGCCGTACGATCGGGCCGGCCCACCGCGGCGCCCACCGCACCCGCGAAGCCCAGGCCGATGGTCTGGAACGAGGCGCCGGTGAAGACCAGTCCGGCCGGGTCGGGCACGCTCCAGTACATGGCCGGCCAGCCGATGAAGTGGCCGCCGTCCGTGATGACGGTGCGGTCGTCCGGCAGCAGCCGGGCCAGCGCCGAGGTCAGGGTGCGCGGGTCGATGCGGTCCGCCGTGCCGGCGTCCTCGTACGGCTGCGCCGGCCAGCCGCCGGCCGCGATCTCGGCCGCGGCCTCCTCCCGCCAGCCCGACACCGGCACCTTCGCGCGGTCCACGCAGTCCAGCAGCTGCGCGGCGACCATCGCCGCGTCGCCGCGCACCCACAGGTCGACGCGGTCGGACGTCGGCGCGTCGGCCGTGTCCACCTGGACGACGGTGGCGTGCGGGCCGGGCAGCCGGCCGCCGTGCAGGGTGAAGGTGTCCAGCCGGGCCCCGAACACGACCACCACGTCGGCCTGCTCGATCAGGCCGGCCGACGGCGGCGAGGCGAAACCGCCGCACACGCCCAGCGACCAGGGGGTGTCGTCGAACAGGCCGTTGGCCATGACGGTCGTCGCGTACAGCGCGCCCAGGCGGTCCCCGAGCTCCGTGAGGATCTTCCCGGCCTGCGCCCGCCAGGCGCCGAGCCCGGCCAGCAGCAGCGGGCGGCGGGCGCCGGCCAGCGCGTCGATCACCGCGTGCACGGCGTCGGGCTCCGCCGCCGGCCGCAGCGAGGCGGCGGGCAGGTGCGCGGCGAGGGCGGCCGGCTCCGGTTCGGGCAGCGGCGCCGCGAGCAGGTCGCCGGGCAGGAACAGCGCCACCGGGCACTGCTCGTCCGCGGCCCTGCGCACCGCGGCCGCGGCCTGCGCGCGGGCCGTCGCCGGGTCGGTCAGCCGTACGACGGCCACCCCCAGCGAGGCCGCGAACGCGCTCTGGTCGATGTCGTGCGGGCGCCGGCCCGCCACGGGTGCGTCCCCGCACAGCAGGACCACCGCGCTGCGGTTCTTGACCGCTTCGGCCAGCGGGGTGGCGATGTTGGCCAGGCCCGGGCCGTGGGTCGTGGTGCACACCGCGACCTCCCCCGACACCCGGTAGTAGGCGTCGGCCATGGCCATCGCGCCGCCTTCGTGGCGGGCGGCCGTGTAGTGCACGCCGTGCGCGGTCAGGGCGGCCGTGGCCAGGATGTTGCCGCCGCCCACCACCCCGAAGGCGTGCCGTATGCCACTGTCGGCGAGAGCCTGTGCGACCCCCGCTGCGAGCGTTGTCACCGGAAACCTCCGAGGTGAAGCCGATCGTTGCGGTCGGTGGAAGGCGGGCCGGGACGAGGGCGGACAGGTGCATCGCTGCACCGCCCCCGCCGCAGCCGGCCGTGGCGCCCGGGCCTCAGCCCAGTTCGAAGATGACCTCTCCCACGGTCATCTCGATGCGGTTGGTGCGCACCAGCTCCCAGCCGCCGGCGGCGAACACCGACTCCCAGTTGTCGATGGTGGGGATGAAGGTGCCCATCAGGTCGTGCCCCAGTTCGAACCCCAGCGTGAACACGGGCAGCTGGGTGTCGGGCAGGTTGGTGCGGGTCGCGTCACCGAGCAGGAAGCGCTTGGCCTTCGGGAACACCTCGCGCAGCCGGCGCAGGGTGGCGATGGCGTTCTCCCGGGGCCAGAAGTCGTGGCCCATCATGAAGCACGTCAGCAGCTCGACCTCGTCGAACTCGGGCCGCCGCTCCAGGCGCAGCACGTCGCCCACGAAGAACTCGGTGCGGGCGGCCAGCCCGTTGGCGGCCACCTCCCCCTTGGCGACCTCGATGGACGGCGGGGCGATGTCGACGCCGATGCCGCGGGCGCCGGGGAAGTGGCGCATCAAGTCCATCAGCCGACCGCCGCTGCCGCAGCCGAGGTCGGCGACGTGCGTGACGTCGAAGTCGACGCGGCCCAGCGCCGACCAGAAGGTGGGCGCGTACGTGACGTGGTCGATCTCGCGGCAGGCGTACGCGATCGCGGCGGCGTCGCGCGTGTAGTAGTCGCCCTTGCGGTTCTCGTTGCGCAGCACGGACGGCAGCTCGCGGAACAGCTCGGCGCTGCCGATGCTGAGCCAGTGGAAGAACGACTTGTTGTGGTAGACGGCGTCGAAGGAGTCGTTCGCGACGACGCGGGCGCCGGTGCGCTCCACCAGGCCGACGGCCGACAGGGCGCGGAACAGGCCGGTGGTGCCCTGCGGATCGAGGCCGTGCGTGACGGCGAACTCCTCCGCATCCAGCGTTCTGGCCTCGTACAGCGCATCCAGCGCACCGAGCTCCCACGCTGCCGCGATCGCCCAGGCGGCGACGGCGGAGTTGTAGATGGACGCGACGTGGGTGGTGGCGGTGGGGGCGTGCGAGAGGTCAACGGTCATGGTGTTTCCCATCCCATCTGGAGGATTTCTCGGGCCGCACCGTGCACCTCGGCCTCCCGAGGTGGCGGTCGTGAGCCGTGCACTTCCGTGAGAGGGCGCAAATGCCCCCGGCTACTTCCCGAAATCGTCGTGTCTGCGACAGCGAACTTGCATCTTCTGACGTGCTGTGAGGTCCCGTCCGGCCCCGGCGGTCCCGGTGGCACGGGCCGCAGCAGCCTTGAAGATGCGCCGGTCAGTGCGAGCGGACAGGCTCGTACGAGATCTCGTGGCGGGGTCCGGCCGTCGTCGGCCGGGAGGCTCCGCACCCTAGGAGGTGGTGGCCGTGAGGCCGATCGTGCGGGCGGTACTGCGCGGCTCGCTGGGCCAGATCCGGTACGTCCGCGCCGTGCGGCCGGGCGAGGCGGACGGGGTGGTCGCGCGCGTGTACGGACAGGCCGAGGCGGACTTCGGGGTGCTCGCGCCGCCGCTGGCCCTGCACTCGCCGGCGCCGGGCCCGCTCGCGGCCGGCTGGCTGCTGCTGCGCGAGACGCTGCTCGCCGACGGGCTGGTGTCGCGGGCCGACAAGGAGCTGGTGGCGACGGCCGTGTCGCAGGCCAACACCTGCCCGTACTGCGTCGAGGTGCACCGGGCCGCGATGGAGGTGCTGCCCGCGCCGCGCGCCGCGGCCGCGGGGCTGGCCGAGTGGGCGGCGGCGAGCGGCCGGCCGGCGCAGGGCCCGGCGGGCGCGCTGCCGTTCACGGCGGCGGAGACCCCCGAGATCTGCGGCACCGCGCTCACCTTCCACTACCTCAACCGCATGGTCACGGTGTTCCTGGAGGACTCGCCCATGCCGAAGCAGGCGCCCGGCGTGGTGCGCGGCCCGGTGATGCGCACCGTCGCGCGCAGCATGCGCCCGGTGGCGCCGGGGCCGCTGCGGGCGGGCGCCTCGCTCGGCCTGCTGCCCGAGGCGCCGCTGCCGCCGGAACTGGCCTGGGCGGCCGGCAATCCGTCGGTGGCCAGCGCCGCCGGCCGGGCGGTCGCCGCGGTCGAGGAGGCCGCCGGCTGGATCCCCGGGGAGGTACGGGAGTGCGTGCGCGGCCGGCTGAAGGACTGGGACGGCGCGGCCGCCGGACCCAGCCGGGCCTGGCTGGCCGAGGCGGTTGACGGGGTCGACGCGAAGGACCGGCCGGCGGCCGCGGTGGCGCTGCTGACCGCGTTCGCGCCGTACCAGCTGACCGGGGCGGACATCGCGGAGCTGCGGGCCCGCTCGGCCGGCGACCGCGAGCTGATCGAACTCACCTCGTGGGCCGCGCTGTCGGCGGCCGTGCACCTCGCCGGGCGTTTCCCCGTACCCGACGCGGTATTCGGGACCCGCTGAAGTAGCGGCCGATTCCGCAATCCAGAGGATGCCGCGAATTTGAGCCATCGCGATGCTGAACGAGCCATCTCGGCGTCGACAGAAGGAGCTCGCAGTGGTGACTGCCAACCGGTCGGGGGCACCGGCCCATGTGAGAAAGCGGGTCCCGGGGCTCGACGGCGTCCGTGCGCTCTGTGCGCTCGCGGTGACCGCCGTACACGTCTCGTTCACCGCGGGCGTCATGGGTGCCTACGCCGACACGCCCAGCAATGACGTCGGGGCCTTCTTCCTCGCCGGCATGCGGCCCATCTTCCTCGGCCCGTTCTTCGTGCTCTCGGGCATGCTGCTCTACCGTCCGTTCGCCCGTTGGACGCTCACCGGCTCCAAGTGGCCCGCGGTCGGCCCGTTCCTCGTCAAGCGGCTGGCCAGGCTCTGGCCGGCGTACATCCTCCTGTCGCTGACCTGCGTGTTCCTGCTGAACTACGACTCCATCGACGGGCCGTGGTACGTCCTGCGGCCGATCCTGATGCTCCAGGTGTACGACTACACCTGGATACCCGGCATGGACCCGGCCTGGACCGTGCCCGCCGAGATGCAGTACTACCTGGCCCTGCCGGTGTTCGCCCTGGTGATGCACTGGCTGGCCCGCGGGGCCCGTACCGTGCGGGCCAAGGTCCGGCGGATGCTGATCCCGCCGGCCGCCCTGGTGGTCTTCTCGGCGTGCTGGACGTACTACATCCACCGCCCCGTCATGGGCCCCTTCCCGCAGGAATACTGGTGGCCGCTGGCCGTCGGCGGCGCCTTCGCCCTCGGCATGTGGATGGCGATCATGCACGTGCAGGTCGAGATCGACCCGGACGACAAGCCGTTCCTGTACCGCCTCGCCGGCAAGCGCCCGAACCTGCTGTGGCTCGGCGCGCTGGCCGTCTACCTCGTCAACTGCCTCCAGCCGTTCGGCAAGCCCGGCTACGGCGACTACGAGGCGTCGGACACGGCGCTGGTCCAGTACGGTCTGCTGCTCGTCTTCTCGTACCTGCTGGTCATGCCGCTGACGGTGCCGGGGACCAAGTCCCGGGTCATCGACGCGATCGTCAGCAACCCGGTGTCGCGCTACCTGGGCCGTATCTCCTACGGCATCTACCTGTGGCACTTCGCCGTCATGTACTTCTACTTCAAGAGCGGCAGCATCTTCGGTGAGCCGCCCGCCCTGATGAACGTGCTGCGCGGCCAGATCGGCTTCGTCGAGCTGATGTCGGCCGTGTTCATCGGCACCGTGATCATCTCCAGCATCAGCCACTTCCTGGTCGAGCAGCCGATCCTGAAGGCCGTCCACCGGTGGGTGGACCGCAAGGAGCGCGCGGACCGGCAGGTCCCGCCGCAGGGCGACAGCGGTACGGGCAGCGGCAGCGCGCCCGGTGGCGACGGCGTCGTCCGCGAGGGGGTGGCCGCGCGCTGAGCCCGGCCGCGCGCTGAGCGGGCGTCACATGCAGAAGGTGTCCCGGCCGGATCGGCCGGGACACCTTCCGTGCGAGCGGGGGCGGTTACTTGCCCAGTTCGGCGAGTTCCAGGTCGCGGGCCTGGAGCAGCCAGTTGGTGAACAGGTCCGGGTCGATCTCGTCGACGGAGGTCAGCTTGACCTGGCCCATCTCCCGGGAGGCGGCCTGGATCCGGCCGGACGGGTCGTCAAGCAGCTGGCCCTTCCAGAAGCCGAAGGTCACGTACTTGCCGAACGCGCGGAAGTAGCAGACGTTGCCCTTGCCGAGGGTCTCGCCGACGCTCCACGTGGGCGCCTGATGGTAGACACCGGTGGAGGCCTCCGGCAGCGCGGCGTTGATGACCGGCAGGAGCTTGTCGACGATGTCACGCAGCGGATGGTCCGCGAGACCGGTCACGTACTCCTCGACGGGCGCGAACTTACCCATGGTTCTCCCCTAAATCCTGTGGACGGCGCTCCGGCCAGACTTGCACGCCCACGCCCCACGGGCATCTTCAGAAATGCCGTGTTACCCCTTCGGATACCGAATCGAGCATTCCAGAAGATGCGGGGCCGCTGACCAGGCACCAGGCTGATTCCGGCAGAACCACAAGCATCTGCGACCCCACACGGCTATTCAGTGGCAGGAGAACAATGAACACAGTCCAGTCCGCCGACGGTACGACGATCGCCTACACCCGATCCGGGGAGGGCGAGCCGCTCATCCTCGTGGGCGGGTCGTTCAGCGAGCGCGCGCACCCGGTGATGACGCAGCTTGCCGAGCAGCTGGCCCCGCACTTCACCGTGTACAACTACGACCGCCGTGGTCGTGGCGACAGCGGTGACGCCGACGAGTACGCGGTCGAGCGTGAGATCGAGGACCTCGCCGCGCTGATCGCCGAAGCCGGCGGCGCCGCGAAGGTGTTCGGCATGTCCGCCGGTGGCGCCCTCGCGCTGAAGGCCGCCGCCAGCGGCGTTCCGATCACCAAGCTGGCGCTGTACGACACCCCGTTCATCATCGGCGAGGACGGCCCGACGCCGCCGGCCGACTTCACCGAGCAGCTCAAGGAGCTCACGTCCGCCGAGCGCCGCGGCGACGCGGTGGAGTTCTTCATGGTCCAGGGCATGGGCGCGCCGGCCGAGGCCGTCGCGGGCATGCGGTTCGCGCCGTTCTGGGGCGACCTGGAGTCGCTGGCGCACACCCTTCCGTACGACACCACCATCATGGGCGACTTCTCGGTGCCGGCGGAGCTGGCCGACGTGAAGGCTCCCGTGCTCGCGGTCTACGGCGGCAACGCCGCTCCGTGGCTGCACGCCGCGGCCCACAAGGTCGCCGAGACCGTCCCGGACTGTAAGCACCAGGCGCTCGCGGGCCAGGACATCGCCCCGGACCCGGCGGTGCTCGCCCCCGAGCTGAAGAACTTCCTCGCCGGCTGAACCGGCCCGCGGGCCGCAAGGCCCGCACAACGGGGGCGCAGGAGAGGGACCCCCGCGCCGGGACGACCGTCCCGGCGCGGGGGTCCCTTCGCGTTGCCCACCCCCGGTCGCGCGCCGTGCGTGCGGCGGCCGGGCGCCCGCGCCGGCACCCGGACATGGTGGAGCGGCCGCGGTCCCTCACCTCCGCGGCCGCTCGGTCACCGGTGGGTCAGTCGGCGCGTACCGCGTTCTCCAGGGCGGCGCCGGTGTACAGCTCGGCGTCCCGGAAGTACTCCACGCGCAGGCTGGTCGGCTTGCGGGGGCCGGCCACGGCGGCGTCCGCGTGGTACTCGTCCAGCAGCTGCTGGGCCTCCGCGGTCGCCCCGAAGAACCGCTGCGTGATGTCCGCGTCCTCCAGCAGTACGTCGCTCATGGCGCGGGTCATGACGTCCTGCGCGCCCGCGAAGTCGCCGAACAGCGCGCCGACGCACGGCGGCGCACCCTCCTGCGGGGCGTCCTCGGGGTACGAGCCCAGCTGCTCGGAGGCGAGCCGGTGCCAGGGGTGCTCGTCGAACCAGCCCTCCTCCTCCAGCAGCCGGAACGAGGAGCGGGTCACCGGCACGAAGCTGCTCGCCTTGTGCCGGTCGGCCGCGTTGCGCGGGTTGTTGAGGAAGTTCATGAAGGCCAGCGCGCCGTCCTGGGTGGCCTCGTCCAGCCCGTCGGTGAGCCACAGCGAGGTGCCGGCGATGATGTTGCCGCCGTACGGCTGCCCGTCGACCCGCGGGAAGCGGCCGACGACCATCTCGAAGCCGCTGTTCTCGGCGGCCTGCGCCATGTAGTTGAGGTCGTTCGACGAGGTGATGCGCAGGCCCACGTCCTGGCTGGCCCAGGCCTTGAGGTTGGCCTCCCAGTCGGGGATCTTGCCGGTGTAGAGGTAGTGGCCGTTCTGGTGGAGGTTCTTCCACCAGCCGGCGAAGGTCAGCATCTCGTCGGAGGCCAGGTTGACCTTGGTGGCGGGGCCCGAGCGGCCGTTGTCGTTGTCGGCCAGCTCGCCGCCCTGGACGGCGATCGCCTGCTGGAAGAACAGGCCGTGGTTGGACCACGTCACGCCGTGCGAGGGGCCGCCGTCGAGGGCCGCGATCTTCTCGCAGGCGCTCTCCAGCTCGTCCCACGTCTTCGGCAGCTCCGTCACGCCGGCCGCGTTGAGGACGTTCGCGTTGCCGTACGTCAGCATGGCCGTGGCCACGGTCGGCATGGAGGTCAGGTCGCCGTCGTACGAGTAGTACTCGCGCACGGCCGGGTGGATGTCGTCGATGACGACGGGCTCGCCGAGGATCTCGGTGCGCCCGCCGATCGCCTTCTCCACCGAGGTGAACAGCGGCCGGCCCTCGTGGTTCTGCGAGTCGCGGGCCGCGCGGGTGACGGCGAAGTAGTACTCGGCGACGGCCGGCGGGCGTCCCGCGGCCGCGGCCTCGGCGATCTCCGTCGACAGCGTGCGGAAGTCCCGCCCCTCGACGTTGACCCGGTACTCGGGGTGCGCCTGCTCGAACTGCTCGGCCAGCTTGTGCAGCCGGTCCATGTAGCCCGGGAACGTCAGGTCGGCCACCCAGACGTCGATCACGGTCCTTGCGGTCATGCCGGTGCCTCTTTCTCGTCGTCGTGGGGAGGGGCGGGAGCTCCGGGTCACGCCTGGGCGGCGGCGGGCTTCAGGGCCCGGGCGAAGTCGCGCAGGTCCCGGGTCAGCAGGGCGGGCTCCTCCAGGGCGGCGAAGTGGCCGCCCCGCTCGAACTCCGTCCAGTGCGTGATCGTCGGGATGTCGCGGTCGGCGAAGCTGCGGATCGGCACGAAGATGTCGTGCGGGAAGACCGCCACGCCCACGGGGACGGTCAGCGGCGGCGGCAGGATGCCGGCCGCGGCCTGGCGGACGCCCTCGGCGCCCTCGTAGTAGAACTGCGCGGAGGAGCCGGCGGTGGCCGTCAGCCAGTAGATCGACACGATGGTCAGCAGCAGGTCGCGGTCGACGCCCTCCGGCTCGGCGCGCTCCGGGTCGGTCCACTCGGCGAACCGCTCGGTGATCCAGGCGAGCTGGCCGGCCGGCGAGTCGTTGAGGCCGTACGCGAGCGTCTGCGGGCGGGTGGCCTGCACCTTCATGTAGCCGGAGAGCTCTCCGTCGAAGCGGGCCAGCTTGCCCAGGCGGCCCTGGTCGCGCTCGTCGAGCGAGGCGAGCTCGGCGGGGTCCCCGGACGGGAACGTCATCAGCATGTTGACGTGCACGCCGATGACGTGTTCGGCGTCGATGCCGCCGAGGGCCTGGGAGATCACGGAGCCGGCGTCGCCGCCCTGCGCGATGTAGCCGTCGTAGCCCAGGCGCCGCATCAGCTCGGCCCAGGCGCGGGCGATGCGCGGCACGTCCCAGCCGGTCTGGCGCAGCGTCGAGAAGCCGTACCCCGGTATGGAGGGGATGACCACGTGGAAGGCGTCCGCCGGGTCGCCGCCGTGGGCGCGCGGGTCCGTCAGCGGGCCGATGACGTCGAGGAACTCGGCGACCGAGCCCGGCCAGCCGTGCGTCAGCAGCAGCGGCGTCGCGTCCGCCTCGGCGGAGCGCACGTGCAGGAAGTGGATGTCCTCGCCGTCGATCTCGTCGGTGAACTGCGGGTACGCGTTGAGCCGGGCCTCGGCGGCCCGCCAGTCGAAGCCGTTGCGCCAGTACGCGGCGAGCTCGCGGACCTGGTCCAGCGGCACCCCGCGGGTGCTGCCGACGCCGGGGAGCTCGTCCGGCCAGCGGGTCGCGTCGAGCCGGCGGTGCAGGTCGTCGAGGTCGGCCTGCGGGATGTCAATGCGGAAGGGTTGCATGCGCACTCCGGATGCTTCGGACCGTAAGCCGGCGAGGTGGGCTGGCCGGGCGGGCGACGGGGCCCACCAGGGACGAACGGGCCGGGAGCACACGTGTCCCGCCCCGCTGCATCCTGTGCCGTGGCCGGATCGCGCCGCATCTCCGCAATTGCTTCATGCGTGCGGCCCGCGGCGCGAGGGGTTGCTTCGTACGTGCGGCCCGCGGCGTGAGGGGTTGCTTCGTACGTGCGGCCGGCGGTCCGGCGGGTTGTGTGGTGCGTGCGGCCCGCGGCGCGGCGGGTTGTGTGGTGCGCGCGGCCGGCGGTCCGCGGTGCGGCGGTGCGGTGGCGGCGCGGGGGACAGGGCAGTTCAGAAGATGCCGCGGGGATCGGGCCGCTGGCAGCATCCGGACCGGGCGCGCCGGGCCCCGGGGCCATCGTTTCTCCGTCTGCCCGGTGCCGCCGCCGTCACATCCCGCCGCAGCAGCACCCCGGAGAGGACGCGCTCTTATGAAGGTTCCCACCACTCACCCCGGCGTCGCCGAACTGGTCGGCGCCTTCCTGCAGGCCGCGCCGGAGGACAGCGCCGCCGCGTACCGGCAGTTGGTGGGCGCGGTGTGGGACGCGGGCGCGCTGACCCCGGCCGCGCAGGACGCCGTACCGGTCATCGCCGCCGTGCTGCCGAAGGCCGCCCCCGAGCACCTCGGCCACCTCCTCGTCCTGCTGGGCCTGCTCGCCGAGGCCGAGTACCCGGCCCTCGACGGGCCGGTCGCCTCGGCCGTGCGCGAGCACCTCGACTTCTTCCTCGGCCTGGTGCCGGGCGCCCGGGACGGGGAGCCGCTGACGCTGGCGCTGGTCTACCTCCTGTCGCACTTCCCGGCCGACCGGGACCGGATCCTGGAGGCCGTGCTCGACATCGGCCTCTCCCCGGACGACCTGTCGCGCCTGGACCGCGCCCTGACCGTCCTGGAACCGGGTGAGCGCCCGGACCTGGGCCGGGTGTGGCCCTCGCCGTCCGCGTGGACCCTCAACGCCGACGAGCTGGCCTTCGACGCGAGCTGGATCAACGCGCTCACGTCCGAGCAGATCACCGCCAACTGGGAGAACGACACCCGTACCGTGCTGGGCTACACCGGCGCCAAGGCGTACTGGGCGATGTGCAACGGCGCCCCCGAGAACACGCCCACCGCCACCGTGCAGGGCCGCACCGGCAACGGCGCGGACGCCGGCCGGGTCGACGCCGCGCACCTGTTCACCCCGCACCTGGCCGCCTTGCGCTGCCCCGCCTGCGAGGCGGACCTGCGGGCCGGAGAGGGCGGTGTGACGTGCGCCGGCTGCGGTGTCTCCTACCCGGTGGCCGGCGGCATCCTCGATCTGACGGAGCGCGCCGCCGACGACGCCGGCGGGCACGCCGACTTCCTGGAGAAGCTCTCCCAGGTGCCCAGCATGGGCCTGTTCTACGAGGCCGTGGCCCGGCCCGCGTTCCTGCGGCTGTGCGGTCAGAACTGGGGCGGCGACATCACCCTCGACGGCGAGGACGGCTATCTCGCCCGCAACATCCACCCGGTGGACGGGCCGGTCCTCGACCTCGCCGCCGGCGCGGGCCGCTGGACCGAGGTGATCGCGGAGATCGTCGGCGCCGAGCGGCTGGTCGCCCTCGACATGGGCCTGCCCATGCTGACCGCGCTGCGCAGCCGCCTCCCCGAGGTGCCGTCCGTGCTGGCCAGCGCCAGCGACCTGCCCTTCGACGACGCCTCGCTGGGCGCCGTGGTGTGCTGGAACGCGCTGCAGGCCTTCTACAGCCACGCGGCCGCGGCCATCGCCGAGGTCGGCCGCTGCCTGAAGCCCGGCGGCACGTTCACGCTGCTGACCTTCCGGCGTTCCGACGACCCGGTCTACGCCTACTTCGCGCACGCGCACCGCTTCCCGCAGCACTCCGGCGGGCTGGAGCTCTTCGACCTCGAGGAGCTGAAGGGCTGGCTGGCCGGGGCAGGCCTGACGATCCGCGAGGAGTCCGGGCCGGGCACGTTCGTCTTCATCACCGCCGTGCGCGAGGAGACCCGATGACCACGCATGCCGTCGGGCCGGCGGGCGTCTCGCTGCCCGGCACGCCCGCCTTCGAAGCGGCCAGCCAGGTCTTCAACCTGGCGGCGCCCGCGCACCCGGCCGCCGCGGTGACCGTCGACGGCGTCGACGGCATCCGGGCCGCGCTGGCCCACGCCCAGGACCGGGACCTGCCGGTACGGGTGATCAGCACCGGCCACGCCTCGGGCGCGGCCCGCCCCATGGACGGCTCGCTGCTGATCCGTACGAGGATCGCGGGCGGTGTGCGCATCGACGCGGAGCGCCGGGTGGCCCGGGTGCCGGCCGGCACCCGCTGGGGCGAGGTCGTCGAGGCGGCGGCCGCGCACGGGCTGGCCGCACCGCACGGCTCGTCGGCCGGCGTCGGTGTCGTCGGCTACGCGCTCGGCGGCGGCGCCAGCTTCTACGGCCGTACGACGGGCCTGGCCGCGAACCACGTGCGCGCGGTCGAACTGGTCACCGCGGACGGCACGCTGGTACGGGCGGACGCGGACCGGGACCCCGATCTGTTCTGGGCGCTGCGCGGCGGGGGCGGCGGCTTCGGCGTCGTCACGGCCGTGGAGGTCGCGCTGTTCCCCGCCCACCGGGTGGTCACGGGGGCGGCGTACTGGCCGGCGGCACTGGCCGAGCGGCTGCTCGAGGCCTGGCTGCGCTGGAGTCCGGGCGCGCCCCGGACGGTGACGACGTCGCTGCGGCTGATGAACCTGCCGCCGGTGCCAGGTGTGCCGCCGGAGCTGGCGGCGGGGCCGGTGCTGTGCGTGGACGGCGCGGTGCTCGCGGCGGCCGAGGGCGACGCGGAGGCGGCCCGGCGCGAGGCCGAGGAACTGCTCGGCCCGCTGCGGGCGATCGGGGCGCCGCTGCTGGACAGCTGGCACGCGGCGGAGCCGGCCGCGGTGCTGCACGCGCACATGGATCCGGCGGACCCGGTGCCGTTCGTCGGCGACCACATGCTGCTGGACGAGCTCGGCGGCGACGGCGCGGCCGCGTTCCTCGACGTGGTGGGCGAGGGTTCCAAGTCCCCGCTGGTGGTCGCCTCGCTGCGGCAGCTCGGCGGCGCGTTCGCGGTGGCCGACCCGGCGGGCGGGGTGCTCAACCGGGTGGACGCCTCGTACGCCTACATGGGATCGGGGCCGCCGTTCGGCACGGTGACGGTGGCGGCGCTGGAGGAGCACTGCGACCGGGTCCGTGAGGCACTTCAGCCGTGGGACACCGGGTTCACGCTGCCCAGCCTGGTGGAGAACGCCCGGCGGCCGCAGCGGCATCTGGGCGCGGACCAGGCGGCGGCGGTGGCGCGGGTGCGCGAACGCGTCGACCCGGCCGGGCGGTTCGCCGGCGATGTCGCCGGCGGGGCGGTACCGCAGGTCTGATGCGAGGATGCTGTCAGGGGCATGACATGAGGCGGGTCGACTGCGTGCGGGAAAAAGACGCGGCCGACCCGCCTTCGTCATGTCCGGGCGAGGGTGGCGACCTGGTAAGAGGTGCCGGCTAGGCGAAGGTGATCGCCTGGGCGGCGCCCTCACCGGAGTTGCTGCCGAGCCCCGCCGAGCAGCTGACGACCTTGCAGTTGACCGTGCCCCACGGCGTGCCGTTGGCGCCGACCACGGCCTGGAACGAGGAGTGCACCTTCAATTGGGCGGTGATCTTGCCGGCGGCGTCGGCGGTGACGTCGGTGGAGGTCGTCGCGTCACAGCCGATGACGCCCGGCTCCACGACCGCACACTGGCCCACGTGGTAGACGGTCCCCGGGGTCAGCCCGGTGGCGGAGACGGTCACCGTCTGGCCGTTGGACAGGCCCGTGGCGGGCGTCACCGTGACACCGGGCGCCGCCATCGCGGTCGGCTGGAAGGCGAAGGCGAGTCCGGCGGCGACGCCGACGGTGGCACCGGCGCGGGCAAGGAAACGAGACGTGTTCTGCAGCATGTGAAAACTCCGTTGGGCGTGGGGAAATGGCGGACAAATGCGGACCGGTGAGGCCTCCCCAAGGGGAAACCGCGCTTCCGGACCGCTCTGATGTACACGCTACGGACTTGCCCAAGTCGTCATCATCTTCGAAATTGCTATGCCGCAAACGGCAGGTGAGTTCCCGGATCGCCAAAGACAGCACGCAGCAAGATGTGGCTCCGCTTTGCAGCGTGGAACGCTCCGGTGTATTCCTGCGTGCCGGGCGTGAGGCGACCGGCCTGCCGAGCTCACGAGGAAAGTTGAGGGACATGACTGTTGGCGAAGGACAAAGGGCCGGGCGGAAGGAGTGGCTGGGGCTCGTGGTCCTCGCCCTGCCCACCCTGCTCGTGGCCCTCGACGTCTTCGTTCTCCTCCTGGCGCTTCCGCACCTGGCCGTGGACCTGGAGGCGGACGCGACCCAGCAGCTGTGGATCATGGACATCTACGGCTTCATGATCGTCGGCTTCCTGGTCACCATGGGCACCCTCGGCGACCGCATCGGCCGCCGCAAACTGCTGCTCATCGGCGCCGCCGCGTTCGGTGTCGCGTCGGTGGTCGCCGCGTTCTCCACCAGCCCCGGCATGCTGATCGCGGCCCGCGTCCTGCTGGGCATCGCCGGCGCGACCCTGACCCCCTCGACGCTGTCCCTGATCAGCGTCATCTTCAAGGACCCCAAGCAGCGTTCCGTCGCGATCGCCGTCTGGGCCAGCGTCTTCCCGCTCGGCGCCATCTTCGGCCCGATCGTCGGCGGCGTGATGCTGGAGCACTTCTGGTGGGGATCCGTCTTCCTGCTCGGCGTGCCCGCCATGCTGGTCCTGCTCATCGCCGGCCCGAAGCTGCTGCCCGAGTTCAAGAGCGAGAACGCCGGCCGGCTCGACCCGCTCAGCGTCGTGCTCAACATCGGCACCAGCATCCCGGTCATCTACGGCATCAAGGAGCTGGCCCGCGACGGCTGGGCCCCGCTGCCCGCCGGCGCCATCGTGTTCGGCGTCATCCTCGGCGTCTCCTTCGTACGCCGCCAGCGCTCCCTGAGCGAGCCGCTGCTGGACGTGGGCCTGTTCGCCCACAAGCGCTTCAGCGCCGCGCTCGTCGGCATGCTGGCCAACAGCGTCGTCGGCGGCACCGTGATGTTCCTGCTCGTCCAGTACTTCCAGTCGGTGCGGGGCTTCACCCCGGTCGAGGCGGCCCTCGGCCTGATGCCGAGCATGGTCCTCGCGACCATGGGCTTCGGCATCACGCCGATGCTGGCGCGCAAGATCCGTCCCGCGTACGTCGTCGGCGGCGGGCTCGCAGGCGTCGTGGCCGTCCTCATCGTGCTCACCCAGCTCGACGGCACCTCCCCGGGCCTGCTCATCACCTGCTTCGCGCTCTTCTCCTTCTTCGGCACCCCCGTGGTCGCCCTCGGCACCAACCTCGTCGTCGAGGTCGTACCGGAGGAGAAGGCCGGTTCGGCCGGCTCGATGTCGCAGCTGGGCAACGAGTTCGGCGCCGCCCTCGGTGTCGCCACCCTCGGCACCCTCGCCGTGGCCGTCTACCGCGGCGACATCGCCGACAACGTCCCCGCGGGCCTGCCCGCGGGAGCGTCCGACGCCGTCAAGGACAGCGTCGCCGCGGCCTCCGGAGCGGCCTCGCAGCTCCCCGACCGGCTCGCCGGCGCGCTCGCCGACCCGGTCCGCGAGGCGTTCCTCTCCGGCCTGCACGTCGTCGCCGGCGTCGGCGCGCTCATCATCGCCGCCGCCGCAGTCGCCTTCGTCGTCCTGCTCCGCCAGGTCCCGCCGATCGGCGAGGCCGAGGCGGCCGCGAAGGGCGAGGCGGACACCGAGGCCGCCGAGGCCGCGGAAGGCGCGGACACGGAGTCGTCCGAGGTTTCCCCCCAGACGGCGCCCGGCGCGGTGGCGGGCGGTGATGCGGTCGGCGCCAAGTGACCGCGAACGGCATAAAGCCGGGCCCCGTGCTCTGTGAGCACGGGGCCCGACCCATGCCCGGCCGGGGGTCCGACCAGGCATGGGGCTTCGGTGTCTCCCGGGCCGCCCTACTGCCCCAGGAAGGTCTTCCGCCACTCCAGCGGCGACATGGTCAGAGCAGCCTCCGCGAGGGCCTGCGCGGAGGCCGTCTTGAGGCTGGAGAGCGAGGTGTCGATCCAGTCCTGTACGAGGGTGTAGCCCTGGGCGCGGTACTCCACCGCCTGCACCAGACATTCCAGCTTGTCGGCGTCCTTCGCCACGATCGCCTCGGGGGTGTCGCCGCTCTCGTACTCGCCCACCACCCTCTGCACCCCTGCCTTGACCGCCGGGTGTGCGGCCGAGACCTGGTCTGCGGTGACGGTCTCGTTCGTGGCCGCTTCGATGTACCGGCGGCCGATGTGCGGGATGTCGCCGATCCGGGTCTCCTGCGTGTCGTGGAACAGGCACATCAGCGCGACCTTGGCGGGGTCCACGCCCTCCATCATGGCCAGGACGGCGCCGACGATGCCGACGCGGAACGAGTGCTCCGCGATCGACTCCGGGTTGTTGTTCCCGGTGAACCACCAGCCGGTCCGCTTCGCGTTCTTGAGCACACCCATCTCGAAGAGGAAGCCGGCCGTGCCCTGGGCGTTCGCCGTCTCGTCTGCCATGTGGTGACCTCCGGTCCGTCAGGTTCGATCACGTAGAACGTAGTTCACACCGGCGAGTTCGCTGCGGGATCTCTCGGAGATTCCGCCTCCGTCCAGCAGCTGCTCGGTACGCTCCGCCAGGTTCCGCACCAGCCGCCCCGGCACCTGCGCGAGCCACGGGTGGGCCGTCAGCAGGGCCCACATGGTGTGCGCGTACAGGTCCACGTACCCCGGAGCGTGGTGAAGTCCGTGAGTAAGCCCGCGCAGCAGGGTGACGGGATCCCACCCGGTCAGTTGCCGGTCGCGCATGAACAAGTCGTCGGACTGCGGCAGTGGCGTCCCACCCAGCCAATACGCCCAGTAATTCAGGTTCGCTGCCTCGCCGGCATCGTCGTCCACCATCGCCCGCTCGATGAAGTCCCACAGCGGCACGGGGTCGCCGAGCCGGGCCAGGGCGGTGGCTGTCGAACGCGCCTCTGCCCACTGCGGGGTCCATCCCCGCCGGGCGAGCAGACCGCGTCGCGCATGGAGGGCCTGCGCGGTCCACGCCACCGCCTCCGGGCTTGTGTCGTACGAGGTGAGGTACAGGGCCTGGCGGTGGAGGAGAGCCCCCTGGGCGTCGTTCCGGGGCGCGGCCTCCGCCGTGAACCGCAGCTGCTCGAAAAACCTCGCGCGATCCTGCGCGGGCATGAGTGGAGACGCTGCGGATGGGCCTCTCCGTCGCGGGGAGGGAATTCCGGCAAGGGAGGGCGGTCGGATGCCGGTAAGCGCCCAGGCAAGCATGTGGGCGATGTCTCGAGTGTGCACCCACTCGGCCAAGGGGTGCGGCCCGTCGGCGCCGGTGAGGGTGGCGCTGATGATCCGGTCCGCGTCCATCGCCGCGTCAAGCATCCCGGTGATCGCCGCGTCCGCGCCCAGCCCGCCCAACCGCCGCCGTAGGCCGAGCAGATCCATGGCCCGCATGTTCGCGACGGGCCTGCGGCCCGATTCCCAGCCCTGCACGGTGGCCAGGTCCACACCGAGGGCCTCGGCCATCGCCGCCTGCGAAAGAGGTACCGACTCCCGAGCCATGCGCAACACAAAGCCCGTGATGGTGCCGGTGATCGGTCTCGTGGCCATCGCGCTCCCCGGTCCTACCCCTGCCGTAACACGTACTCACAGTCAGTCCTACCGCACGCAGCGCGACCGTACGTTCATCTCGCGGGATCAACCAGGCCCGGCACCCGGGGCCGAGGTTGAGGCCGCACCCACGGCAGCGCCCACATGGAGGACGGCGAGCGACGATGGCGACTCGAGAGACGGATGCGGCAGACACGGTGGACACGTACGAGTACGCGACCTACGCCCCCACGCCTGAGATCTGCCCGTCGTGCTGCATGCCGATTCCGGCAGGGCAGCTCACCCGCCGGGGGATGTTCGCCCGGCAGGACGGGCCGGCCGTCGTCGCGTACTGGCACACGCGCTGCGTGCGGGCGGACGGCTCGCGGTGACCGGCGATCAGCACCCGGCCGTCGCCGAGGTCGGCCGGGCGGATATCCACGCACTATCGACAACGGAGGTATCAACATGCGCATGTGGTGGCTGACCATGGTCGACGGCAACCCGCAGGATGACAGCGACAGTGGGAACAAGCACGGTGGCGGCGGGTCGGACGAGGGCGGCAACACGAACGACGGCAAGGACCCGGCGGACGGCAAGTGACCGAGCGCACCGCGAAGGAGGCGGGCCCCCAGGGGCTCGCCTCCGTGCTCATGGGAAAGGGGGCCCTCAAGAGCGATTGGCTCCCTGCGTTCGAATCGGTACCCCGTCATGCGTTCATGCCGGACGCGATCTGGCCCGGTCGCGCCGGTATGAACCGGCAGAGTGATCGGGTGATCCGCAGCGAGGAGCCCGAAGCGTGGTGGGAGGCCGTCTACCGGGATGCGCCGATCACGACGCAGTGGGATGACGGCGCACACACTGGGCCAGGCAAAGGCAAGTCCCCTTCCAGCTCCAACTCCATGCCCACGATGGTCTTTTCGATGCTGGATGCCCTCAGCGTCGAGGCTGGGCAAACGGTCCTGGAGATCGGTACCGGGACGGGTTGGAATGCTGCTCTCCTGTCTCACCGACTGGGCGCCGAGAACGTCGTCACGATCGAGGTGGACGAGGCCTGTGCACAAGACGCACGCACCCGCCTGAACCTCGCTGGGTTCCGTCCGCTGGTACACGTCGGCGATGGAGCGCAGGGCTACCCGGAGCGGGCCCCGTTTGACCGGCTGATCGCTACGTGCTCCATCGGCAGCGTGCCCCCTGAGTGGCGGGCGCAGGCACGGTCAGGAGGCGTCATCGTCACCCCGTGGGGGCCGACATACGGCGGGGAGGCGGTAGCGCGCCTGACGGTTGCCGAGGACGGTACGGCGTCCGGTTCCTTCATGGGGTCGTCGGCGTTCATGCGGATGCGTGCTCAACGGAAGAGCCTGCCCCCGACGGGTTCTTTTCTCGACGGCGGGGAGTGGCCCGGTACCGGCGCCCGGTCAGACACCGGGTTGTCCCCGGACGACGTGGGCGACTGGGTCCACATGTTCGCCATAGGGGTGCAGGTACCCGACTTGTTCTGTCGGGTTGAGTGGGGCGACGGCGGGGCTTACCGCCTGTGGCTTATGGACACGGGCATCACGTCCTGGGCGACGGTGGACTACGAGAAGGGCCGCACCACGTTCCCGGTTGTGCAGTCCGGGCCCCGCCGGCTGTGGGACGAGTTGGAAGCGGCGTGGCGCTGGTGGGACAAGCAGGGCCGACCCGGCTTCGATCGCTTCGGGCTGACCGTGGATGACAGCGGCGAGCGGGTGTGGCTCGACTCCCCCGACCATCCCGTGCCGGCGGTGGGCTGAGGCCCCCTTCACGCCCCGTCTGCGCGTCTTCACCTCAAGGCGCGCGGGCGGGGCTTCCCGCGGCCGCCGTGTCAGGGCTGCCGGGTCAGGGCTGCCGCGTCCGGGCCCAGGGAGACCGGGAAGGTTTCCAGGCCGCGGACGACCCAGCGGTCGCGGTAGACCGGGGGCTCCAGGGTGGTCAGGGAGGGGAAGCGGCGCAGCAGGGCCGGGAGGGCGATGCGGGCCTCCAGGCGGGCCAGCGGGGCGCCGAGGCAGAAGTGCGCGCCCAGGCCGAAGCTGAGCGGCTTGTTGTCGGTGCGGTCCGGGTCGAAGCGGTCCGGGGCGGCGAAGCGGCGGGCGTCGCGGTTGGCGGCGGCCAGGATCAGCGTCAGCCGGTCCCCGGCGGCCACCGGGACGTCGCCCAGCCGCAGGTCGTGCGCGGCCATCCGGCTGGTGACGTGCACGGGCGGCTCGAAGCGCAGGATCTCCTCGACGTAGCCCGCGGCGAACTCCGGTTCCGTACGCAGCCGCCGGCCCAGTGCGGGGTGGTCGAGGGCGAGCATCACGCCGTGCCCGATGAGGAAGCTCGTCGTCTCGAACCCGGCCGTGAGGAGCACCATCATGGTGCCCATGAGTTCCTCGTGGCCGAGCCGGTCCGGGTCGCCGTCGTGGACGCCGGCCAGCAGGGTGACCAGGTCGTCGGCGGGGTGGCGGCGCCGGTGGCCGAGCAGTTCGCCGAAGTAGCCGCTCATCTCGTCCATCGCGGCGTCGGCCTGCTCCAGCGCGGCCGGGTCGGTGAAGCCGTCGGTGGAGACGGCGACCCGGGAGGCCATGTCGCGGAACCACACCTGGTCCTGCTCGGGGAAGCCCATCATGGCGGAGATCACGGCGATGGGCAGCCGCGAGGCGAACTCGGAGACGACGTCCACGCTCGCGCCGTCCGCGCCGAGGCCGGCCATGCGGTCCAGCAGCCGGTCGGACATCTCCTCGATGACCGCGTGCAGCTTCTGCACCTTCGGCGGCGTGAACGCGAAGCTCACCACGTTCCGCAGCCGCGTGTGGTCCGGCGGATTGCTGTACAGCATCGAACTGGTGAAGGCCCGCAGCGAGGAGTGCGCCCGCCAGGCCGGGAAGTGGGCGTCGTAGCTCTTCCCGTCCTGGACGTGCAGCCCCGGCTCCCGCAGCGCGCGGGCGCACTCCTCGTAGCCGGTCACCACCAGCCGGCCGGGCGCCCGCTGCGCGACGTTCCCGTGCGCCCGGATCGCCTCGTAGAACGGGTACGGATCCTGGCGTCCGTGCGGCGTGCCCAAGGCGGCGAACGCCTCGGTCAGCGGCATGACCGGCTCGGCCATGGGGCAGCTCCTCGTGCGGTGGAATCCCTGGGCCTCAGGAGGCGGTCAGCTCGATGATCGCGGACGGGCCCGCGGGGTGGACGGCGGCGAGCCGCAGTCCGGCGGCCGCGGCCAGCTCGGTGAACTCGGCGACGCCGCGCTCCTTGGCGCCGTAGATGCACAGCATCCGCAGGTCCATGCCGGTGTGCGGGGAGTCCCCGGAGGAGCCGATCGACTCGATGACGAACACCGAGCCGCCGGTGCCGGCCGCTTCGGCGCAGCGCCGCAGGATGGCGGTGGCCTGCTCGTCGTCCCAGTCGTGCAGGATCAGCGACAGCACGTAGCCGCCCGCGCCGGCCGGCAGCTCGTCGAAGAAGCTGCCCGCGACGGCGTTCGCGCGGTGGTCGAGGCCGGCCGCGGCGAAGGTCTCCTTGGCGCTCTGCACGGCGTCCGGCAGGTCGACCACGGTGCCGCGCAGCCCGGGGTGCTCGGTGAGCAGGGCGGTCAGCAGCGAGCCGTTGCCGCCGCCGACGTCGACGACGTGGCCGACCGACGCCCAGTCGAAGCCGGTCGCGATGCCGGGCGAGCGGACCGCGACGTCGTCGCCGAGGAGTTTGTTGAAGGAGGCGGCGCGGTCCGCGTCGGCGGCCAGGTCCTCCCAGAAGGGGCGGCCGTAGCGGACCGGGAAGGCGGCCTCGCCGGTACGGATGCTGTGCGGCAGGTCGACGAACGACAGCTCGCCGCGGCCGCTGCCCTCGACGTCGAACCAGGCGCGGACGCCGGAGGGATGGTCCTCGCGGAGCGGCTCGCCGAGCGCGGTCAGCGTGTACCGGCCTTCGTCGTCGCGGTCGAACACGCCGCGGACGGCCAGGTAGTTCAGCAGCCGCTCCAGCGCACCGGCGTGCACCCCGGCCGCCTCGGCCAGCTCCTGCGCGGTGTGCCGGCCGGCCGTGATGTGGTCGGCTATGCGCAGTGTCGCCGCCGTCCGCACGGCCATCGGAGTGCCCAGATTGGCCATCGACCACAGTCTCGTGGCCGTACCGTCCTCATCGCCCCACACGCCATGTCCCCTCTCCCGACGGGCTGCCAACGGCCCGCGGGTCTCATCGTGTCGCGGGGGGACCGGCGGGCCCATCTTCTCGATTGCGGTGCTGGCCGCGGGCGTGCCGAGGCTGCGCCGAGCGGGCCGGGGGACGGCCGGGGGCGGTCGGGGGACGCCGCGGAAACGGCTCCGGGCCGCCGGGCACCCCCTGCTGCGGGGGTGCCCGGCGGCCCGGACGGGTCCTACGGGTCGTACGGGTCCTACGGGTCGTACGGTCAGACCCGGTTCAGCTCGCGGTCGCTGTCACCGGACTGGCCCTGCGCCGGAACCGGCGCCCCGCCGGCCTTGGACAGCGCGCCCGGCCACCAGAACCGGTCGCCCAGGTCCAGGGCGAGGGCCGGCACCAGGACGGTGCGCACCAGGAACGTGTCGAGCAGGACGCCGATGCCGACGACCACGCCCATCTGCGCCATGGACACCAGCGGCAGCCCGGCGAAGACCGCGAAGGTCGCCGCCAGCACGACGCCCGCCGAGGTGATCACGCCGCCGGTGCTGCTCAGGCCGGTGAGCACGCCCTTGACGTGCCCGTGCAGCTGGGCCTCCTCCTTCACCCGGTGCATCAGGAAGATGTTGTAGTCGATGCCCAGCGCGACCAGGAAGACGAAGCCGAGCAGGGGGATGCCCCAGTCGACGCCGCTGTAGTCGAAGACGTTCTCGAACAGCAGGTTCGAGGCGCCGAAGGCGGCGAAGTACGACACGACGACGGTGGCGAGGAGGACCAGCGGGGCGACGATCGCCCGCAGCAGCCAGATCAGCACCAGCAGGACGACCAGCAGCACGGCCGGGACGACGACGCCCAGGTCACGCGCGGTGGCTTCCTCCTTGTCGAGGGTCTGGGCGGCGGTGCCGCCGACCAGTGCGCCGGTCTTGTCGCGCAGCGCCTTGACGGTGTCCTTGGCGGCGTCGCTGTCCGAGGCGTCCTTCAGGACCACCGCCAGCTGGGTGAGCTGCCCGTCGGGCGAGTCGCCGGACACCGTGACCTCGGCCACGCCGTCGGTGCCCTTGGCGGCCTGCTCCGCCTGGGCCGCTTCCGCCTTCGTCGCGATGACGACAGCCGGGTCGGCGGCGCCGGACGGGTAGTGCTGGGAGATCCGCTCCTGGGCGATGACGGAGCCGGGCTTGTCCGCGAACCATTCGTCCTGGCTCAGGCCCATGTTGACGCCGAAGGTGCTGAGCGCGAGGACCGCGGTGACGCCCAGCGTGGTGAGCCAGGCGCGCCGCGGGTGGCGGGCCACCGCGTCGCCGACGCGGGCCCAGACCGTACGGCTCTTGTGTGCGGGGGTGCCGAAGCGCGGCACGAACGGCCAGAACACCCAGCGGCCGGCGATGACCAGCAGCGCGGGCAGGGCGGTGACCATCGCGACGAAGGCGAACAGCACGCCGACGACGCCGACCAGGCCCATGGAGCGCGAGGAGTTGATGTCGGCGAGGGCCAGGCACGCCAGGCCCACGGCGATGGTGCCGGCGGAGGCGAGGATCGCGGGGCCGGAGCGGCGCAGCGCCGTCTGCATGGCCGCGTGCTTGTCCTCCTGTACGTGCAGCTCCTCGCGGTAGCGGGCGATGAGCAGCAGCGCGTAGTCGGTGCCCACGCCGAACACGAGGACCATCAGCACGCCCCCGCTCTGCGGGTCGACGGGCAGGTCGGCGTACTTGGCCAGCAGGTACGTGGCCGCCTGGGTCAGCACCGAGGAGAAGCCGACGGCGAGGATCGGGAACAGCCACAGCACCGGGCTGCGGTAGGTGACGAGGAGCAGGATGATCACGATGGTGCCGGTGGCCATCATGAGGGTGCCGTCGAGCGAGCCGAAGACCGTGAAGGCGTCGGCGAGGGCGGCGGACGGGCCGCCGACCTCGGTGTCGACGCCCGGCGGGGCGTTGGCGGCCGCGATCTCGCGCAGTTCCTTGACGTTGTCGGCGACGACCTCCTGGTCCTCGCTCTCCAGCGGGACGACGACGATCAGCGCCTTGCCGTCGGCGGACGCCAGCGGCGGCACCACCTTCTCGCCCTTGGCGGCGAGTTTCGCGAACGCCGCGACGTCGCCCTCGGCCTTGGTGCGGGCGGCGTCGGTGAGCGCCGAACCGCTGCTGTAGACGACGACGGCCGACAGCACCTCGTCGGTGCGGAACCGCTCCAGTTCGACGTTGACCTGGGCGGATTCGGCGCCGCGCGGCAGGAACGCGTTGGCGCTGGTGTCCTGGACCTCAGCGAGCTTCCCGGCCAGCCCGCCGAGCGCCATCGCGGCGATCAGCCAGGCTGCGAGGACCAGCCATTTACCGCGGCGGCCGCCCGGGACGGCGGCCTTTCGCTCGAGCCAAGCTCGCATGGGGTGTTCTCCTTTGTCATCGGGGACGTCCCCGCGGCACCTTGTGTCGACCGCACGTCGCTTCCGGGGCCCGGTGTTGCGGCCCGTGCGTCATCCCCCGTGGCGAGCCGTGGGTGCTCCCCATCGTCCCGAGCGTTCAATCACGTGGCCAACTCTCAGAATGCTCAATTCCGTTGGGGTGCCGTGACCTGGTCAGACGGCTGCCGGCCGGGCCTGCGCGCCGGCTGCCGCGAGCGCCTGTTCGATGATCGCGAACGGCGGTTCGGCGGTCAGGTAGAAGTGGCCGCCGGGCACCGTACGGCCGTGGTGGCCGCCGCGGGTGTGGGCGGACCAGGCGGCGACGTCGGCGGGGCGCACGTGCCGGTCGTCGGCGGCGGCGATCGAGGTGAGCGGGCAGTCGAGCGGCGGGCCGGGGCGGTGGACGTAGCGCCGGACCATCCGGAAGTCCGCCTTGACGTACGGCAGGACGTACGCGAGCAGGGCCGGGTCGGTGAGCAGCTCGGGGTCGGTGCCGCCGAGCGCGAGGAGCGTGGCCGCCAGCGCGCCGTCGTCCTCGTCGTCCTCCTGCGCGTCCTGCCGCGTGGTGCGCCGGAGCACCGGTGCGCCCGCCGCGGAGGCGAACAGGTGCTGTACGTCGACGAGGCCGGGACGGGCCTGGAGCAGCAGGGCGGTCTCGAAGGCGACCAGGGCGCCCATGCTGTGGCCGAAGAAGGCGACCGGCCGGCCGTCGCCGGAAGCGGCCAGCTCGCCGGCCACGCCCTGGGCGATCTGCCGCAGGTCGGTGGCGCACGGCTCGTGCATCCGGTCGGCGCGGCCGGGGTAGCGCACCGCGTGGACCTCCACCGAGGGCAGGGCGTCCGCCCAGGAGTGGAAGAAGGCGGCCGATCCGCCCGCGTGCGCGAAGCAGACCAGCCGGTGGGCGGCGCGCGGGCGCGGGGTGCTGCGCTGGAGACGGCTCTTCACCGCGTCTTCTCCTTGTCTCCCTCGGGCGGATGTGCGGACGGACGGACGGACGGGCGTGGACGGGGGCGGACCGCCGGGTGCGGACGGACGGGTGCGGGCGGATGAGTGCGGGCGGATGAGTGCGCAAAGAGCGCGGGCAAAGGAGTGAACGGCCAAACGAGCGCGGGCAAAAGAGTGCGGGCCCCGGAGGACCGGGGCCCGCGACCACGGCGGACGCGACGACGGGGGGCGGCGCGCCCGCGTGGCGGTTATGCGTCGGCGACCGCCGGGATGACCTTCTCGCCGAGCAGTTCCACCTGGCGCAGCGGGTCCGGTCCGGCGATGATGCCGATCGCCGTCCGGACGCCGAGTCCGGCCAGGCCGCGCAGCATGCCCGACAGTTCGTCGGCCTTCGCGCCGTCACCCACGAGGTCGACGGGCAGGATGATCGTCTTCTCGATGGCGCCGTAGTCGCGGCCCTCGGTCTCGCAGTGGCCGCGCAGCACGTCGAGCTTGTCGGCGAGGTCGGGGCTCGGGTAGAGGTTGCACGCGTCGGCGTACTTGGCGACCAGGCGCAGGGTCTTCTTCTCGCCGCCGCCGCCGATCAGGATCGGCGGGTGCGGGCGGGTGAGCGCCTGCGGGACGTTCAGCGCCCGCGTCTGGCGGTAGTGCTTGCCGTCGAAGGGGCGGTCGTCTCCGTGCTCGCCGTCCCACATGCGCAGGCAGATCTGAAGGGTCTCCTCGACCCGCTCGAAGCGCTCGGCCAGCGACGGGTAGGCGATGCCGTTCTCGACGGCCTCCTCCTCGTACCAGCCGGCGCCGATGCCGAGTACGGCGCGGCCGCCGGACAGCACGTCCAGGGTCGTCACCATCTTGGCCAGCAGGGCGGGCTCGCGGAAGTGTCCCGCGGCGACGATCGGCGCCAGCAGCGCCCGCCGGGTGTGGGCCGCGATCACGCCGAGGGTGGTGAAGCACTCCAGCACGGGCTGCTCCGGGCCGCCGGCGTGCGGGCCCTGCCACAGGTGGTCGCCGACCCCGATCAGCGAGAAGCCGGCGTCGTCGGCGGTACGGGCCACCGACGCGACGGTGTCCGCCATCGAGGCGGCGCCGCCGTTCCAGGCGAACTCCCCAAGACACAAGCCAATCTTCACGCCAAGCCTCCTGTACTCGGTCTGTACCCGGTCGTCTTCTGCGCGCCGAGCGCCACCGCGGACCAGCAGGACTCGGGGCACCGATCGTGGCACCGGGGGCGTGGCCCGGTCCTCTCCCAGATTGCGCTGTTCCGCCCCGGCCGGACCCGGGGAGCCCGGCGGCGGGGCGCACTGAGCACAGCGGGAGAAGACACCGCGTCCGGCCCGCGTGCAGGCTTCCCTTCATCGAGTTGACCTGGATCATCGCGCGGTGACGCCGACGGAGCCGCATGAGTGTGGAGGTAGGAACGTGACCGAAGCGGAGCGCCCATCCCCGACGGAGCAGGCTTCCCAGACCGGTGCGGCCGCCGGCGCCGGGCAGGCGTTCGTCTCGACGCTCGGGCCGTCCGTCATCACTGCCGACGACCCGCGCTACGAGAGCCTGCGCCGGGGCAGCAACCACCGGTTCGTCGGCAACCTCGACTACGTGACCGTCGTGACGACCACCGAGCACGTCGTCGACGCGGTCGGCCGGGCCGTCGCCGACGGCAAGCGGGTCACCGTCCGCAGCGGCGGCCACGGCTTCGAGGGCGCGGCGTCCCGCGACGGCGGCGCCCTCCTCGACATGTCGGAGATGACCCGCGTCTACTTCGACCCGCAGCAGCGCGCGTTCGCCATCGAGGCGGGCGCCACCCTCGGCCACGTCTACCGGACGCTGTTCAAGGGCTGGAACGTGACCCTGCCGGCCGGCGAGTGCACCGAGGTCGGGGTCGGCGGGCACTTCGTCGGCGGCGGCTTCGGCCCGCTGTCGCGCCGTCTGGGCTCGGTCGTCGACTACGTGTCCGCCGTCGAGGTCGTCGTCGTCGACGAGGACGGCCGGGCCCGCGCCGTCGTCGCCACCAACGACCCCGCCGACCCGAACCACGACCTGTGGTGGGGCCACACCGGCGCGGGCGGCGGCAACTTCGGCGTCGTGACCCGCTACTGGGTCCGCTCGCCCGGCGCGACGTCCTCCGACCCGGCCGAGCTGCTGCCCAAGGCGCCCGGCAAGTGGCACACCAAGATCCTCGCGTGGCCGTGGGACGCGGTGTCCGAGAAGGACTTCACCCGGATCCTGAACAACGTCGGCAACTGGTTCGAGAAGAACAGCGCCCCCGGCTCGGCCGGCGCGCAGATCATGGCCTTCTTCTACGCCTCGCACCGCTCGGGCGGCATCCTGTCGATCGGCGCGATGGTCGACGACGACGTGCCCGGCGGCCAGGACGTCATCGACGACTACTTCGCCGCCGTCTCCGAGGGCATCGACGTCGAACCGTTCCGCAACGAGACCCTCAAGCCGTGGCTCTTCTTCTCCGCCTACCCCAACTGGGGCGACCTCGGCACCCCGGACGTCCGCCGCATCAAGATCAAGGCGGCCTACCTCCGCAAGGGCTACAAGGACGAGCAGATCGGCGAGGTCTACAAGCACCTCACCACCGAGGGCGAGAACCAGCCCTACCACTTCATCCTGATCGGCTACGGCGGCCAGGTGAACAGCGTGGCGCCGGAGGCGACCGCGATCGCCCAGCGCGACTCGATCCTCAAGGCGGCCTTCATGGCCGTCTGGGGCAACGAGGCCGAGGACGAGACCCACATCGGCAAGCTCCGCGCGTTCTACCGCGACGTGTACGCGGAGACCGGCGGTGTCCCGGTGCCCAACGAGATCAACGACGGGTCGTACATCAACTACCCGGACTCCGACCTGGCGGACCCGGAGCTCAACACCTCCGGGGTGCCCTGGTACACGCTGTACTGGAAGGACAACTACCCGCGCCTGCAGGCGGTCAAGAAGCGCTACGACCCCCGCGACGAGTTCCACCACGACCTGTCCGTCCGGCTGCCCGACGAGGCCTCCTGACCCTCCCGAGCCCGCCTGAGGCCCACTGAGAGGCCCACCGAGGCCCGCTGAGGCCCGCCGAGCCCTCCTGGGAAGCCGTCCCCGCCGCCCCGACGACGCGGCGCGGACGCGCCCCGCCGCCCCGCACACCGGCCCTGCGCCCGTGTGCGGGGCGGCGGGGCTTTTCGCGTTCCCGCGCCCTCCCCGGACGCCGCGCGGCCCCGGATCCGAACCCCCGACCCCCCCTTCCTGTCAAGGGATTCCGCGTTCACGGCACAGCACTTAAGGAGATGCGCCCCGCATCCCCGAGAAGTGACGATTTCGGGAAGTCGGAGGGGTCAGCGCACAGCTGGACACGACGCGTGGCGGGCCTCGCCGCGGACCTCCGCGCAGCTCGGACGCGCCCCGCGCCGTCCGGTCCGCTGCAAGGGCCACAGCCGGCCCGCGCCCGCCGCACACCGCAGCAGCCCATTCCTTCCAGGGGAGGCATCTCGTGACCGCACCGCCGAAAATCCTCGCGATCAACGGATCCGAACGGGACGGCAACACCGCCGACGTACTCCGCTTCGCCGCCGCCACCGCCGAGGCCCGCGGCTTCGAGTTCGAGGCCGTGGACCTGCGGAACATCAAGATGGACCGCTGCGGCCCCTGCGGCGACTGCAACGACCGGACCATCCCGTGCGCGGTCACCGACGGCGTGCCGCAGGTCGTCGCCAAGATGGTCGCCGCGGACGGCATCATCTTCGCCGCGCCCGTCCACGGCTTCGGCACCGCCAGCCTGATGCAGACCTTCATCGAGCGGGCCGGCGTCGGCTACCTGCGCTTCGACCGCCCCCTCAGCAACAAGGTCGCGGGCGTCATCTCCGTCGCCCGCCGCTACAGCGGCGGCGAGGTGTGGGCCCAGCTCACCGTCAACGCCCTGCTCAACCGCATGATCGTGGTCGGCAGCGGCTTCCCCGCCACCGTGCACGCCCTGCACCGCGGCGACGCGGCCAAGGACGAGGAAGGCCTCAAGAACGTGGAGCGCCTCGTCGACCGGATGGCCGACATGATCGAGCTGCTGCGCGAGCACCGCCGGCTCACCGGCCGCGACGACCTCCTCGCGGCCAAGGAGACCAACGAGCGCGTCGGCCTCGCCCTCAACGAACTGCAGGTGCAGGAGTGAGCACCGCCGCCCGACCCGAGCTGGCCGGCTTCCTCGCCACGTACGAGCGCTTCAGCGGCTCCTTCTACGACGGGACCCTCGACCGCGACGACTGGGACCGCTGGCGCGCCGAACGCCTGACCACGGTGCTGCGCCACGTCACCGACCGCTCGCCCTTCTACCGCCGCCACCTCGCCGGCACCGACCTCGACGCCGTCACCCCGCAGACCCTCGCGCAGCTGCCGTTCACCACCAAGGACGACCTGCGCCGCGAGATGCACGACGTGCTGTCCGGGCCGCTGTCCGAGGCGAGCATCTACTACGAGACCACCGGCACCACCGGCGCCTCGACACCCTGCCCGCGCGGCCCCAAGGACATCGCCACCTCCAACGCGGCCGTCGAGGAGTCCTGGCGGCGCCTGTTCGAGGACCGCTTCGGGGACCGCATGCCGGTCGTCGGGCTGATGGGCCCCTCCGAGCTGTACGCGTTCGGCGACGTGTTCACCGACGTGACCGCGGCGCTGGGCGCCTGCCACGTCAAGATCTGGCCCGAGTCCCCGCGCGTCGGCTTCGCCAAGGCACTGCGCCTGATCGAACAGCTGAACGTCGAAGTGATCGTGTGCGCCCCGGCACTGTGCCTGAGCCTGGCCAAGGCCGCCGTCCACTACGGCTACGACCCCGCCGACCTGCCCGTGAAGCTGTTCCTCGTGCTCGGCGAGATCTGCACCCCGCAGTTCGCCGCCAACGTCTCCTCCGTATGGCCCGCCGCCGTGGTCCGCCCCACCCTCTACGGGTCCCAGGAGGCGCTGTGCATCGCCACCGGCGCCCCCGACGGCCGGCTGCACCTGTCCCAGCCCAACTACCTGGCCGAGCTGATCGACCCCGACACCGGCGCCGTACTCGGCGAGTACGGCGAGGGCGAACTCGTCCTGACCATGCTCGTCGACGGCGCCAAACCGCTGATCCGCTACCGCACCGGCGACCTCGCCAGGATCACGCCCGCGCCGCCCGGCGCCGGACTGCCCGGCCCCGTCGTCGACGTCATCGGACGGGTCGCCGACCGCATCCCGCTCGGCGACGCCATGCTGCAGCCCGCCGAACTGGAAGCCGCCGTACTCGAAGGCGTCCGCGGATGCCTCGGCTACCAGGTCGTCATCGACCGCCACGCGGACGGCACCGACGCCGTCACCGTACGGATGGACCTGATGCCCGGCGCCGCCGGGGACCGGGCCGCCATCGGCGCGGGCGTCGCCGAACGGCTGCGCCGCCGCACCGGAGCCCACGCCGACATCGTCGTCGACACCGACCTCGACCCGGTGACCAACACCGGATCCTTCGTCAGCTGGAAAGCGGCCCGGGTGCTCGACAACCGGTCCGGCCCCGACAAGGCGGTGCTGACGGCCCGCCGGGTCGCGCACCGCTACGCGATCACCACCTGACCCCCCGACGACCGAGGACCAAGGATGACTGACCCGCGCCAGGTGCCGGCCCGCGTCCCCGTGACGACGCACCGGCACACCACGAGGCAGCTCGCGATGCTGCCCGCCTACTGCGCCCTGGCCGACCGGTACGGAACCGACGAGGTCTACCTGCTCGAATCCGCGGCCGGCCCGGCCGGCGACCGCAGGTACCGGTTCCTGGGCTTCGGCTCGCTGCTGTCCCTCTCGGTCACCGAGGAGACCGTGACGATCGAGGGCAACCCGGCCCTGCGCCGCAGCCTCCTCGGCGCGGTACGCCACCTCCTGGACACCCCCGACCACCCCGACGACCCCGACACCGGCCTCCTCCCCGACCCCGACGCCGACTTCACCGGGCTGCGCCTGCGCACCCCCCACGACCTGTGGCCGCTGCTGCGCGCCGCCTCCGCGCTCTTCGACGCCGAAGGCTCCGCGAGCCGCTTCACCTTCGGCTTCCTCGGCTACTTCGGCTACGACACCATCCGCTACGTCGAGGAACTGCCCCGCCTCATCGACGCCCGCCCCGGCCTGCCCGACATCCACCTCGTCCTGCACCAGGGCTGCCTCGTCACCGACCTGGCCACCGACGAGTCCGAACTCCTCCTCCACGAGTCCCCGTACTGGCCGGCCCTCGACACCGACGAGGTCACCACGCTCCTCGACCGGTGCGAGCAGACCCACCCCGAGCCGGAGACCGACCCCGACGTCCCCGAGTCGCACGTCGAGGACGACACCGACCCCGACGTCTTCCACGCCGACGTCGAACGCTGCCTCAAGCACATCGCGGTCGGCGACATCTACCAGGTGCAGATCGGGCACGAGCTGTCCATCCGCTCCGCCATCGACCCCGTCCACGTCTACCGGCGGCTGCGCCGCCGCAACGCCTCGCCGTACATGTATCTCAGCAGCATCGCCGGCCACCGCGTCATCGGCGCCAGCCCCGAGCTGTTCGTCCGCATCGAGGACGGCACCGTCACGATGCGCCCCATCGCCGGCACCGTGCCGCGCAGCGACTCCGGCGACGAGGCCGACGACCTGGCCGCCGCCCACCGGCTGCGGTCCGACCCCAAGGAGATCGCCGAGCACACCATGCTCGTCGACCTGTGCCGCAACGACATCGGCCGGATCTGCGGCCCCGACACCCTGGAGGTCCCCGACCAGCTCACCGTCGAGAGCTACTCGCACGTCCTGCACCTGGTCTCGACCGTCCACGGGCAGGCGACCGCCGACGCCGACGTCTACGACATCGTCCCCGCCCTGTTCCCCGCCGGCACCATGACCGGCACCCCCAAGATCCGCGCCATGGAGATCATCGAGTCCGTCGAGCGCACCCGCCGCGGCCTGTACGCCGGCGCCCTCGGCCTGATCGACGTGGGTGGCTACACCAACCTCGCACTGTGCATCCGCACCCTCTTCCACCGCGACGGCACCTACCGCACCAGGGCATCCGCCGGCATCGTCGCCGACTCCGTGCCCGGATCCGAATGGAGAGAGACGCTGGCAAAGATGAGCGCCGCCCACTGGGCAGTGGCCGGAAAGGAATTGCTGTGACGCTGAGCTTCCCCGAGGGGGCCCGCCGGGCCCCGGAGCGGCCCACCCGGATCCTGGTCGTCGACGCCTTCGACAGCTTCGTCGACATCCTGCGCCAGTACCTCATGTCCGCCGGCGCCGAACCCGTCATGGTGCGCTCCAACGTGCTGCGCCTCGACGAGGTACATCTGATGAGGCCCGACGCGATCCTGCTCGGACCCGGCCCCGGCCACCCCGACACCTCCGGGCACGTCGAGATCGTGCGCGCCCTCGCCGGCGAACTGCCGCTGTTCGGCGTGTGCCTGGGACACCAGGCCATCGCCCGGGCCTTCGGCGGTAGCGTCGTTCCGGCCAAAAGGCTGATGCACGGCAAGACCAGCCCGATCGAGCACGATGGAAGGGGCCTGTTCGCGGGGCTGCCGCCCGGCTTCGACGCCACCCGCTACCACTCGCTGGTCGTTCCGGAGGACACCGTGCCGGCCGTCCTCCAGATCACCGCCAGGTCCGCCGACGACGGCTACGTGATGGGGCTGCGGCACCGGACGCTTCCCCTGGAAGCGGTGCAGTTCCACCCCGAGAGCTTCCGCACCGAGCACGGCATGGCCCTGATCTCCAACTTCCTGGCGGGCGTGCGCGCCTTCCACGCCGGCGCCGAGGCCTCCGCGGCCGCCTGACGGCGGCCGCGGGGCCCCGGCCCCCGAAACCGCACTCCTGAAGATGCACCGGACGCCCGCCGAACCGAGGATTTCGGCCATAGGTGCCGGCGCACTGCATCGGAGGGGTTGTGGAGTACTGGAACAGCAAGGCTGAGACGATGCCGCGCCGGGAGCTGGTCGACTGGCAGTGGCGCAGGCTCCAGCGCGCGATGGCGTTCGCCCGGCGCAACTCGCCGTTCTGGAGCGAGCGGATACCCGACGGCATCACCACTCCCGAGGAGTACGCCGCCCGGGTGCCCCTGCTCCACAAGTCCGACCTCCTCGCCGCCGAGGCGGTGGCCCCGCCGTACGGAAGCTGGCCCTCGCTCCCGCCGGAGCTGGGCGTGCGCCACCACCAGACCAGCGGAACCAGCGGAAACCCCCCGATCCGCACGTTCGACACCGAACGCGACTGGTCCTGGTGCGTGGACACCTTCTGCACGGCCCTGCACGCCAACGGCGTCCGCCCGCACCACCGCGGCCTGGTCGCCTTCGGCTACGGCCTGTTCGCCGGCTTCTGGGGCATGCACTACGCCCTGGAGCGGATGGGCTGCACCGTCGTCCCCGCCGGCGGCCTGGACTCCCGCACCCGGATCCGGCTCCTGGTCGACTACCAGATCGAGGTCCTCGGTCTGACGCCCAGCTACGCCATGCGCCTCATCGAGACCGCCGGCGACATGGGCATCGACCTGGCCCGCGAGGCCAACGTCAAGGTGATCCTGGCGGGCGCCGAGCCCCGCTCGGACTTCACGACGCGCACCATCGAGGAGGCCTTCGGCGCCCGCGTCTTCAACGCGGCCGGCACCACCGAGTTCGGCGGTGTCTTCATGTTCGAATGCCCCTCGCGGCGCAACGCCTGCCACATCAACGAGCCGTCCTGCTACGACGAGGTCCTGCACCCCGAGACCCGGCAGCCCGTCGGCTACGGCGAGGAGGGCGTCCGCGTCACCACCGGCCTGTCCCGCGAGGGCATCCAGCTCTTCCGGCACTGGACCGAGGACGTCGTCGTCAAGCGCCCGTACAGCGACTGCGGATGCGGCCGCACCTGGGACTTCTACGACGGCGGCATCCTCAGACGCGTCGACGACATGCGCAAGATCCGCGGGGTGTCCATCACCCCGGTGATGATCGAGGACGTGCTGCGCGGCTTCGAGGAGGTCCGCGAGTTCCACTCCGCGATCCGCACCGTCCGCGGCCTCGACACCATCCACGTGAAGGTCGAGACGGACGCCGTCGGCGCGGCCGCCGAGACGCTCGTCGCCCGCATCGGCGAGGAATTCAAACGCGAGATAGGCATACGCCCGCAGGTGGAGCTGACCGAAGCCGGCAGCCTGCCCCGATCCTTGTGGAAGGCGGCACGACTCCATGACGAACGAGAACTCACCGCTCACGGCTGACCAGGAGCAGCGGCTCCTGGAGACCTACCGCGCCCTCGAAGACCTGGCCCTCGGCTGCGGCGAACCCGCCGTACGGGCCGCGGTGAAGGCGGCGCTCGCCGAACTGCGCACCGCCCTCGACGGGCAGGCCGTGGAGTTCGACTACTACCGGGAACCGGCCGGCGTCCTCGCCGCCTGACGCACGTCCCGCAACCGCACGTTCCGGTACCGGACGTCCCGGAACCGCACGCATCAGAGCCGTAAGCACCACAGCCGTACGCATCAGAGCCGTAAGCACCAGAGCCGGGGGGCTCCATGTCTGTCGTCAGCCACCGTCGCGTCCACCAGTCCAGACCCGGCCGCCCCGGCCGCCCCGGCCGCACCTCGGTCGTGGCGACGGTGGTGGGCAATTTCGTGGAGTCCTTCGACTGGCTCGCCTACGGGCTGTTCGCGCCGCTGTTCGCGGCCCAGTTCTTCCCTTCCGACAACCCGGTCACCTCCCTGCTCGGCGCGTTCGCCGTGTACGGGACCGGCATGCTGTTCCGGCCGCTCGGCGGGATCCTGCTCGGCAAGCTCGCCGACCGGCGCGGCCGCCGGCCCGCCCTGATGGTGGCCATCGCCCTGATGGGCGGCGGCTCCCTGCTGATCGGCGTCGTCCCCACCTACGAGCACATCGGGATCATCGCCCCGCTGGTGCTCCTGATCGCCCGCCTCGCGCAGGGCGTCTCCTCCGGCGGCGAGTGGACCGCCGCCGCCACCTACCTGATGGAGGTCGCGCCGCCGCGCCGCCGCTGCCTGTACGGCAGCCTGTTCTCGATGACGACGATGGCCGGCGCGTTCGTCGCCTCCCTGCTCGGCGGCGCGCTCACCGCGAACCTCGGCTCCGAGACGATGACCTCATGGGGCTGGCGGGTGCCGTTCCTGCTCGGCGGGGTGTTCAGTGCGGTCCTGCTGGTGCTGCGCAGCCGCCTCGCCGAGACCGAGGTCTTCCGCCGCGAGGTCCGCAGCCGCGCCACCCGCGGCTCGCTGCGGCACGTGCTGCGCGGCCACGGCCGCCAGGTGCTGCTCGCCGCGGCGCTCGTCGGCGGCCTCGGCGCGGTCGGCGGCACCTGGTCGACGGCCGTGCCCGCGATGGGCCACCGGCTGGCCGGCTCGCAGACCATGTTCGCGGTCGCGGTCACCGTCACCGGCTCGATGATCGCGCTCCAGCCGCTGCTCGGCGCGCTCGCCGACCGCGTCGACGCGGGCCGCTTCCTCGCCGCCTCCAGCGTCGTGTTCGCGGCCCTCGGCTCGTACGGGTACCTCACCGTGACGGGTACCTTCGGCCGGCTCGTCCTCGCCTACGGCAGCGGCGTGTTCTTCCTCGGCTGCGTCACCGTGGTGCTGCCCAAGGTGCTCGCGCAGATCTTCCCGCCCGAGGTCCGGGGCCTGGGCATCGGCCTGCCGCACGCCACGACCACCGCGCTGCTCGGCGGCATCGGCCCGCTGCTCGCCGCGTACGCCGGCGAACGCGACGCCTCCGCCTGGTTCATCGCCGGCCTGATGACGGTCGTCCTCCTCGCCTGGCCCGCCGCGACCGTAGCCCGCTCCCTACCCGCCCGCGGCACGACCCCGCCCCGCCCCTTGCACGCGGTCCCGACCAGCTGAGACCCCGCCCGCTCCCCGCCCCCTCACGCCCAGGGCACGAGGGGGCGGTCTGCTCCTTCACCACCCGTGCCACGACCCCCACCCGGTCCCGGAGCCGGCTGACCAGGCGCCCGCTCGAAGTCCACTGCTGCAACTCCCTGCAAACGGGGTGCAGTAACGACCTCTTGCACTGAAAGCAGCGCTTGCGGGGGGTTTCTGCTGTTCCAGCCTCCTTGACCAGACGCATCCCCCAGAGTGAGCCTGCAACCAGGCGCAACGCGCTCGACAGGGAGGGCCACCATGGCCTTACGGTTCATCGGTAAAGATCCAGAGTCTGGCGATCACGGATGTCCGGCCGTGTGGGTGGACGACCGACGCATCCTCGTGCAGGGGCGACGGGCGGACGCTGACACGCTCAGTCGAACCTCGGCTGACGCGCCCCGGTCCGTTGATGAAGCCTTGATCGTCCTTGAGCCCAGGATGATCCCGCTGCTCAAGGAGGCCATTCGTGTCGCAGAGTCTGACTGACTTCTCCGACCTCATCAGGTCGGTTCGGGAGTCGGCCTTTCATCTGGAGATGCGAGACGGCTACGGCGTGGACAACGAGATCGAGGGCTTCGCCGCGTGGAAGCAGGGTCACCGGCTGAACCCGGACGATCGCGCCTCCTGGTGGCGGCCGTGGCTCGACCTCGTGCAGGAGGTCACTGCCAAGGGTGTGCTGATCAGGCGGGCCCGGATCGTCTCGGAGCCGGTCAGCGACTACATCGCGTACGAGCACTCGTTCACGTTCACCAATATTGCGGCCGGGGAGCAGATCCGCTGGCTCCCGCGCCGCCAGGCATCCGACCTGCTGTTGCCCGGTAACGACTACTGGCTGTTCGACGGGCGGCTGGTCCAGTTCAACATCTTCGACGGCCTCGGCCGGTGGGTGCATACCGACCAGACCGAAGACCCTGTCGTGGCGGCACAGTGCACGGCAGCTTTCGAAGCGGTGTGGGAGCGCGGCATCCCGCACGAGAAGTACACCGTCTGATTCCTGGCCCGGTCAGCTCATGCCCACGTCTCCGTTCTCCAGCGCCCAGGCTGCACGCAAAGCCGTCGCCGTCCGCCTGCAAGGGCTCATGAAGGACGCTGGGCTCTCAGGGCACGAGCTGGCCGTCCAGTGCGGTTGGCACCGAGCCAAGTCGTCCCGCATCGCTCGTGGCATCACCCCGCCCTCGGACGCAGACATCCGGGCGTGGTGCGCAGCCTGCGGAGCCCCGGACCAGGCGGCGGACATCATCGCGGCCTCCCGGAACGCCGAGTCCATGTACACCGAGTGGAGGCAGATCCACCGTGACGGCATGCGACGCATCCACGAGAAGACCACACCGCTTTACCAGCGGACCCGCTCCTTCCGCGTCTATGCCTCGAACGTCGTCCCGGGGATGCTCCAGACAGCCGGATATGCCACAGGGCTCCTGAAGGGCATCACGCGCTTCCAGGGGACGCCCGACGACGTGGCCGACGCCGTACAGGCCAGGCTCAACCGCTCCCGGGTGATCCGGGAAGGTGACCACTGCTTCGCCCTGCTCCTCGAAGAATCCGTTCTGTACTACCTCGTGTGCGAGCCCGAAGCCATGGCGGAGCAGCTCGAAGCGCTCCTGACAGTGATGCGCCGGCCGAATGTCTCCCTCGGGATCATCCCCAGGACCGCCCCCCGGATCGTCTGGCCGCTCGAAGCGTTCTACGTCTTCGACGATCAACAGGTGGCCGTCGAGACGCTGACGGCAGAGATCAACCTGACCGCGCCCGGCGAGATCAAGACCTACCTACGAGCCTTCTCCGCTATCGCCAAGACCGCCGTCCACGGAGCCCCGGCCCGAGCCTTGATCAGGGAAGCGCTCACCGCACTCGGGTGAAGCGGTGCAACAGCGTGCAACACCGTAGAGCCCGCTGAGGCCCCGTCCCTACCGTCGTCAGCACACCCGGCGACGTGAAGGCGGACGACATGACAAGGGCGAAGAAGGCGAAAGCCCCGGACTACGACCGGAACGAGTGGGAGTACGTCACCTACGCGCCCGGATACGAGTGCTCCGCCTGCCACCGGCCCATCAAGGCCCTTGAGCCCGCCCGCCGGGGAACCGTCGAGCGCACGGCCGGGGTTCCCGTGCCTTCCTACCGGCACGCCGAGTCGTGCCCCGGCCAGGCGGCCGCGTGAGACGGCTCGCGGAGTACATGACGCCCGAGGAGCGCCGTGAGCGCGCCCGGCGGTCGTTCCGTGCCCGGCACCCAACCACCCGAGAGGAGGTGAGGTCATGTCCGACCCCGGAGACCGGTTCCCGCCCCCGCCCCAGTAAGTGCCCGAGCGTCGAGAGAGAGGAAGACAGACGTGACGACGATGCTGGAATCCCCCGTCGCCCTACGGCGCGGGCGGGACCTGGTCGGTCCCGAGCTGTTCGAGAGGGTCTCCGTGTTCTGCGCGGAGGAGTACGGGCACGAGCTGTCCACCGCCCGCCGGATCGTGGACCAGGCCCTTGCCTTCCTCAAGGTCATGGGCGACACCCGTGCGTTCGACATGACCCCGTCGGACGCCGTTGACCCCGGCTGGCACTCGTTCGTGCTCCACACCCAGGCGTACGCCACGTGGTGTCAGGAGCAGTTCGGGTACTTCCTCGGGCACGAGCCCAAGGGAACCGTCCGCACCCGCCCCCTGATCGGGTCCGTGGTGGACCGCGTGAAGGCGGCCGGGTTCCAGGTCGATGACCGGCTGTGGGATGCCGCGAAGGAGTGCAACCCGCCCGCCTGCTGCGGCGACGGCGACGGCTGCTGATCCACCCCGGAAGACGAGCCCCGGGTGCGGCCAATGCGCCCGGGGCTCACCCATGAACAGAGGTTAGACCGCATGGCAGTTGATGAGAGCTTGTCGGGACAGAGCAGGGTCACCGTGTTCGCGATGTTCGACGTCGTCTTCGGCTATGCCACCCACCACCTTGACGAACGTCGGATCGGGGACGTGGGTGTGGTCGGCCCGCTGACACCGGGGGTCGAGTGGCCCCGGCTGTGGGACATGGCCCGCAACTGCGGGAAGTCCGCCGCCACGGACACTGAGCTTGCACAATGGATCCTGACCCAGGCCACCCGTGCGTTCGTCTGTGGGAGCGACCGCCTCGCGCACTTCCAAAACCAGAGCTGGAAGCTGGAACCGGGAGGCAAGCGGGTCGGCTTCGAGGCGACGTACGCCAACCGCGACCACCTGTGGACCGGGAACCTCACAGTCGAAGGGCTCACCCCGGAGCAGGTGGCCGAGCAGCCCACCATCTACCGCGCGTAACGCGATGTGGGAAGCGGCCGCACCGAACGCCGCGGTCGTGCTCGGCACTCGCTGAGTACTCATGGGGAGCTGAGTATGTGAGCCCTGCCGCCGGACCGGGGCCCGCCGGAATGCTTGGGACATGCGCCAGACATCACCGAAGCTCGCCCCCTGCCTGACCGCTCTCGCATCTGCCGTGGCATGGACCGCCTGGCTCGGCTGGGACCAGCTTCGCGACGTACACCCCGACGGCTCGGTCAGCGGCCCCTACGAGGCCTGGCAGGTGATCGGTCTCGTACTGACCCTGCTGGCAGCGGTGTGCTGGGCCGCCTTCCGAGGCCACGTCGCGGGCACGGTGCTCGGCACCACGGCCGGGCTGACCGCCGCCGCCTACTACGACTGGTCGGACGACGCCAGCGGCCTCTTCCTGGTCGGCGTGGTCATGATCATGGTGGCGAGCCTCGTGGCCACCTCCGCCCTGGCCACCCTGATCGCCTCCGTGACGCGGGCCGGACGACGAGGCGCCCCGGGACCTGCCGGAGCCTGACACCGCCGCTGCGCCCCGGCCGCCGGGTGCGGGCGGCCGGAGCGGGGGTCGGGGGTTATTGGGCGGACTGGACCTCCTGCCAGGACATCGCGCGGGAGCCGAAGTCGTCGGCGTCCACCCACAGGGCCCGCAGCCCGCGCAGGGTCACGTTCGGCCGGTAGGTCGGGGTGCCGGTGGCGAAGCGGGCGCCGGCCACCCGCTGGGCGAAGCGGGTCAGCATCAGGCGGGCCTCCAGCCGGGCCAGCGGCGAGCCGATGCACGAGTGCGAGCCGAGCCCGAACGCCTGGTGGCGCAGCGCGCCGCCGCCGGGGGCGAACGCGTCGGACTCCGGGTGCCCGGGATCCCGGTGCGCGGCCGCGAGCAGCAGCACCATGGTGGTGCCCCGCGGCACCCGGGTCCCGCCCACCTCCAGCGTGTCGGTGGCGTGCCGGTGCACCAGCTGCACCGGCGGGTCCATCCGCAGGACGTCCTCCACGACTTGGTCCGCGTACCCGCCGTCGCCGCGCAGCGCGTCGAGGCGGACCGGGTCGCGCAGCAGCGCCAGGATGCCGCCCGAGATCAGGTTGACGGTCGTCTCGTACCCGGAGTCCAGCAGGAAGCGGCAGACCGCGGCCGCGTCCCGTACCGGCGTGCGGCTGCTCTCGGCGGGCGCCGCGAGGAGCCCCGACACCAGGTCGTCGGCCGGTTCGGCCTGCCGCCGCAGCACCAGTTCCTCGAAGTACGCGTCCAGTTCGGCGCCGGCGGCGCGCCGCTCGTCCAGGCCGGGCGGGTGCTCCCCGGTCAGGGCGAGGTGCGGGTCCAGGGCCCGGGAGACGGCCAGCGCCCGCCGGTGCAGCCCGCCGCGGTCGGCCTCCGGGATGCCGAGCACCCGCGAGATGACGGCCATGGCCAGCGGATACGCCAGGTCGGTGACGACCTCCAGGCGGCCGCGGGACGCCACCGAGTCCAGGAGGTCGTCGACGAGGTCGCACAGGTCGGGCGTCAGGTCCCGCACCACCCACGGCGTGAAGTAGTGCGACAGCAGCCGGCGCAGCCGGGTGTGCTCCAGCGGATCGAGGGCGCCGGGGAAGGCCGCCGTGTCACCGGCCGGCCCGTGCATTCCCGGGCAGGCGCCGAACGTGCCGGCGGCCGGCGCGTGCAGCACCGCCTCACAGTCCGCACGGGAGGAGAACACTACGGTGCTGCTGTTCATCCAGATCGGCCCGTATGCGCGGATACGGTTGAACAGCGGATAGGGATCCGCTCTGATATCGGTCTCCAGCAGGCGGCGGAGAACCGCCTGCGCTTCACCGTCGAACGTGGTTCTTTCAGGTAGTAAAACCTGTGCGCGACCGCTGTCCATGGTGCGGACCTCCTCTGTCCGACTCCGGCCAAGTGTTGTCGTATTCACATGGGTTGATGTCTTGGCTGATCAGCGGTGGACTGCACGCGACCTCGCGGTCTCGTGGAGGATCTCGCCCATCAGGCTGGCGCTGGAGAGCACCGGGGCGGCCGTCCGGCCGTCCGCGTCCCGGCCGGCTTCGGCCTGGTTGACGGCCGTCCGCATCCGGGCCCAGGGGGTCGCCTCCACCCCTGCGGCCTCGGGTTCCGGTGGCGCGGCGGGGGCGTCGTAGCCGAAAACGCCCTGCTCCATCAGCATCCGTACGAGCGCGGTGGCCGCGCCCTTCGCGGTGGCGGCGCTGTAGGAAGGGGAGGCGGTGGCCGCTCCGCGCATGACCGCGGTGACCGGAGCGGGTTCGTCGGGCTGGGTGGTGCCGGGCGGCGCGGGCTGCTGACGGGGCCGGTGACGATCGCTCATTGGCTGTCTCCCTTGCCGGGTCGGGCTGGGGCCAGGTGCGCGGTGCGGGACCGCGGCACGCGACATCCGCCGGGCGCCGCGATTCCGCCGGGAAAAACATTCTCGAACCGGGCTCCGGCGGGCCGCTTCTCCTTCCGTGCGCAGTGTGCGTGCGCACTTTCCGAGATAGCCCGGACACTTGGCCAAGTGGCCTTGCCGGTGTGGCGGCCCGTGCCTTTGATGGTGTGCGGTGGAATACGTGCACCCTATTCACGCCGCCGCGCAATTTCGGGGCCGGTGCGGCGGGGCCGCACGGCTGTGAATCCGAACTCCGTGAGGAGTAACCATGCCGAACACCCCAGCGCAGCAGCCGGGTCAGCCGGGTACGGAGCCGGCGGCGGTGGCGCGCCTGCGCGCCTGTACGTCCGCACTCGCGCGGGACGCACGAAGCGGCGACTGGACCCCCACCCCGCTGGAACGGCGCATCGCCGGCCTGCTGGGCACCGCGGCGGCGGGCACCGGGCTGCCCACCGCACCGCAGGTGCGGGCCGCGCTGTGGGAGGGGCACGCCGTGTTCCTCCAGGACAACGGCGGCCGCTTGGCCGCCTTGCTGGCGGCGCTGCTGACGGTGCTGGACGAATTGGGGGCCGGCGGGGCCGGCGGGGTGGGCGCCGTCGGTGTCGGGGCCGGCGGGGCCGGTGAGGCCGGCGGGACTGCTCGGGTCGCTGCGTACGGCGCCGTCGTGGACGCCTGCGCTTTCGTCGCCGCGACGGCCGAAGACCATGCCGCGTGCTGACCTGGCCCCGGTCCTGCGGAGCCCGGTGGGCCCGGCCGCCCCGCGCCTGCTGACCCTCGGCAGCCGTCCCGGCCCGCTGCGCCTGCCGCAGGACGCCCCGCACGTCTGGCTCGCGGACGCGGCCGCCCGCCCGGCGAGCCTGGGGGCGCTCGCCCGCGCCCTGCTCGACGAGGCCGAACTCGAACGGGCCGCGGCCCTGCACCGGCCCTCGGACCGGCGCTGCTACCTGACCGCGCACATCGCGCTGCGGGTGCTGCTCGGTGCCCACCTGGGGCTGACCCCCGACCGGGTGCGGTTCCGGCGCGAGCCCTGCCCGTGCTGCGGCGAGCCGCACGGCCGGCCGGCACTGGCCTGCGCGTCGCCGGCCGGGCCGCTGCACTTCTCGCTCTCCCACAGCGGGGACCTGGCGCTGCTCGCCTTCGCGGCGACGCCGGTGGGGGTGGACGTACAGACGACCGGCTCCGCCGAGGAGGCCGACGAGGTCACCGGGGTGCTCCACCCCAAGGAGGAGGCGGAGCTGGCCGCGTGCGGGGCTGCGGGGCGGCCGGCGGCGTTCGCGCGGGCGTGGGTGCGGAAGGAGGCGTACCTGAAGGGGTTGGGTACGGGGTTGGCGCGGAGTCCCTCGCTGGACTACCTGGGGACCGGGGCGGGGGCGGTCAGCAGTCCGCCGGGCTGGCGGGTCGGCGACATCGCGGTCCCCGACGGATACGCGGCCGCCGTAGCGGTCCGCCGGCCCGCACCCCCGCTCTGACCCCGCCCGCGCCGGTCCCCGTCCCGGCGACGCCCTGGGGTGCGCCCCCCCTCAGCCTTGCCACGCCCGGGCGGCAACTCCCAGCCTCGCCGGCGTTCGAGGCTGCCTGCCTTGCCGGTGCGGTGGGGCGCAATTCCCAGCCTCGCCGGCGTTTGAGGCGGGCCTGGGCGGGGCCTGCCTCTGCCTCGCCGGCGCCCTGAGCCTTGGCAGCCTCGCCGGCGTTTGAGGCGCGGGCCTGGGCAGCGCCCAATCCAGCCTCGCCGGCGTTTGAGGCGCGGGGTTTGGGGCGGAGCCCCAAGACTGCAACCCGGCTGACGCCGGGCACCGGGCTCCGCCCGGACCCGCTCCTCAAACGCCGGAGGGGCTGAAGGGTGCGGGGGTTTGCCGGGCTCTGCCCGGACCCGCTCCTCAAGCGCCGGAGGGGGTGGAGGTGCGCGGGGTCAAGCGCCGGAGGGGGTGGAGGCGCGCGGGGTCAGGCCCGGAGGGGGTGGAGGGTGCGACGGGGTTGCTGTGCGGTCGGCGGGCTCGGTAGGGGGTCAGTAGGTCTGGCCGGTCGTGGGGGCGTGGACGGTGCCGATGTCGGCCAGGGCGCGGAGGACCATCGGGGGGTGCTCGGTGAGGCGTTGGAGGAGGTGGAGCCACCAGTTCGTGCCGTACGTCGCGTTGACGCGGCACGTGCGCCCCGCCTCGCGGTGCGCACGCAACAGGCCCGGCTGGACCCCGTACCGCATCTCCACCTCGGCGACCCGCGCCAGCAGCCCGCTCTCCCGGGCCGCTTCGAGCACCACCGGGTCGTGGGTGGCCAGCGACAGCCGGGCGCCGGCGTCCACGAGGTAGCGGGCCAGGCTCAGGTACCGGTCGTCGAGGGCCGGCCCGCGGCCCAGCGCGATGTGCGCGGGTTCCGGGAAGGCCCCCTTGACCAGTCGGATCCGGCGTCCGGGGCGGGCCACCGCCGCCGCGTCGTGCTCGGTGCGGTGCAGGTGCGCCTGGAGCGTCACGCCCACGTTCGGGTACCGGCCGCACAGTTCGTGGTGGACGGCCAGGACCGAGTCGACGGACGGGTACCGCTCCATGCTGAGGACGATCTCGCTGCCCCGGGCGGCGGCGGCCGCCGCGATCCGGCCGGTGTTCTCCAGGGCGAGCTCGCGGGAGAGCGCCAGCCCCATCCCGGACAGGTCGAACCCGACCTGGTCGGGGGCCCCTTCCTGGGCGAGCAGCGCCAGGTGCTCGACGACGGCCCGCTCGGCGTGCGCGGGGTCGTCGCCGTCGTGGTCGGCGGGCGCGAACTCGGCGGTCACCCGGTAGCCCTTGGCGCGCAACTGCGCCGCCTCCGTGAGGAAACCGGCCCGGTCCGGGGCCAGTACGTAGCGGCGGGCGGCGGGGGAGAGCAGTTCGCGCAGCGCCGAGCCGGGGGCGGCGAAGGCGGCCAGGCTGCGGGTGTCGGTGGCGATCTTGCGCAGGCCCTCCGCCGCGGCCTCCAGCAGGGCGCGCTGCGAGGACTCGTTCATCGTCGTCATCGCCCGGTCCCGGCCGCCCGGGACAGCAACTGCCGGATCCGGCGCCGGTCCCGCTGGAGCTGGAGGCGCGAGGCGTGCAGGGTGTACGCCACCGGCCGCACCCCGCCGGGCAGCGGCCGGGTGTCGAGGCAGTAGACGGACGGCAGCGCCGCGATCTCGTCGGCGACCGCGCGGTCGAGCCGGGCGAGGGTGCCGTCGACCGCGCCGTGCGCGTCGGCGGCCGCGTCGACGACCTGCGCCTCGCACAGCTTGGCGTAGGTGCGCCCGGCCCACCGGTCGAGGAACTCATGCGGCGCCAGGTAGGCGAGCGCCGTCAGGTCGGCCTGGTTGGCGCCCAGGCACACGTCGTCGTAGCCGGGCAGGACCCGGTCGCCGAGCCGGGGCGAGGCGTGCAGCAGGGCCGGCCCGGCTGCCGTCAGCAGGATCCGTACGTGGGCCGGGCCGTGGTCGATGCCCAGCGCGTCGAGGACCTCGTGCGCGTACCCGATGAGGGCGGGCGCGGGTCCGTGGTCGGGGGCGATCAGCGAGGTGTGGCCGTGGACGGATCGCAGGCCCTGCCGGCGGGTGTGCAGCCGGCGGACGGCGGTGACGTGGCGGCGCCCGGACCGGGAGACGGTGTCGACCGTGTACTCGGCGCCGCGGCCGCGCGCGTACGTGCCCAGCCGGGGCGCGCCGGCGCCGTTGGCGGGCAGCCCGAACCTCCGGGACAGGGCGTGGGCGAGCGGATCGCCGGAGTCCTGGCAGGCGATCACGCACAGCGGGGTGTACGGGGCCAGCCGGGCGGCGGCCGCTTCTTCCGCCGGGCCCGGGGCGCTCTCCACGTGAACCGTCCGGACACCCCATTTGGCAAATGCTTTTGGCAACAGATTGCCAGACTTCTGAGCGTCCACCAACACGGCGACGTGCGTATCTCCCCTGGTCAAGCTCGCGATCGTCATGCTCCTCCACCCCCTGGTTGGAGTGTGCTGCCGAGTGGGACGTCGAATGTTTCCAGTTGTAGGCAAAACATTGCCACAATGCTGACCATGTTGGCAATATTGAGGGTGCGTTCCGGAAAAGCAAGCGGGCGCCCGGCCGAAAACCGGCCGGGCGCCCGCTCGGACGCCGCGCGTGCGCGACTCAGGCCTGGGCGGCCTCCTGCGCCTTGCCGCGGGCCTTCATCAGGCACTCGGCGGCCAGCCGCCAGATTTCCGCGGCCAGGTCTATGTTCGAGCTCTCCTGGGCCTGCACGGCGAGCCGCTGGAGCCCCGCCAGCCCCTCGTCCTCCTCGCCGGCCAGGATCCGCAGCTGGTTGTCGAGGACGTCGAGCCGCACCCGGGTCTGGTAGGGAAGCCGCAGGTCGGAGCGGCCCAGCCGGTCGACCAGGGCGCGGGCGTCGGGCAGCCGGCCCTCATGGAAGGCGAGCCGGGCGCGCAGCACGGTCAGCGCCTGCTCCAGGGCCGGCGTCCGCGCGAACGGCAGCCCCGCCTCGGCGGCCTCGATGCACCGTTGCGCGGCGTCCGGGTCCGGTGGGAACTTCTGCAGGTGCAGTTCCGCGATGGCCACCCGCAGGCGCAGCCACAGCGTCAGGTTCTCCCGACTGTCGAACCGGTCCAGTGCCTGCTCGAACAGCTTCTGCGCGACCGCGAACTCGCCCTGGCGCACCCGCAGCGCGCCGGCCGTCCAGATGGCCTCGGCCCACAGCGTGTCGGTGCGGCCCTCGACCAGGTCGGTCAGCTCGTCCGCGTGCCGGCTCGCGTCGGGCAGCCGGCCCGCCTCGGCCTCGACGGACACCAGCACCAGCAGCGCGCCCGCGATGTCGGTCGCCGACAGGCCGTTGTCACGGGCCAGCCGGTAGGCCGTCGTCGCCGCCTCGACCGCGGGCAGTATCTCGCCCGAGATGCGCAGCGACCGGGCGTACTGGGTGAGGGTGCGGGAGCGCAGCTCGGCCAGGCCGATCTGCTCGCTGATCGCGACGAGTTCGTCGAGGTAGCGGCGCTCCGCGTGCTGCTCGCCGTGCCGGCGCTTCCAGCGGGCCAGCAGCCACAGGGCCTGCCAGCGCAGCATGGGGTCCTGCCCGTGGGCGGACTCCAGCGCCTCGGCCAGCAGCTCGCTGGTCTCGTCCGAGTCGAGCGAGGTCGCGAGGGAGAGGCTCTGGGCCAGTGAGGTGGCCTTGGACTCCTCGAACTCGGCCGGGTCGATGCCCAGCCGGCCGGCCAGGTGCGACACGGCGCGTTCGGTGGGCTGCCGGGCCCCCGATTCCAGGCGTGACAGGTAGCCGGTCGACATTCCGTCGCCGGCGAGGGCGGCCTGCGAAAGGCCACGCTCGGTCCTCAGCTGCTTCAGCCGACGACCAAATGATGGCTGCTCCAGCACGTGTATGCCCCAACGGTGTATGGGAGTGCGAAGGTTCCGGGAGGGACCGTCTTGCCGCTGCCGTGTCACAATCTTCGATCCTGTTGTGCCAGAGGGTAGCCAACAACCTTGCAGGTTAGCAAGCACTTCACGGTCCTGGCCTGCGCATCTCGACCAGAGGTCGAGCCGGTTCCGGCAAGCCATGTTGCCTGGAACCTTGGCAAGTCGTTGTCAAGTTGGCGTGATTGTCGTACGCTGGTTGGCAACACGAGGTGTACGGACCTCCCACCACCGCCCCAAGTCCGCGATGGTGCGGCCCCGCCGTGAACGCCAGGCGCGGGCCCGCCGCCGACGATGCCCACAGGAGTGGCCCAAATGACCCGTGACCGCTCTGCCGTCATCGCCGCCACCGGCACGTCGGCGCCCGGCTCCACGCAGACCGCCCCGGCCGAACCGGCCGACGAGGCCGCCGACGTACGGGAGTTCGTCACCCGGGCCTGGTGCCGACTGCTCGGCTGCACGCACCTGACCGAGCACGCGGACTTCTTCGCCCGCGGCGGGGACTCGCTGCTGATGACCCGCCTGGTGCGGTGGATCGCCCGGGAGTTCGGCGTCACCGTGCCGCTGCACGAGATGTCCCGCCGCAACCTCGGCGACCAGGTCGCACTGGTGCACTCCCTGCGCTCCCGTGCCCGCCCGCGCCGCACCGGTCCCGCCGGGGTGCGCGAGGTACGGGCCTTCGTGACGCAGGCCTGGCGCGACCTGCTCGACTGCCCGACCCCGGGGCGGCGCTCCGACTTCTTCGCGCTCGGCGGGGACTCGCTGCTGACGACCCGTCTGGTCCAGCGGGTCGGGCGGGAGTTCGGCGTCCAGGTGCCGGTCCACGACATGCTGGCGGCGCCGACCGTGGACGAGCAGACGCTGCTCGTCGTCGGCCTGCTCACCGGTGGCCCCCGCCCGACCCTGGGCCTCCCCGACCGAGCCGCCTGACCCTCACCCCGCCGCCGCCCCCCTTCGCCCTGCCGCGCCCTGGGCCGCGACCCCGTGCCTTGCCGGCGCCTGGGGTGCGACCTCTCGCCTTGCCGGCGCCCTGGGCCGCGCCCCCGTGCCTTGCCGGCGCCTGGGCTGGGCCCCTTGCCGCGCCGACCCCTGGGCTGGGCCCCCTTGCCGTGCCCGTGCGCCGGGCGTGTCTGCCTGCTTTGCCAGGTTGCCTTGGGGCGCAATTCCCTGCCTCGCTGGCGCCCTGGGTGTGACCCCTTGCCGTGGCGGTGCCCTGGGCGCGACACCTTGCTGTGCTGGCGCCCTGGGCGCGACTCCCTGCCTTGCCGGTGCCCAGGCGGCACATCCCGCCTGGGCGGCAACCTCCGCCTCGCCGGAGCCCTGTGGGGCAACCTCCAGCCTCGCCGGCGTTTGAGGCGCGGGGTTTGGGGCGGAGCCCCAACGAACAACCCGGCTGGCGCCGGGCACCGGGCTCCGCCCGGACCCGCTCCTCAAGCGCCGGAGGGGCTGGAGGGTGCGGGCGGGGTCAGCCGGGCCCTGCCCGGACCCGCTCCTCAAGCGCCGGAGGGGCTGGAGGGTGCGGGGGGTTGCCGGGCTCTGCCCGGGCCCGCTCCTCAAGCGCCGGAGGGGCTGGAGGGTGCGGGGGGTTGCCGGGCTCCGCCCGGGCCCGCTCCTCAAGCGCCGGAGGGGCTGGAGGGTGCGGGGGGTTGCCGGGCTCTGCCCGGACCCGCTCCTCAAACGCCGGAGGGGCTGGAGGGTGCGGGGGTTTGCCGGGCTCTGCCCGGGCCCGCTCCTCAAGCGCCGGAGGGGCTGGAGGGTGCGGGGGTTTGCCGGGCTCTGCCCGGGCCCGCTCCTCAAACGCCGGAGGGGCTGGAGGGGTTGCCGGGCTGCGGCCGGGCTCGGGCCTCAAGCGCCGCAGGGGCTGAGGGGTGCGACGGGGTTGCCGGGCTCTGCCCCGGGCCCGCTCCCCAAGCGCCGGCGGGGCCGGAGGGTGCGGCGGGGGCGGCGGGCTGCGCTGGGGACCGCGCGTCAAGTGCCGGAGGGGCTGGAGGTTGCGCCGGCGGGGGTTGGCGGGTGCGCGGGGGTTGCAGGGCTCTGCCCGGGCGTGGGGGGTTTCCGTGGGCGGGCGCCCCGGTCACCTGGCCCCCTCCACGCCGCGGCATCGCCGTGTTCCCGGTGTTGCGCCCGGGGCCGGTGGCTCGGATATCCGGCCCACACAGGCAAGTTGCCAAAGAATGGCAACTATTTGCCAACACGGCTCCGGCTTCGCTAGCTTCTGGCGCCAGAACACGATCGGTCCCACTTGAACACGCCCCGCCCGCCGAGGAGTCGTCATGAGAACCGTCCTGCTCGCCGCCCGAACCTCCGTGGTCCTCGGTGTCTTCGGCCTCGCCGCCGCCTTCGCGATCCCCTCCGCGAACGCCGCCGTCGGCGACAACGTCGAGTGGCCCAAGGCCTCGTCCGTGTCCGGCACATCGGTCGACGTCGAGTGGCCCTGATCCCACCGGTGACCTGGCTGCAGTGCACCGCGCCCCGACCCGACGCGCAGCGGCGCCTGGTCTGCTTCCCGCACGAGGGCGGAGTGGCCTCGTTCTTCGCCCGGTGGGCCGACCGCCTGCCCGGCACCGAGGTGCACGCGGTGTGCTACCCCGGCCGGGCCGAACGCGGCGGGGAACCCTGCGCCACCGACGTACACCTGCTGGCGGGTGACATCGCCCGGGCCGTGAGCCCGCTCGCGGACCGCCCGCTCGCCCTGTTCGGCCACAGCCTCGGCGCCTGGATCGCCTTCGAGACCGCCCGGTCGCTGGCCCGGGCCGGCGTCGCGGTGAGCCACCTGTTCGCCTCCGGCGCGCGCGCCCCGCAGACCCGTACCGCCCCGCAGACCCGTACCGACCCAGGTACCGGCACGGACCCCCGGACCCGTACCGCCCCGCAGTCCGGCGGCGGCCCGGACGACGGCCGGGGCCTCGCCGGCTGCGGCGACGGCGAGCTCGCCGCCGTCCTCGACGGCGGCGTCGCGGAACTGCTGGCCGAACCCGTCCTGCTGAAACTGGTCTTTCCGTACGTCGAGGCGGACGCCAGGATGGCCGACGGATACGTCCACCGGCCGGGACCCCTGCTCGACTGCCCGGTCACCACCCTCGTCGGGGCCGGCGACCCCGTCGTCACCGCCGAGGACGCCGCCGCCTGGGCGCACCAGACGCGCGGCACGCACAGCGGCCACACGCTGCCGGGCCGGCACCACTACCTGGCGGCGCACCCGCCGCTCGCGCTCGTACGCCAGATGCTGGACGCCGCCGCGAGCGATCCGGGACGGCCCGGACCGCCGCTGCACCACCGTTGAGAGGAAGCCGCACCTCATGCCGCACATCTCGCTCGACAACGACCTTCCCGGAATCAGCGGCCTGCTGGCCCAGCGCCCCGACACCGCGGCCCCGCTGGGGCTGCTCGCGGACGCCCTGCTGCGCGCCCCCGCCTCGCTGCCCGCCGGCGAACGCGAGCTGATCGCGGCCTACGTCTCCGAACTCAACGCCACCCGGTTCTGCTCCGACTCGCACAGCGCCTTCGCCGCCGCCCAGCTCGACGGCGGCCAGGACCTGGTCGCGGCCGTGCTCAAAGACCCGGAGACCGCCCCGGTCAGCCCGAAGGTCCGCGCGCTGCTGAAGGTCGCCGCCGAAGTGCAGGCCGCGGCCCGCCCGGTCGCCGCCGCCACCGTCGAGGCCGCCCGCGCCGCCGGCGCGAACGACCAGGACCTGCACGACACCGTCCTGATCGCCGCCGCCTTCTGCATGTACAACCGCTACGTCAACTGCCTGAACACCGACCTGCCGGCCGACCCCGGCTACTACGCGCAGTCCGCGGAGCGGGTCGTCTCCCAGGGCTACGGCCGCCCCGCGGCCACGGTCGGCTAGGGGCATCCCGGTGACCGCCGCGCGCAAGTGGACCGCACAGGACGTCCCGGACCAGACCGGTCGCACCGCGGTGGTCACCGGGGCCACGTCCGGCATCGGCTTCGCGACCGCCAAGGAACTCGCCCGGCACGGCGCCCACGTCGTGCTCGCCGTACGCGACACCGGCAAGGCCGCCGTCGCCGCGGCCCGCATCAGGGCCGCCGTCCCCCGGGCCGAACTGACCGTACAGCGCCTGGACCTGGCGGACCTGGGCTCCGTACGGGAAGCCGCCAAGGAGCTCGCCGACCGCTGCGAGCGCATCGACGTGCTGCTCAACAACGCGGGCGTGATGTGGACCCCCGAGGCCCGCACCGCGGACGGCTACGAGCTGCAGTTCGCCACCAACCACCTCGGCCACTTCGCGCTCACCGGCCTGCTCCTCGACACGCTCCGCGCGACGCCCGGCGCGCGGGCCGTCACGATCAGCAGCTACGTGCACCGCCTGGCCCGCATCGACTTCGCCGACCTCAACGCCGAGCGCCGCTACAGCCGGTACCGCGCGTACGGCCAGTCCAAGCTCGCCAACCTGATGTTCAGCCTGGAACTCCAGCGTCGGCTGGCCGCGGCGGGCGCGGACACCGTCGCCGTCGCCGCGCACCCGGGGCTGGCCGCCACGGGTCTGGGCCGGGACTTCCCGGCCGCCTTCCACCGGATCGGGCCGACCCTGGGCCCGCTGTTCCTCCAGCCCGCCGATCGGGGCATGCTGCCGGGGCTGCGCGCCGCCACCGACCCCGGCGTGCGCGGCGGGCAGTTCTACGGGCCGCTCGGCCTCACCGAGACCCGCGGGCACCCCGGGCCGGTGCGCACCGGTGGCTCCGCCCGTGACCCGCGTGTCTGGCGGAGGCTGTGGGAGGAGTCCGAACGCCTCACCGGCGTCTCGTACGGCATCTGAACGGTGCCCGTCCCAGCCTCCCCGACGCCCTGAGCATTGGCAGTCTCGCCGGCGTTTGAGGAGCGGGCCCGGGCGGAGCCCGGCTACCCCGTCGCACCTTCAGCCCCTCCGGCGCTTGAGGAGCGGGTCCGGGCGGAGCCCGGCAACCCCCCGCACCCTCCAGCCCCTCCGGCGCTTGAGGAGCGGGTCCGGGCGGAGCCCGGTGCCCGGCGCCAGCCGGGTTGGTCTTGGGGCTCCGCCCCAAACCCCGCGCCTCAAACGCCGGCGAGGCTGGATTGGGCGCTGCCCAGGCCCGCGCCTCAAACGCCGGCGAGGCTGGATTGGGCGCTGCCCAGGCCCGCGCCTCAAACGCCGGCGAGGCTGGGGCTTGCACCCCAAGGCGTCGGCCCGGCCGGGGTGGGCTCTGCCCGGGGTTCGCCTCAAACGCCGGCGAGGCTGCCAAGGCTCAGGGCGCCGGCGAGGCTGGATCTTGCCCGTCAGGGCGTTACTCCTCGAGCGCCGGCGGGGTCAGTGGACGTCGAGGCCGCCCAGGAACCACTGCTTCAGCGCGTCGATCCGCTGCTCGACCTCCGCCCGGCCGGCGCCCTCGACGAGGAACACCGCCAGGAAGTCGCCCGAGTGCGCGGCCTCCGACAGCACGTCCCCCTCGGCCGCGAACAGGGTCTGCTTGAACACGCCCGGCGGCCGCGCCGCCGGGTCGGGCAGCCGGTGGACCGTGCCCGGGCGCATCGTGAACGCCAGCTGTCCGGCAGCCGGCTGCGGCACCCGGCGCCCGGACGCCTCGCCCGGCAGCCCGAACTGGCGCAGCACCGGCAGCTCCGCCGGGTCGACGGCGAACATGTGCCGGTGCAGGTCCCGCACCCCGGCGCCGCCCGCCCGGCACGCCGCCTCGCACAGCACGAGGTCGTCGTCCGGCGTGCGGAACACCTCGATGTGGAAGGCGTGGTCGGGCGGCCCGCCGAGCGCGGCCAGCACCCGCTCCGCGAACGCGATCAGCCGGTGCGCCATCGGGTCCCCGGCGTCGAGCGCGATGTCCACCCGCCCGCTGCGGTCGGTGTAGTCGGCCAGCGCGTACTGGTACTGCGAGGGCCAGATGGAGGCCGTGCGGCCGTCCAGCACCACCCCGTCGACATGGCACATCGCGCCCTCGACGAACGCCTCCGCCAGCCACTCCGGCTCGCCGTCCGGGCCCTCCAGCACGGCCTGCCCGGCCCACTCGGCCAGCTCCTGCGGCGTGCGCAGCACCCGCAGCCCGATCGAGCTCAGGCCGCGCCGGGGCTTGACCACCACGGGCAGGCCGTGGACCGCCGCGAACCCGCCGAGGTCCTCACGCGCGTGCAGCAGGACGTGGTCGGCGACCGGTATGCCCGCCTCCACGGCGATCCGTTTCATCTCCCACTTGTCGCGGTACGGCACCGCGGTCGCGGGCAGCTGCCCGGGCATCCCGAACTTCTCGCGCAGCAGCGCGGCCCGCTCGATGTCCCGTTCCGTGACGGCCACGATGTCGGTGACGCCGTATTCGCGTATCAGCTCCTCGGCCCGGTTCTCCACCCGCGGGCTCTCGTCGTAGCCGACCACCGCCTCGGCGTGCACGTACGGCGCGAAGTCCGGGAGCTCCTCGCCGAAGTACGCCAGCTGCTCGGCGGAGGCCAGCAGCACGAGTTTGGAGCCGGTCGCGGCGAGCCACCGGTGGTACGGCGTCGCGGCGAGCGAATTGCGGTGCAGGATCAGGATGGTCACTTCGAAGGCTCCTCGTTCCAGATGCTGACGTAGCGCTCGCCCGTGTCGGGCAGGATGGCGACGATGGTCTTGCCGGCGTACGCGGGGTCCCGGGCGAGCAGACCGGCCGCGTACAGGGCGGCGCCCGCGGAGACGCCGACGAACAGGCCCTGGCGGCGCAGCACGGCACGGGCCTCGGCCGGCGCCGCCTCGTCGGGGACGGGCACCACCCGGTCGACGATCGAGGCGTCGGTGGTGGGCGCGACGAAGCCGCCGTTGAGGCCGGGGATGCGGTGCAGCCCGCCGTACCCCCGGGACAGCACGGGGGAGTTCTCCGGCTCCACGGCGACCACCTCGACCGCCGGGTCGCGCTCCTTGAGGTAGCGGCCGGCGCCGCTGAGGGTGCCGCCGGTGCCGACGCCCGCGATCAGCACGTCGATCCGGCCCGCGGTGTCGGCCCAGATCTCCGGGCCGGTCGTCTCGTAGTGCGCGAGGACGTTGTCGGCGTTCTCGTGCTGGCGCGCGTACCAGGCGCCGGGCACGTCCCGCTCGATCTCCTCGGCGCGCGCGATGGCCGCGGCGAAGCCGTCGGCGCCCGGGGTCTCCACCACCTCGGCGCCCAGCGCCCGCAGCAGGCCCTTGCGTTCGGGGGTGGCGCTGTCGGGCAGCACGACGGTGCAGCGGTAGCCGCGCACCGCGCACAGCGCGGCCAGCGCGATGCCGGTGTTGCCCGAGGTGGACTCCACCACCGTGGAGCCGGGCCCGATGTCGCCGCGGGCCTCGGCGCCCCGCAGCAGGTAGCCGGCCGCGCGGTCCTTGACGCTGGCGTACGGGTTGGCGGACTCCAGCTTGGCCAGCACCTCCACGCGCGGGTCGGCGCCCTCCAGGTCGAGGCGGACCAGCGGGGTGCCGCCGATCAGGTCCTCGACCCCGCCGGCGATCCGGCGCCCGGCCGCGTCCGGGGCGAGGGCGGAGAAGGCCGGCCGCGCGGCGACGGGCGCGGCCACGGCGACGGACGGGGCGGACGCGGAGGGTGGGGCGGAGACGGCGGACGGGGCGGACCCGGCGGGTGGGGCGGCGGCGCGTGCGGTGGCGGGCGCGGCGGTGGGTGTGACGGTCATGGTTCTGCTCCTGGAGCGGACGGGTCGGGACGGCGGGACGGGCGGGGGAGTGGGATCGGCGGTCGGGCGGGCCGGGTCACCAGGCCCCGGCCGAGGCGTGCAGCCGCACCAGGTCCTCGGCCGGGGTGGCCTGCGCGTGCGGCGGCAGGACGACCGAGGGCGGGGCGTACACGCGGGAGCCGGCCTCGATGTCGTGGACGACGGTCGCGCCCGCGCCGATCAGCGCGCCCGCGCCGACCGTGACCGGGCCCAGGACGGACGCCCCGGCGCCCAGCACCACCCCGTCGCCGACCGCCGGATGGCGGCGCTGGCCGGCGGGGCGTTCGTTGTCGACCCACCAGCCGACCGCGCCCAGCGTCACCTGGTGGTAGATCGTCACGTCCGCGCCCACCACGGCCGTCTCGCCGATCACGACGGCCGCGCCGTGGTCGATGAAGACCCGCCGGCCGAGCACGGCGCCGGGGTGGATCTCCACCCCGGTGCGCCGGCGCGCGGTGTGCGCCAGCAGCTGCGCGGTGCCGCGCAGGCCCCGCCCGTGCAGGCGGTGCGCCAGGCGGTGCGCCCACAGGGCGTGCAGCGCCGGGTGCCGGGCGGCCGCCAGCCGCGAGTGCACCGACGGATCGCGGGCCAGGACGGTCTCCAGGTCCTCGCGCAGGGCCGCCGCCAGTGCCCGCCCGGCGGCACTCCGCCGGGCGGCCGTGCTCCGTACGCTCATCTGCTCACCCTTTTCGTCCCGAGGCGCCGGCCGGCTCCACGTCGACGCGGATGGTCCGCGATGTCAGCTCCTCGCACAGCCGGACCGCGGCGTCGGTGTCCTCGGCGCGCACCGCGACGAAGCCGATCCGGTCCCAGTTGTCGCGCAGCGGCCGTACGGTGTCCCCGGCCTTCACGGACACCGACACGTTCACCACGTCGGGGCGGGCCGCGACCTGCTCGACGCCCGCGACGGCCGTCACGGTGCCCGGGTCGCGCAGCACGAACCGGGTGCAGGCGCCGCCCAGCGGCGCGGGTTCCGCGGTCAGTTCGTCGACCGTGCCCAGCGGCCAGCCGGCCGCGTACGTGTACAGGTTGATGCCGTACGCCGCCTCGACCAGCTCGGGGATCTGTCCGCCGCCGAGCCGGTTGTGGGACTCGATGACCACCGGGCCGTCGGCGCCGAGCCGGATCTCGGTGTGGCCGGGGCCGTCGGTGACCCCCATGACGGTGAGGAACTCGGTGACGGCGGTCGTCAGGACGGCGCGCCGGTCCGGGTCGAGGCGGGCCGGCACGGCGTGGCCGAGCTCCGCGAAGTGCGTGTCGTCGGTGAGCTTCTCGGTGACGGCGACGACGACGTGCCGGCCGTGGAAGCTGAGCGTCTCGACGCTGAACTCCGGCCCGGCCACGTACGACTCCATCAGGAAGCCGGTGACCTTGAACAAGGTCGAGCCGCGGTCGGTGCGCTGCCCGTGCAGCTGCCCGATCCGCTCCCACACCCGGTCCAGGTCGTCCGGTCCGGCGGCCCGGATCAGCCCGAACCCGGCCGTGGTGTCGGTCGGTTTGACGATGAACGGGAAGCCGGCGCGCGCGCCGAAGGCGTCCAGCGACTCCCGGTCGGTGACCGGGGCGAAGTCGACTCCGGCGGCGCCGTGCGCGGCCAGGTGGGCGCGCATCAGGTGCTTGTCGCGCATCCGGCGGCTCACCTCGCCGCGCCGGCCGTCGCTCCAGCCGAACAGGTCGGCGAGGCGGGCCGCGTTGGTCAGCCCGCCCTCGGTGAGGGACAGGACCTTCTCGCAGCCGTGCACGGCGCGGGCCGCCTCGGCGTACGGCAGGACCGTGTCCCAGTCGGTGTAGTCGACCATCAGGAGCACGTCGGCGGTGCGCGTCTGGTACGCGCTGATCTTGTCCGGGTGCTGGAGCAGCACGACGTACACGCCCTGCTTCTTCACGTGGTCGAGATGCGAGTCGGTGCCGCCGATCAGCAGTACGGCGGGGGCGTTGCTCAGCACAGCGCTCCGGCTCCTTCCATGAGGTGGGTGGGTGTGGACACGACGGGCCGCAGGGTGTCGAGCACGGCGCTCAGCCGTACGGCGGCCTCGGCGGGGGTGGGCGCGTCGACGACGGCGTAGCCGTGCCGGGTCGAGGAGTCGGTGATCGGCTTGATCTCGGCGCCCGGCGCGAACGGGAAGTGCAGGGCGTGCACGTGGGGTGCGGCGGTGACCTCGGCGGCCGGGGCGGCGGACTCCAGGCGGCCGGGCGGCAGCCGGAAGAACTCGATGGCCGCGTACCGGTGTGCGGAGGGCGGGACGACCGGCTCGCCGGCCAGCGCCCGGAAGATCCACGACTCGATGTCGAAGCCGGTGGCGGTCTCGATCAGCAGCGGGATCCGGTCGCCGCCGAGCCGGGCCTGCGACTCCACGATCCGCGGGCCGCGGCGGGTGAGGATGACCTCCGTGTGGGCCGGCCCGAAGACGTACCCGGCCAGCTCCAGCAGGTCCGTGACCAGGCGTTCGATCGCCGTCCGGTCGGCGGCGGGCAGCGGGGCCGGGAAGACGTGCCCGGTCTCCACGAACCCGGGTGCGCCCGAGGTCTGCTTGGCGGTGATGCCCACGACCCGGTGCACGCCGCCCGCGGAGAGGGTCTCGACGCTGAACTCCGGCCCTTCGAGGTAGTCCTCGACGAGGTACGGTCCGGCCAGCGAGCCGGTACGGACCCGCTGCGCCCACGCGTCGACGTCCTCGGGACATCGGATCAGGGCCACGCCGCGGCTGCCCGCCAGCGTCGCCGGCTTCACGATCACCGGCAGTACGGCGTCCCGCAGGATCTCGCGGACCTCGCCGACGGTCGCCGCCCGGCGGGCCTCGACCGGAGAGAGCCCGGCCGCGTTGAGCATCCGGCGCATCGCCGCCTTGTCGTTGAGGCTGCGCACCGCCTCGGCCGGGTTGGGCGCCAGACCCAGCGCCTCGGCCTCGGCCGCCACCGGCGGCATGCTGGCCTCGCTGCCCAGGTGGATCACCAGGTCGATGGAGTGGGCCCGGGCGGTCTCGGCGATCAGCGCGCGCAGCGCGGTCTCGTCGCTGAAGTCGGAGAGCAGCAGCTGCTCGCTGTGCCGCTCGACCTCGTCCAGGTACGGCGGTTCCTGGAGCGCCGGGTCCCAGATGGACCAGACGCGGAAGCCGGCCGCGACGGCCTTGCGGACCAGCTGGTGGTAGGGCATCACCATCAGCAGCCGCTGCGGAGCCCGCGGATGTGTCATGTCGAGTCCGTCCGTTCTCTCGAAGGGCGCCGGGGGTTGCGGGTCGGAACTGCGGGTCGGGCGGCCGCCGGGCGGGGGGCCGGGCCGGGGCCGGGTGCGGGCTGCGGCTCAGGCGGCGACCGCCGCGGTGGAGCTCTCGGCCTCGGCCTGCCGTTCGGCGCGGACCCGCAGCAGGGAGCGGTACATGAAGATGGCGCCCAGGCCCCAGACGGCGTAGAGCACGGCCATGCCGGCGGGCGGCAGGTAGGCGCCGACGACCACCGAGACGGAGCCGACGACCAGGCCGATGCGGGCGTTGAGCCCGTACGCGGCCATGTACTTGGTGCGCGCGGCCGGGGGGACGAGGTCGGCGAGGATCGCCTGCTTGATGGGGACGTTGGCCAGTTCGCCGATGGTGAGCACCACGGCGGCGGCGATCAGCGGCCAGGCGGAGTTGCTGACCGCCCAGACCATGTAGCCGGCGGTGAAGGCGCCGATGCCCGCGTACAGGCGGGTGCGGTCGGAGAGTTTGCCGAAGAGCCGGCCGGCGAAGAGGGCCAGGCCGACGACCAGGGCGGTGTTGACGGCGCGCAGCACGCCGAGCATCTCCACGCCGTCCACGCGCGCCCAGTCGCCGAGCCCGGCGAGGGTCTGCTCGGGGAACTCGTCGGCGAGCCGGACGGCGATGTAGTAGCCGATCTGCACCTCGATGGCGCGGGTGAGCACGGCGACGCTCAGCAGCCGCAGGAAGATCAGGTCCTTGGCGACGGCGAGATATCCGCGCAGCATGGCGGGAATTCCGGTGGCGGATTCCCTGGAGCCTTCGGGGGCGGTTTCGGACACCCAGCGCCAGAAAACGAAGGTGGTGGCCGCACTGAGTACGGCCGCGCCGGTGAGGAGCGCGAAGAAGTGCTCGCCGTAGAGGAAACCGCCGGCGAGTGCGCCGAAGGTGAAGGCGAGGTTGATCGACCAGTAGTTGATCGTGTAGACGAGTGGCCGGTTCTCCGTCGTGGAGACGTCGACCATCATCGCGTCGGCTGCCGGTGTGGCGACGTTCGCCAGGCAGGTGTTCAGCAGGAACAGCGCGAACGTCACCGGGCCCGACTCCCACCACGGCGAATTGGCCACGGCGAGCAGCACGAAGGTGACGGTGGCGCCGAGCTCGCCGATGACGAGCAGCGGCCGGCGGCCGTACACGTCGGCGAGGTGCCCGCCGAGGAAATTGCTGGCGATGGCCGCGAAGGCCACCACCACGGTGAGGACGCCCGCTGTCGCCGCTCCGTACAGCTTCGCCAGGTGGACGACGAGCAGCGGAACCAGCATGACGGCGAGCAGGCGCTGCACGAAGCCCACACCGATGCGGAGCCTGATATTCGGGTGCAGTTCCCGGAACTTCATCGTCCCTCCTGCCTGCAGTGGAGTTCACCGACTGTGGGCTCGCCGGGACCGACGTACAACCCCCCTGTTCAGCTCGCCGCGACTTGAACAAATCAACGCCGACTTGTTCAAGTAGGCGTTCAGATGAAGTTGCCAAAGTTGAGTGGAGCGTGGTGTGCTCGGCGCCATTACCGCTATCGAATTCAACAAGTTGGGTCGCTCGGAAGGAAATTTGGGCGCATGGCTGATTTTGGCATCCGCAAGCTCGGCGGAAAGATCGGCGCGGAAATAACGGGAATTGATCTCGGCTCGCGAATATCCGACTCGGACTTCGAGCAGATTCACGAGGCGTTTCTCACGCACAAGGTGATTTTCTTCCGGGACCAGGTCATCACCGACGAGGACCAGCTGGCCTTCGCGGGCCGCTTCGGCCCCCTCACGCAGCCGCACCCCATGATGCGGACCCTCGACGGCACCCCGCAGGTCATCCCCGTCGACGGCGAGGACCAGCGGGCCAACCACTGGCACACCGACATCAGCTTCACCCTCACCCCCTCGCTGGGCACCACCCTGCGCAGCGTGGTCCTGCCGCCCTACGGCGGGGACACCCTCGTCGCCAACGCGGCCGCCGGCTACGCGGACCTCCCCCCCCGAGCTGCGCGAGATCGCCGACCGGCTGTGGGCCGTGCACACCAACCACGCCGAGCAGCCGCGGCTGGGCACCGAGCGCGGCGACCGGGTCCGCAAGGACTTCCTCGCCAAGCGGTACGAGGCCGTCCACCCGGTGGTGCGCGTGCACCCCGAGACCGGCGAGCCGAGCCTGTTCCTCGGCGGCTTCGCCCAGCGGCTGGCCGGCCTCACCCTGCGCGAGTCCCGCCCGCTGCTGGACGTCCTGCAGTCGTACGTGCGGCGCCCCGAGAACTCCGTCCGGTGGACCTGGCGCCCCGGCGACGTCCTGATCTTCGACAACCGCTCCACCCAGCACTACGGCGTCGACGACTACGGCGACCACAAGCGGGTCCTGCACCGCGTCTCGATCACCGGCGACGTCCCGGTCGGCCTCGACGGCCGCACCAGCCACGAAGCGGAGGGGGACGAATGAGCCGCCCCGCAGACCCCGGCCGTCCCGCCGGCACCGGCCGCCCCGCCCCCGGCGCCGACCTCGACCCCGCCAGATTCGTCACCCGGCTGCGCGCCGGCGAGCCCCTCGTCGGCTACTGGATCGCCTGTGACAACCCCGTCGGCACCGAGCGCATCGCCGGTCTCGGCTACGACTACATCGGCGTCGACGGCCAGCACGGCGTCCTGCACCAGCCCGGCTGGCAGGCCGCGATGCTCGCCGTCGACGCCCGCCACCGCTCCGCCGGCGTCATCCGGGTCCCCTCCGTCGACCCCGTCGCCATCGGCATCGCCCTGGACACCGGCGCCCGCGCCGTGATCGTGCCCATGGTCGACACCCCCGAGCAGGCCGCCACCGCCGTCCGCGCCTGCCGGCACTGGCCGCACGGCACCCGCAGCCTGGGCGGCCCGGTACGCGCCGAACTGCGCCTGGGCTCCGTACCCGCCGAACTCGACGCCGCCGTCGCCTGCATCGTCATGATCGAGACCGCCGACGCCCTGGCCAACCTCGACGCGATCTGCGCGACCCCCGGCCTCGACGCCGTCTACGTGGGCCCCGCAGACCTCGGCAACGCGCTCGGCGCCCGCTACTTCGGGGACCCCGCCGTCGCCGGCGACCTCGCCAAGGCCCTGCGGACCATCACCGAGACCGCCCGCCGGGCCGGCATCGCCTGCGGCATCCACTGCCTGAACGGCGCCGACGCCGCCCGCCGGCTGGACGAGGGCTTCACCTTCGTCACCGTCTCCAGCGACATCACGCACCTCCAGGAAGCCGCCGCCGCCCACCTGGCGGCCGCACACGACCGGGCCGCGGCCTGACACCGCACACGAGACGACGCACGAAGAGCGAAGAGCCACGCACGACGTACGACGCACGACGTACGACGCACGAAGCCCAAGCGAAGCCGAAGACAGGGAGGAAGAAGATGACCGTCACCGCGTCGCACCACCCGGTGGCCGCCCACCGCGTCGCCCGGTCCCTGGACGAACTGGTCGGGAACACCCCGCTGCTACAGGTCGCCCTGCCCGGACTGCCGGACCACACCCGGCTCCTGGCCAAGCTCGAACTGTTCAACCCCCTGTCCAGCGTGAAGGACCGCCCCGCGCTGTACATGCTGCGCCAGGCCGAGGAGTCGGGCCTGCTGCCCGCCACCGGCGGCACCGTCATCGAGTGCTCCTCCGGCAGCACCGGCATCTCGCTCGCCGCGATGTGCGCCGTCCGCGGCCACCGCTGCATCATCGTGATGCCCGACAACGCCACCGAGGAACGCCGGCTGATCCTGAACGAGCTGGGCGCCGAGGTCATCCTCGTCGACCACCGCGACGGACTGCCGGCCGCCTGGACGTTCGCCGAGAACCTCCAGCGCACCCTGCCCGGCTCCTACCTCGCCCACCAGGACGAGAACCCCGCCAACACCCGCGCCCACTACGAGACCACCGGACCCGAACTGTGGCAGGCCACCGGCGGCGACATCGACGTCCTGGTCTGCGGGGTCGGCACCGGCGGCACCCTGACGGGCACGGCCCGCTACCTCAAGGAACGCCGGGACGTGCACGTCGTCGCCGTCGAACCGGAGCGCTCGGCCGTCCTGTCCGGCGGCGAGGCCGGCCCGCACGGCATCCCCGGCATCGGCGCCGGCTACGTCTCCGCGATCACCGACCTCGCCCTCATCGACGAGATCGTCCCGGTGCCCGACGCCGCCGCGGCCGCCACCGCCCGCGAGGTCACCCGCGCCAGCGGCCTCCTCGTGGGCGTCTCCTCGGGCGCCGCCGCCTGGGCCGCCCGGCACGTCGCAGGCCGCTTCCACCGGGCCGGCGCCACCGTCGTCACCGTGTTCCCCGACACCGGGGAGCGCTACCTGTCCACCGGTCGAGCGGCCTGACCCGCCCCGCGCCCCGGGCAGAGAGAGACAGGTTGGCATGTGCCGCATCCACGGATACTTCAACACCACGGCGACCGCGCGGGACATGCGCACCGTCGCCCACCTCCAGCGCCACGGCGGCCCGGACGGCACCGGGCAGCTGACGGCCCCCCGCTGGGGCCTGGGCAACAACCGGCTCGCCCTCGTCGACCTCGACGGCGGGGCCCAGCCCTACACCGGCCGCGAGGGCCGCATCCAGGTCGTCTTCAACGGCGAGATCTACAACCACAACGAGCTGCGCCGCCGGCTGGAGAAGAAGGGCCACACCTTCCCCGACCGCTGCGACGGCGGCATCCTGCCCGCCCTGTACGAGGAGTACGGCGAGGCGTTCACCGAGCAGCTCGACGGCATGTACGCCGTCGCCGTACTCGACCTGCGCACCACGCCCACCCTCCTCCTGGCCACCGACCACATCGGCATGAAGCCGCTGTACTACCGGTGGGACCCGGCGGCCCGCTCCCTGCACTTCGCCTCCGAGATCCCCGCGCTCCTCGGCTTCGGCGGCTCCGCCCGCCCCGACCCGCGCGGACTCGACGCCTACCTCGCCACCCGCACCCCCTTCGGCAGCGACACCATGGTCGACGGCGTCAGCGTGCTGCCCCCGGCCACCACCCTCACCTGCGTCCTGGGCGGCGTACCCCGCACCACCGTCCGCACCCCCGCCGACCCGGCCGCCCGCACCCTGCTGAGCCCCGCGCTGGAGGACCACGCCCTCGACGTCCGCGGCACCCTGCGCCACGAGACCGCCCGGCTGCTCCAGGCCGACGTGCCGGTGGCCGTCATCACCTCCGGCGGCCTCGACTCCAGCCTCGTCACCGCGCTGGCCTGCGAACACGGCCCGCTGCACTCCTTCAACATCGCCTACAAGGGCCGCTGGCCCTTCGACGAGCGCCACTACGCCCGCGAGGTCGCCCAGCACGCCGGCACCGTCCACCACCAGGTCGAACTCGACCCCGCCGGCTTCCCGCAGCTCATCGAGGAGACCGTCCGCCACCTCGGGCAGCCCAACGCCGACCCCATCACCCTCAGCAGCCACGCCCTGTTCGCCGCCGTCCACCAGGCCGGCTTCAAGGCCGTACTGACCGGCGACGCCGCCGACGAGGTCTTCGGCGGATACGAGCGGATGCGCGCCGCCGCGGTGGCCGCCGCCTCCGGCCGCGCCTGGTCCGGCGCCTACCTCGACCACCTCGCCGTCCTGCCGGCCCGGCTGCGCCACACCCTCTACACCGCCGAGTACCGGGCCTTCGTCCAGGACACCCCGCCGATCCCGCCCGCCGCCCTGGAGGCCCTGCTGCGCGGCGAGACCACCGTCCAGCGCCGGATCACCGACTTCGAACTCGGCCTGCGGCTGCCCGCCTACCACCTGCGCCGCGTCGACCACCTGAGCATGGCCCACTCCGTCGAGGCCCGGCTGCCGTTCTGCCAGCCGTCCGTCGTCGCCCTGGGCCGCCGGCTCCCCGACCGGCTGCGCATCCACCGCGGCCAGGTCAAACGGACCCTGTACGCGGCCGCCGCCGGACTGCTGCCCGCCAGCGTCCTGGAGCGCCCCAAGCAGCCCTTCACCCTGCCCGTCACCGCCATGCTGACGCCCGGCAGCGCCCTGTGGGAGTACGCCCGCGACAGCCTGCACCCCCGGCTCCTCGCCGCCGGCGGCCAACTCGCCCCCGACGCGGTCGAGGACCTCTTCGCCCGGCAGGCCGCCACCCCCGACGACACCACCGCCCTCACCCTGTGGGCCCTGCTCGTCCACGAGGTGTGGCGGGCCGCGCTGCCCGCCGCCCGCCGCCCCGCGGAGGCCGCCGCATGATCGGACACCTCGCCCACGCGGCAGGCAGCCCCTGCCCCACCGTCGTCCTCGACAGCAGACAGGCCCCCCGCGAGGAGGGCGCGCTCGTCGAGCACCTGACCGCGGTACGCGGCCACCTCAGCGCCGCCGGCGGCGGCCACGTCCTGAAGATGGCGCTCGTGCGCCCCGCCGAACACCCCATGTTCGACCTCGACTACCGCTTCGCGCAGGCGCTGCCCGCCGGCCCCGACCGCTTCGACCTGCGCGGCTCCTGCGGCCACTCGATCCTCGCCGCGGTCGTCTCCGCCGCCCGCTGCGGGATGCTGCCGCCGCTCGTCCGGGGCGCCCGGATCCGGGTGCACGTCCTCAACACCGCGGACAGCGTCGTCTGCGACGTCGAGGAGGCCGGCGCGGACGGCGCCCGGTTCACCGTCAGCTTCGTCCAGCCCCGCGCGGTGCCCTTCGCGGAGCTGCTGCCCGACGAGACGCCCCGTACGGTCCTGGAGGCCGGCGGCGTCCGGCACGAGGTGTCGCTGGTGTCCGCGGGCAACCCGTACGTCTTCGTCGACGCGCGCACCCTCGGCATCGCGGACCAGCGCGAGCTGTTCGCCGCCGGACCCGAACTCTTCGACCGGCTCGTGGGGATCCGGCTCGCGGCCGCCGAACGGCTGGGCCTGCCCCCGACCGGCGCCTTCCCGAAGGTCGCCGCCCTGCTGCCCGGCGAGGACGGCGGCATCGCCGCCCGCGCCGTGTCGGTGCCCGCCTGGCACCCCACCCTCGCCCTCACCGGGGCCATCTGCCTGGGCGCCGCCGCCGGCATCCCCGGCACCCTCGCCCAGGACATCGCGAAAGAGGGCGGGCACACCCCCGGCGCCCCCCTCGCCCTCACCACGCCCGGCGGCCGCACCGCGGTCACCGCAGTGGCCGGCGAGAGCGCCCACGGCCCGGCCCTCGCCTGGGCCACCGTCGCCCACAAGCAGGTCAGCTTCCAGGGCTCCATCACGCTCGCACCGCTGGACCAGCGGCAACCCAAGGAGGTCGACTCATGCCGGGCACTGTCAACGGCGGCCTGAGCCCGCACATCGCGCCCGCGTTCCGCGCCCGGCTCCGGGAGTCGGCGGCGGCGAGCGCCCGCTCCGGCCGGCCGGACGCCGAAGTGCTCGCCATGCTGCGGGAGTCGGGCCTGCTCGGCACCGCGGTGCCCCGGGAGTACGGCGGCGGGGGCGGCGACGCGGCCCGCGTCAACCAGGTCGTCGAGGGCCTCGCGGCCGTCAACCCGTCCGTCGCGATCATCGCGTTCCAGCACTTCGCCGTCACCGCCCGGATCACCGAGTGGGGCACCGCGCACCAGAAGGACCTGCTGCTGCCCGGCCTCGCCGACGGCAGCCGGCTGGCCGCCTCCGCCTGGAGCGAGACCGGCGCGGGCGCCGCCAAACGCAACCTCTCCAGCACCGGCGTCCGGCGCGACGACGGCTCCTGGGTCCTGCACGGCACCAAGGCGTTCACCACCGGCGCCGGCGTCGCCGACCTCTACCTCGTGCTCGTCACCACCGGCCCGCCGCCGCCCCCGCCCGCCGACCCGGCCCCGCAGCCGGACGCGGACCCGCAGGCACCGGAGCCCGCGTACGGCGCCGCCGGCCAGACGTTCTTCCTGATCGGCGCCGACAACCCGGGGATCGCCCCGCAGCCCGGCCCCGAACTCCTCGGCATGCGCGGCTCGGCCACCGGCCTCGTACGGCTGCGGGACTGCGTGGTCCCCGACAGCGGCCGGCTCGGACCGCAGGGCGTCGCCGCCGAGATCATCGCCGGGGTCCGGCAGTCCGGGGCCACCCTGGGCGCCGTGTCCGTCGGCATCGCGCAGGCCGCCCTCGACCTCGCCGTCTGCCACGCCAACCGGCACGGCCTGCTGGCCGACCCGACCGTCACCCACCGGCTGACCGACCTCGCCACCCGCGTCGAGTCCGCCCGCGCGCTCGTCGACCGGGCGGGCGCCCGCACCGCGCCCGACCCCGGCCTCACCACGCTCTACAGCAAGCTCTTCGCGTCCACGACGGCAGAGGACGTCTGCCTCGACATCGCCCGCATGACGGGCTCCACCGGATACCTGGCGGACGACACCCTGGCCCGGCTGCTCGCCGACGCCCGCGGGGTCGCCCTGATGGGTCCGGCCAACAACCTGTGCCGAGAACTGGCGGTGGCCTCATGGCAGCACTGAACCCGGCGCCCGCGCCCCTGCCCGAGCTCGTCGTCACCGCACGACGGCTCGTCACCCCCGACGGGGTGCGGCCCGGCAGCGTCCACATCCGCGCCGGCCGGATCACCGCCGTGGAGCACGGCACCGACGCCGCCGCCACCGCCGCCGTGCCGGCGTCCGTGCCCCGGCTGGACGCCGGCGACCACTACGTCCTGCCCGGGCTCATCGACTCGCACGTGCACTTCCGCACCCCGGGCCTGACCCACAAGGAGGACTGGGAGCACGGCAGCCGGGCGGCCGTCGCCGGCGGCTTCACCACCGTCATCGACATGCCCAACACCCTCCCGCCCACCCTCAGCCACGAGGCCGTCCTCGCCAAGGCCGACGAGATCGCCGGCCGCTCCCTCGTCGACCACCGCTTCCACATCGGCCTCGACCCGGACCGCCCCGAACTCCTCGCCGAACTCGACCCGGCCGTCGCCACCAGCGCCAAGATCTTCATGTGCGGCCACCACACCGCGCCGACCGTCGTACGCGACTTCGCCACCCTGGAGAAGGCCTTCGCGGCCGCCGCCGAGGGCGGGGTCCAGCTCGTCCTGCACGCCGAGGACGACGAACTGTTCTCCCTCCTCGACGGCTGGTGGGGCGCCCCCGGCAGCTACCGCGAGTACGAGGCCCGCCGGCCCCGCAGCGCCGGCATCGTCGCCGTCGCCAAGGTCCTCGAACTCGTCCGCCGGCACGGCACCAAGGCCCACATCCTGCACCTGTCCAGCGCCGAGGAGGCCGACCTGGTGTGCGCCGCCCGCGCCGCCGGGCTGCCCGTGTCCTTCGAGGTCACCGGCCACCACCTGTCGTTCACCGACGAGGACACCGCCCGCCTGGGCGCCCGCACCCGGCTCTCCCCGTCCATCCGCTCCCGCACCGACCAGGAACGCCTGTGGGACGCCGTGCGCGAGGCCCAGTCGGCCACCATCGGCAGCGACCACGCCCCGCACACCATCGAGGAGAAGACCCGCTCCGTACAGGACTCCCCGCCCGGACTGCCCGGCGTGCAGGAGCTGGCCGTCGGGGTCTGGACCGGACTGTGCCGCCGCCGGCGGCCCGAGGACAACTCGGACCGGGCCGCCGAACTCCTCGCCCGCTGCCTGGGATCCGGCCCCGCCGACCTGTTCGGGCTGCCCGGCAAGGGCCGCATCGCCCCCGGCGCCGACGCCGACCTGGCCTTCCTGGACCCCCACGCCACCTGGATGCTCTCCGCGGCCGACGTCCGCTCCAAGTGCGGCTGGTCCGCGTACGAGGGCTGGACCTTCACCGGGCGCATCGCGCGCACCATCCGGGCCGGGCGGACCGTGTGGGACGCGCAGACCGGCGAGTACGGGGCGTACGACGGGCGCTTCCTCGGCGGGCCCGCCACAGGGGGCGAGCGCGATGCCTGAGCCCGTGCACGCGGTCGTCGCGGGCGGCGGCATCGGCGGGCTGGCCGCCGCCGTGGCCCTGGCCCGCGCCGGAGCCCGCGTCACCGTCCTCGAGCGCAGCCGCCGCACCGGCGACGGCGGCGGCGGACTGGTCCTCTACCCCAACGGCGTCCGCGCCCTCGACGCACTGGGCGCCGAACTCGGCGCCCGGGTCCGCGCCGAAGGCCACGTCACCGCCCCCGACGAGGTCCGCGCCGTCACCGACGCGCACGGCCGGATCCTCGCCGAGGAACCCATCGGCGCCCACGGACTGCGCCTGGGCACCCCGCAGGTCCCGGTGCTGCGCTCGGTGCTCCAGCGCGCCCTGCACGAAGCGGCCGTCGCCGCCGGCGCGACCGTCCGCCACGGCGCCGCGGTCACCGGCGGCGCCACCCGCGGCGACGCCGCCCGCGCCCTGCTCGCCGACGGCGGCCACCTCGACGGCGACCTGCTGGTCGCCGCCGACGGCATCCACTCGGCGCTGCGGCAGCACCTGCTGGCCGACGGCCCCCCGCGGTACGCCGGCTACACCTCGGTGCGCGGCCGCGCCACCGGCGTGCGCATGCCGCTGCCCGCCCGCGTCGTCAACGGCCGCGGCGTCCAGCTCTTCATCTCCCCGGCCGCCCCCGGCACCCTCTACTGGACCGCCAAGATCACCGCACCGCCCGGCGCATGGCCCGCCAAGGGACCGGCCGATGCCCTGCGCGACCTGCGGGCGGCCACCGCCGACTGGGACCCGCCGGTGGTGCGCCTGCTGCACGCCACCGCCGCCGCGGACACCGTCGTCACCGACATCCACGACCGCGACCCCGCGCCGCGCTGGACCGACGGCCGCCTCGCCCTGCTCGGCGACGCCGCCCACCCGATGGTCCCGGCGCTGGGCCAGGGCGCCAACATGGCGCTCGAAGACGCCGTGGTGCTGGCCCGCGCGGTCGCCGCGCACCCCGGCGACGTGCCCCGCGCGCTGGCCGCGTACGAGCGCGAGCGGCTCCCCCGCACCTCCGCCGTCGTGCTCCGCTCCCGCGCCCAGGGCGCCGTCGACCAGGGCGACGGCGCCGCCGCCGAACTCCACCGCAACCGCCTCGTGCGCGAACAGGGCCGCAAGGACACCCGCACCGAGGACATCCACGCCTGGCACCCCGACCACCGAAGGGAAGAGACCGTTGACCACGCAGCACGCACCTGAGCAGCACACCCCCGCCGCCCGCCGCCCGCAGCACGCCCCGCACCCCCAGCACGCCGAAGACGTACCGCTCGTCCCGCAGGTCGCACGGGCGTGCACGCCCGGACCGATCTGGCGCGACTCCAACGTCCGTACCGGACCCTCCCTCGACAGCCCGATCGTGCAGCTGCTGCTCCCCGAGGACTGGGTGTCCTACGACGCCGACGGCTGGTCCGAGGGCGACACGGTCGTCGAGGGCGAACACCCCTGCGGCGAGATCACCAGCTCGCTCTGGTTCCGGCTGGCCGGCGGCGGCTGGACCAGCGCCGTCAACTTCGAACCCTCGGCCGTCGAGGCGATCGTCCCCGGCGGCTCGCACCAGGCCGCCCCGGTGACCTCGGGCAGGGCCGCGTAGCCGGCGAACTCCCGGAACCACCCCAGCAGATCCGCCGGCACCTGACGGTGATTCATATCCGGTTTCCCTCCCGGCGGTAGCGCCCCGATGACCATGCTGGCCGGGTCCGGCCGGTCCGCCCACTCCGTTCGTGCGCAATCTGCGCATGTTCGGAGTTGGACGGGCCCCCGGCGCCGAGCACCATGAGCCCTCGTCCTTTCGGCGCACACGCCAGGAGACTTCATGACAGCCGTCGCAACACACCCGTCCCCAGCCCCGCGGCCGAGCCGCCGCTCGGTCGCCGCGACCGTGGTGGGCAATGCCGTCGAGTCGTACGACCTGCTGGCCTTCGGCCTGTTCGCCCCCCTGTTCGCCAAGCAGTTCTTCCCCTCCTCCAACCCCGTCACCTCGCTGCTCGGGGCCTTCGCGGTGTTCGGCATCGGCGTGCTCGCCCGGCCCGTCGGCGGCATCCTCTTCGGGCGGTACGCGGACCGGCACGGCCGCCGCCCCGCCCTGCTCCTCGCCATCGTCCTGATGACCGCCGGCTCGGTCCTCATCGGCGTCTCCCCGACGTACGAGCACATCGGCATCCTCGCCCCGCTCCTCCTGGTGGTCGCCCGGATCGGCCAGGGCATATCCGCCGGCGGCGAATGGCCCACCGCGGCCGCCTACCTGATGGAGGAGGCGCCCGAGAACCGCAAGTGCCTCTACGGCGCCCTCTTCTCCGTCTCCACGGGCCTGGGCGTGCTCACCGCCTCCGCGATCGGCGGCGGACTGACCGCCGCGGTCGGCGCCGACGCGATGGCCGCCTGGGGCTGGCGGGTGCCCTTCCTCGTCGGAGGCGTCTTCGGCCTCGTCCTGATGGTCCTGCGCAACCGGCTCGCCGAGACCGCCGTCTTCCAGGAGCAGGTCCGCGGCCGCCGCAGCCGCGGCTCGCTGCGCCAGGTGATGCGCAGCCACCGCCGCCCCGTCCTGCTGTCCGTGCTCATCGTCGGCGGCATCGCCACCGTCAGCGGCGTCTGGTCCGCGGTGGTCCCGGCGATGGGCCAGCGCCTCGCCCCGCCCGGCACCATGTACGGGGTCGTGATGTGCGCGGTGGGCACCATGCTCGTGCTCAACGTGCCGCTGGGCATGCTCGCCGACAAGATCGGCGCCACCAACTTCCTCGCCGGCGTCACCGTCGTCTTCGCCGTCTTCGGCAGCTACGGCTACCTGCACATCGAGGGGACCTTCCCCAGCCTGCTGCTCGCCTACGGCAGCGGCGTCGTCTACCTCGTCTCCGTCACCAGCGTGCTGCCCAAGCTGCTCTCCGAGGTGTTCCCGCCCGAGGTCCGGGTGCTGGGCATGGGCCTGCCGCACGCGGTGACCACCGCCGTGCTCGGCGGCGTGGTCCCGGCGCTGGCGACGTTCCTGGGGGAGAAGGGCGCGTCCGGCTGGTTCGTCGCGGCGATGGTCGCCCTGGTGGTGCTGGCGGTGCCCGCCGCCTTCGCCTCGCGCGGGCACGTCGCCCGCCTGGCCCTGAACGTTCCGGAGCCCGCCCTTGCAGCCGCGAAATAGGCCGTTGCGAAGGCGAGGCCGGCCGGCACCCGAAGGTGCCGGCCGGCCTCGCCGGGCACGGCCCGTACCGGTCTCAGACGGACGGCTGCGGCTGCTTCGGCGGCAGGTAGCCGTTCGCGGCCAGGTGCGCGCCGATCTCGTCGTACACCGCCGGGTCCTCGGGCGTGATCGCGCCGAGCCCGTCGACGTACCGGTTGTACATGCAGAACGCCGCCGCGATCAGCACCGCGTCGTGGATCGACTCGTCGTCGGCGCCCGCCGCCCGGGCCGCCGCCACGTCCTCGGGACCGACCGTACGGGCGTCGCCGCGGACCTTCCCGGCGATCCGCAGCAGGGCCCGCAGCCGCTCGTCGACCGGCGCGGTCTCCAGGTCCTTCTTGACCGCCTCCACCAGGTCGTAGCCGCCCTCGTGGGTGTGCGCGGCGGCCGCCGAATGCGAACCCGTGCAGTACCGGGTGCTGTTGAGGTGCGACACGTACGCGGCGATCACCTCGCGCTCGCCCACGGTGAGCGGCGACTCGCCGCGCAGCAGCTGCTGGGCGAGCTCGTTGAGCTTGAGCCCGGAGACGGGCTTGCTGGCCATCAGGCCCCGGATGCCGGGGACTTCGGCAGGAATCTCGATGTGCGGCATGGACGTCGGTCCTCCCTCGGCGGCCGGTCGTCGGTGGGCGGCCGCCCTGCGCGGATGCTAGTTGTTGAACCAGGGCGTCGTGGTGGAATCGGTGCTGAACTGCGCGAGCATCAGGTCGGCCACCTTCTGCTGGCCGGTGTCACTGGGGTGCACGCGGTCCGACACCAGGTCCGAGCACTTCCACTCCAGGCCGTCGCTGCGCCCGGGGATGCCGCCGGCCACGCGGTCGGAGCCCAGCCCGTCGGCCCACAGGTACGGGCCCCAGGACAGCCAGGGCGCGACGCCGCCGGCGCCGTACGCGAGCGTGGAGTCCCCGTTGATCTGGTCCTCGATCAGCTTCTTGACGGCGAAGCCCTGCTGGTAGGCGCCCGCGCCGCGGACCGGGTTGTAGGTGTAGATGCGGCTGGCGACGTAGCCGACGGCAAGGTTGGAGTACTTCGCGCGGGCGTTGCGGACGATGTCGGCGAGCGCGTTGCGCAGGGTCTGCGCACCGGCCGGGAAGGCGCCGAGGTTGTCGCCGACGAACTGCTCCTTCAGCCAGACCGCCTGCACCTGCGCGGGGGTCACCCCGGCGCCGGTCAGGCGGGTGGCGAGGACGGACCAGGTGGTGTCCGACGGGTTGGCCCAAGCGTTCGCGTCCTTGCCGCCCTGCGCGCCGTCGACGAGGACGAGCTTCGGGTTCTTGCCGCCCCAGGCGTTCACGGTCTGGATGAACTTCTGGAACTCCTGGGTGGTGTTCGACATGCCGATGGAGATCAGCACGATCTTGCCGTTGACCAGGTCGACCTGTCCGGCCGCGTTGCGCGGGAGCACCTGGTTCTGCGCGAGGTTCACCCCGGCCGTGTTGTGCGCGGCGGGCCGGGTGTTGGCGCCGTTCGGGTAGAGGCCGCCCGTCACGCCCTGGTAGGTGCCGGTGCCCAGGTCGTTCAGCGGCACCAGGCCGCTGTGGTTGTACGTGCAGTCCGTGGGCGGCGCCGCGACCGACGCGGTCGGCTGGGGTACGAGGGTCAGTGCCACCGCGGTGGCGGCCGTCACCAGGACCGCGGGCATCCGTCGCCGGTCGGGCATGAGTCCTCCGTCGTACGTAGGGGAAGGTCCGGCGGCGGGGACCGGTCGGGGCCCGCGCCGCAGCGCGCGTCACGCTCGCGCGGCTTGATCCTCGTTGCGCCCGGCCCGTCCGGGCACCTTCTGGATTGCTCGGGCCGGGGCCCGCTACGACTCGCCCAGGTCGGTGCCGGGGGTGGTGCCGGGGCCCGTGCCGGGGGTGGTGCCGGGGCCCGTGCCGGGGGTGGTTGCGGGGCCCGTGCCGGGGGTGGGGTCGGTGGTGGTGCCGGGGTGGCTGCCGGGGTCGGTGAGGCGTACGAGCACGCGGCCCAGGTAGGTGCCGCGTACCAGGTCGCGCAGGGCCGCCGGGGCCGACTCCAGGCCGTCGACGACGGTGTCCTCCAGTCGGATCGCGCCGCGCGCCAGCCACTCCTCCAGGTCCGCCTCGTACCGGGCGGCGGTCGACGCGGGACAGTCCTGCACCCGGAAGCCGCGCAGGGTCAGCGACTTGGCGACGGCGAGCCCCAGATTGCGCGGGCCGGGCGTCGGCTCGGCCGCGTACCGGCCGGTGCCGTGCTGCTCGGCGAGCATGCCGCACAGGGCGACCCGGCCGTGCGGGCGCAGGACCTCCACCGCCGCTTCGAGGTGTGCGCCGCCCACGGTGTCGAAGTACACGTCGATGCCGCCGGGCGCGGCCGCCCGCAGCCGCGCGGCGAGTTGCGCGGCGTGCCGGGGAACGCGGCGGGGGTCGTGCAGACCGGAGGCCCGGTGGTCGAAGGCGGCGTCGAAGCCCAGGACTTCCGTCAGGTGGGCGGTCTTGGCGGCCGTCCCGGCGCTGCCGATCACACGGGCCGCGCCCTTGAGGCGGGCGATCTGCCCGGCGACGCTGCCGACGGCGCCCGCCGCGCTCGAGACGTACACGGTGTCCCCGGGGCGCATGCCGGCGATGTCCAGCAGCCCGTAGTAGGCGAGCAGACCGTTGCCGAGGTAGCGGGCGGGGGCGGCCAGCGCCCGGCGGGGGACCCGCCGGAAGCGGGCCGGCGGGGCGAGGGCGTACTCCCGCCACCCGAGTTCGTGCACCACGACGTCACCGGGCCGCAGCGGGGCGTCCGGGCCGCGGCCGCGGCGGCCGTCCGGGGCGTCCGCGGGGCGGCCGTCCGTGCCGGCCGCGGGGTGGCCGTGCGGGGCCTCGTCGCCGGTGGCCAGGACCTCGCCGAGGGCGCTGCCGAAGAGCACCTTGCCGACCTCGTACCGGGTCACCGGCAGGCCGCCGGCCGCCGCCATCCGGGAGAGCACGGCCGGGCTCAGCACCATGTAGGCGTTGCGCACCAGCACTTCGCCGGGGCCCGGCGCCGGCACTGGCACCTCCACCACCGCGAAGTGCCGTTCCGCCGGCTCCCCTTGGAGCACGGCGGCCAAGTGAATCTCCCGGCCCGTGCGCACGTCCGGATCCTAGGGCCGCCCGCTCCGCCACCCGAGGGTGCGCACAGTAATAAATTGCGAACAGTGTACGGAATTCATACGGTGTACGACGCGCCGGACGGCGTGCGGCCGACGACGACGAAGGGCAAGACGATGGAGCGAGCACCGTGCCAACCCGCCGCGGCGCCGGGCCCGTTAGCCGCGTTCGCCCGCTTCGTGCTGTGCGGCGGCGGCCTCGGAGTCCTTGCCGGCGCCGCGGTCGCGGCCCTCGCCGCGCTGCTGCCCTGGGCCCTGGCCAACGCGCTCGTCACCGTCGCCACGACCGCCCTGGGCACCGTCCTGCACGCCCGCTTCACCTTCGGCGCCGGCCACCGCCCCGACCTGCGCCAGCACCTCCAGTCGGCGGGCTCGGCGGCCGGCGCCTACGCGGCCACCAGCCTGGCGGTGCTCGCCCTGCACCTGCTCCGGGACGCCCCCGGCCTCCTCACCGAACAGGCGGTCTACCTCACCGCCTCCGCCCTCGCCGGCCTCGCCCGCTTCACGGTCCTGCGCCTGTTCGTCTTCCGCCCGGCCCCGGCCTCGGCCCCGGCCGTTACAGCCCCCCAGGCCCGCCCGTCCACGGCCACCCGAGCCCCCGAACACCCCACCGCCTACCTGGCCGCGGCCTGACCCGCGGTGCGGCCCGGGAATCGGGCCACACCGTCCGTCAGAGGAAGGCGGCCCGGTGTTCGCGCACCCAGGCGCGGTAGGTGCGGGCCGGGCGTTCCTCGCCTTCGCCGGGTGCCTGTTCCACCGAGGACTTCGCCCCGGCCTGCTGGCGCTGTGCACTCTGCAGCAGAGCCTCGACGACGGGATCCGGGTAGTGGCGCGCCCAGGCCGCGCGGACCTGGTCACGGGTCAGTTCCTCGAAGCGCAGCGGCGTCCCCAGCTCCGCGGCCAGCTGAGCGGTCTGCTCCCTGGGAGACAGTGCCTCCGGGCCGGTGAGCGGGATGATCCGCCCCGCGCTGCCCGGCCCGGTCAGGGCGCGGACCGCGGCGTCGGCGATGTCGGCCGGATCGACACAGGCGTTGCGGGCCGCCCCCTGGAAGGCCCGTACCGTCCGCTCGGACTTCACCGACCGCGCCCAGGCGAGTGTGTTCGACATGAAGGCGCGTGGGCGCAGGATCGTCCACGCGAGTTCCGAGGTGCGGATCCGCTCCTCGCTCGCCCGGTGCCAGCCGGTGATCAGGTCGTCCGCACCGGGGTCGGCGACCGCCAGGGCGGACAGCTTCACCAGGCGCCTCACGCCCGCCTCCTGCGCCGCCTCGACGAGGTTCTCGTCCTGCGGCCGGAAGGGATCGCAGGTCACCACGAACAGGGCGGTCACCCCGGCCAGCAACTTCGCCAGGCCTGCCCTGTCGTTCAGATCGGCCCGCACGGCGGCGGCACCGGGCCGGATGCCGCCGGTCTTCTCCGGACTCCTGGTCAGCAGCATGCACGGATGCGCGGCGGGCAGCCGGCGGGCCACTTCGCGTCCCACCGTGCCGGTCGCACCGGTAATCGCGATCACGACGTCGTCAGCTCCCCGGGGTGCCGAGCACGACCGGCAGCGACCGGTAGCCGTTGACGATGAACGACTCCAGCGGCTCGAACGGCTGCGCCTGCGCCATTCGGGGGAAGCGCTCGAAGAGCGCGGGAAGCGCGACCGCGGCTTCCGTCCTGGCGAGCGGAGCGCCCAGGCAGTAGTGGGCGCCGTGGCCGAAGGCCAGGTTGTCGTGGCCGCCTGGGCGCTGCAGGCGGAACTCGGCCGCGTCTTCGCCGTGCTGCTCCGGGTCGAGACCCGCCGCGGCGAAGGAGACGACGATGGGATCGCCCTTGCGGATCAGGACCCCGTCCAGGTCGATGTCCTCCACGGCGAAGCGCATGGGTACGTGTGCGACGGGTCCTTGCAGCCGCAGCGTCTCGGCGATGACGGCGTCCCAGCCGACCTGCCCGGCCGTCACACGGGCCCGCTGGGCGGGATGGGTGAGGAGTGCGGCCACCGCGTTGCCGAGCAGGTTCACCGTGGTGTCGTACCCCGCGCCGATCATCATTTTGAGGGTGTCGGTGAGCTCCAGGTCCGTGAGCTGCTCGCCGGACGGATCCCTGGCCGCGATGAGGGCCGAGGTCAGGTCGTTGCGCGGGGCGGCCCGGCGCGCGGCCACCAGGGAGGTCAGCAGTGCGTGGGCCGTGGCGCGGGCCGCGCGGGCCTGGTCGAGGCCCGTGGACGTACGCAGCGTGGCGTCGATGGCACCGCACAGGTCCGGCCGGACGTCCTCGTCCACGCCGAACAGCTCGCAGATGACCTGGATGGGCAGCGGGCGGGCGAAGGATGCGATCAGGTCGACTTGCGCTCCGGCCGGCGTCGCCGCCAGGTCGCGCAACAGTTCGGCGGTGATCTCCTCGATGCGGGGCCGCAGGGCAGCGCTGCGGCGGTGGGTGAAGGCGCCCGCGATCAGCCGCCGCAGCCTCGCGTGCTCCTCGCCGTAGGCGGAGAGCATGTTGCGCGCGGCCACCCAGCGGTAGAGCCGCCAGTCTTCGGTGACATGCCCGTCGATGAAGGCGGGCCAGTGCAGGCGTGCGTCCTTGGAGACCCGGGGGTCCGTCAGCAGCTGCTTGATCTGGCGGTATCCGGTGACCGACCACGCGGTGACGCCACCCGGTAACGCGATCCGTACGGCCGGTCCCTGCCCCCTCAGCATGGCGGCTTCACCGGCGAGATCGCGTCCCGAGGCGTCAAGCGCGTACGGGCAGGCTGTTTCCATTGAGTGCACTCCGTCCCCCGACCGGTGCCGCTTACTCGGAGGGCTTCTCCGAGCCGCCCCCGGCCTGTTCCTTCTCCTCACGAAGCCGCATGGCGTCCTCGTACACCCGGATGCCGCGGTCCGGCTTGAGGTCCAGCCGGACCAGTACGGCCGGCACGGCGATGGCCGACATCAGGTAGCTGTACAGGTCCGACACCCGCTCCCGGACGTCGGCCCGGCCGTTGACGGCCTGGGACATCAGCTGTACGCCTGCGAAGGCACCCACGAACAGCTTCGCGGCGTTCAGCGTGTCGATGTGGGGCAGCAGCTCGCCGCACGCCTTCGCCTCGTCGAACAGCTCGACGGCGGTATCGGTCCATGCCTCGAAGGGCACCTTCCGGTCGATCGCGTCACGGGGTGTTCCCTGTTCCACGGTGAGCCGGACGCTGCCGCGCAGCAGCGGCTCACGCGTGAGCAGGTGGGCGAGAAGGAAGGCGCGGTCGATCGCGTCCTGGAGCTTCAGTTCCTGTCGCGGGATCTCGGGCACGGCTCCGACCTGACCGGCCAGTACGCCCTGGGCGAGTTCGTCCTTGGACGCGAAGTGGAAGTAGAGGGCGCCCTTGGTGAGCCCGGAACGCTGGAGGATCTCGGCGATCGTGGCGGCTTCGTAGCCGACCTCGTCGAACACCTCCGCCGCCGCGGTGAGGATTGCCTCCCGGGTTCGAATGGCTCGTTCTTGCCGCGCCATTCCGCACCTCCGTACGACTTCACCCGCGTGTTACAGGCTGCTGAGAAAAAACCGTCAGGTTCGTATCTTAACAGGGAGGGTGCGATGGTGTCAGTTCACACCTGGCGAACTGGTGACGAAGCGGTCCCGTGCTCGTCGTCGCCTGCGAGCTTGCGGGCGGCCTTGTGGAGGATCCGTGACCGGATGGGGAGCCGGGCGGAATGTGTCGGTGGCATGAGAATAAAACCACGCTGGCGGTTTTTGCAAGCCTTCATCCGGCGGCGGTCGAACCGCGGTCTTCCTCGCGTATGGCTGATCTTCGCCGGTTGACCGCATGGGCGCCGCGTTGCCCCCGGGGCCCGGAATCCCTGCGTCGAGGCCCCAGGCGCAAGGCAGAAGCGGAAGCTCCGGCTCTCTTTGGCGCAGGGTCCGTCGCGTTCGTACAGGTGGCGGCGGGATCCTCTCGGCGGCGGTGATCGGCCGGAATCTTGCGGGGCGCTCGAGCCCCAAACGCCTTGAAAATAAAACCGGTTAGTACGTATCTTATGGAGCGCGGGGTCCGCTCCAGGGTCCCTGACCAACCCCAACTCGGCGCGCGGAGAGGTCCCCATGCCCCTGATGACGTTCCAGAAGGCCGCCTCGTCAGCCACCTGGTCGACGGCCACGGAGACTGGTGCGGCTCGTCCGGCGGAGCTGCTTCAGCTGACCACGACCGTGCCGAGGGAGTACGTGCACCGCGCGTCCCTCGCCGAGGTCTTCCTGACCGGCGCCCGCAAGGTCGATGGCAACAACTTCGCGCTCACCGGGCAGTGGCCGCGTGCTCACACCTTCTTCACCAGCCCCGACGGCCGGCGTCACGACCCGCTGCAGGCTGCTGAAACCATTCGTCAGGTCGGGCTGTTCCTGGCGCACGCGGAGTTCGACGTGCCGCTGGGCAACCACTTCGTCATGTGGGACATGGATCTGACTGTCTATCACGACCAGTTGGCCATCGGAGGGGCTCCCAGCGACCTCGACCTGCACGCCGAGTGCACGAGTATGAACTGGAAGGGCAAGCGGCTCGCCGACTTCACCATGCGGGTCACCGTCCGCAGGGACGGCAAGGTCGCGGCCGCCGGCGGAGGCAAGTTCAGCTGCATATCCGAGGCCAGCTACCGCCGGATCCGGGGGCGGAAGATCCTCGGGGCCACTGCCCTCGCCCCGGTCGCCGAGCGGCCCCGGCTGGTCGCTCCCTCGCTGGTCGGCAGACTCTCGCCCTTCGACGTGGTGCTCGCCGCCACCGACGTGCCCGGTCGGTGGCTGGTCAGTCCCGACCCCGCGCACCCCATCCTCTTCGACCACGGCGGCGATCACCTGCCCGGCATGGTCCTGCAGGAGGCGGCGCGCCAGGCGGCCTGCGCGGTGTCCGAGCCGGACTTCTTCGCGCTGAGCTCGTCCTCCACCACTTTCCACCGGTACGCCGAACTCGACAGCCCGTGCTGGATCGACGCCGAACTCCTGCCGACGCGGCGACCGGGGGAGCTCCGGGTCCAGGTCGCTTTCCATCAGGACGGCGAGCAGGTCGCCACGGCCGTCCTGACCGGCCTCGACCCGCAGTCTTCCGCTCACCTCAATCCGGCCGTTGCGCAGGTGCGTGCCGTCTGACACCGCCTGCCGCGCGCCACGGGCGCGCGGCGCCACACGGGGCCCGGCTCCGGCACAGAACGTGCCGGAGCCGGGCCTTTTCGCATCACCACATTCGGAATCAAGGCATCCGGTTTATGGTGACCGAAAAGCGACGGGAAGATGTGACTTTTCGCAGATTGGGCGCCGTTCGGGAGCCGGTGTGCTGTTTCCTGAGACGTACGAAGTCCCGGCCGCGCGGCGGGGTGGACGGTGGGTCCAGGTGGGCTCGACTGGGGCTCCAGGGGAAGTCAGCATGATCATTTCGTCGCGGGCGCGTGTGGATGCCGCTGCGGTCGGATCGGGGCCGTCCCGTGAGCACGGCAGCACGTCGTAGCAAACGGAGCCGTCATGGCGAGACAGGAGCGCGCGCTGCGTACCCGCAGTGCGTTGATCGAGGCCGCCGCCGAGGTGTTTCACCGCGACGGGTTCGAGCAGGCCTCGCTGGCCGCGATCAGCACCCGGGCCGGGGTGAGCAACGGAGCCCTGCACTTCCACTTCGCGAGCAAGACCGACCTGGCCGCCGCCGTCGAGGCCGCCGCGGCGTTCCGGCTCGGGCGGATCACGGGGGAGTCCGGGGACTGGGCCGGGCAGGACGGCGCCGCCGTACTGCAGGAGCTCATCGACGCCAGCCACGTGCTGCTCCGGGGCCTGGACGAGGACGTCGTCCTCCGGGCCGGCTTCGCGCTCGGCTCGGCACGCCTGCGCGTCGCCGGCTCGGGCGTCGACCTGCGCGGGGACTGGCAGCGGTGGGTCCGTGTGGTGCTGGAGCGGGCCGGTGGGCTCGGGGCGCTGGCGCCGGGGGTGTCGGCGGACGACGCGGCCGCGCTGGTGGTGGCCTCCACGGTCGGCTTCGAGGTGCTGGGCGGCCACGACGCGCGCTGGCTCGCGCCCGACACCCTTGCCCGGTTCTGGGTGCTGCTGCTGCCGAGTCTGGTGGCGGCCCCCACCTGCGCGAAGCTGGTCGCCGCGGGCACGGGCGGAGCGCCCGGCCCGGCGTGACCCGGCCCGGCGTGACCCGGCCCGGCGTGACCCGGCCCTGCCGGCCGTGTGCTCCGCGGGCCGTCCCGCCGCCTCGGGCGGTACGGGCGGAGTACGGGTGTCCCACCGCTCCGACCGGTCTGCGAGCGGGCGTCGAGGCCCGGCTCTTGTGAACCCGCGGAACGGCATGTTTTGATCTTGAACGTCGATGCACGAGGACTCCCGTGGTCGCGCCTGTCCGGGTGCGATCCCGGGCCGTCCTCACCCCGTCGGCCATCCGTCGGCCACCCGGCGTCCGTCGGCCGTAGGCCCTAAAAACAGCCGACCCGGTCTGTACGGCCCGCCGTCCGGCCTGCGGTCCGGTGCACCCCCTCGCCGCAGCCGCGTCCTCTCTCCCGCGTCTCCCGCGCCGCCCGCGCCGCCCGCGTCTCCCGCGTCTCCCGCGCCGCCCGCGTCTCCCGCGTCTCCCGCGCCGCCCGCGTCTCCCGCGCCGCCCGCGTCTCCCGCGTCTCCCGCGCCGCCCGCGCCGCCCGCGTCCCCCGCGCCGCCCGCGCGGACCGCTCCGTCCCGCGGTCCGGGGCCGCCCGGGGAACTCAGACCCGGTTGTCGCGGGTGACCGTGCGGTGCCGCAGGGTCCAGGCGTTCGTCTCCGCGCAGCGGACGAGGACGTCCTCCAGGACCCGTACGTGCAGTCCCTTCTGGCCGCCGTCGGCTGCGGCCGTGGACACCAGGGCGCTGCACTTGGTCAGCACCGTGCCGTCCGGCTGCGGGCGCGCTTCGAGCATGCCGATCCAGTGCCGCTGTCCGGTGCCGGATCCGGCGGTGTGCTGCGTCTCCTCGGCGTCGAAGAGCCGCATCTGGTGGTCGTAGAACCGCTGGACCTCTGCGTACAGCGATGCGAATGCCGGGCCCGTTGCCGCGGGCCGGGTGGGGCCGAGCATCTCGATGGTCATCTGGCCTGCCCTCCTCCTCCATGGCCTGTCCCATGGATGTGGACAGCCTCTGCGCCGCCGATCGAGCCCTCTTCGAACCCTCCTCAAGCGTGTGGGCCGGGGCGGCTGTCGTGGTGGGACGAGGGGCCGGGTGCGGCCGGTGGGCGGGCGCGGGGCCGGGCACGGCGAAGCCGCCCGGGGCCGGGGTCGGCGGGCCGGGCGGCTTCGGCGTACGGGGTGTTCTTCGTCGGGTGGCCGGGTGGCGGGGGTGGCCGGGCCGGCGGGTGGTCGTCCTACGAGGCCCAGGAGCCCGGCGGGACGAACGACGGCTGGGCGCGCCGCGGCAGCCTGGACACCCGGGGCGCCGGCTGTGCGGCCCGCGCCTCGTGCTGGAGCCGGATCCGGGCGCCGAGGAGTACGGCCAGGGTCGCGACCTCCTCGGCGGTCGGGTTGCCCTTGGTGATGCGGATCGCTGCCGCGAGTGCCAGGGCGGAGGTGTCGTCGCCGACGACGCTTCCCTGCCCGTGGCCGTGGCGTGGATGCCGGGTGCCCGGTTCCGGGTCCGGGTCCGGTGTGCGCACGCTCTCCAGTGGTCTTTCCTCGACGATGCTCATGCGGGCCCTTTCGACACAGTGGCACCGGGTCCGGCCGGTGTCGGGTCGTCAGCATCGAACGGGGTGCTACAGAACGGCTCGAATTCCGCACGGGAATCCCTACAGGGTCGCTCGCGCCACAGGGCGCCGGCCGGGATCCGGGCATGCTTGTGCCTCGCTGCCCTTGCGTGGGGTGTGGGGCAGCGAGGCGACAAGAGGAGCGGCTGGCTCCCGGCGGGGGGTCCGGTCACCGGCCGCAGGACAGACTCTCCTCCCGGGAACTCGGACGAGCCTGGAGCGGAGGTGCAGTGGGTGCGGCGGTTGCGTCGCCGGCGTCAGCGTTGGTCGAGGAGGCCGGCGACCATGGTCATGAAGTTCTCGTCGAGCATCGTGGCGGCGGACGTGTCGCGGGAGGTGTTCAGGCCCGTGTCGTGGCAGGCGACGCTGATCAGGAAGCGGTCCAGCACCGGGTACGTGCCGAACGCCCACTCGCCGGGGGCCGCCGGGGTGCCGTCCGGCGCGAGCAGGCCCGCGTCGCCCGCGCTGCCGGTCGCGAAGCCGAACTCGGAGAAGCTCAGCCGCAGTCCCTGGCCGAGCGCCTTCGTGTACGCCTCCTTCAGGGTCCACAGCCGCAGCATCGCCGCGGGCTGCTCCGCCTCGGGCAGCGCCGACAGCTCGGCCTTCTCCGCGGCGGTGCACACCTGGTCCTGCAACAGCCGGAACGACAGCTTGCGGTGGGCCGGCTCGGTGTCGATGCCGATCCGGCCGGTGCGGCTGATGCCCACGGCGATCATGTCGTCGGTGTGCGTCAGGCTGACCTCGATCTGGTCGAAGCCCCGCAGGTACGGGCGGCCGCCGATCTTGTACGCGAGGTCCAGGTCGGCGGGGTCGGTGCCGAGCGCGGCCGCCGCCGTGTACTTGACGGCCAGCCGCGACGCCACGAAGCGGTAGCGGATCGTCGGGTCGGTGGTCTGCTTGTAGCGCAGCCAGTCCCGGCCGAGCAGCGGGCGCAGCGAGGGTTCCGCGAGCGCCGCGGGGAGCCACTCGCCCCACGTGGTGTACACCGAGGCGTTGCCGCGCAGGGCCATGCCCTCGCTCACCTCGTGCCAGGGACCGCCCGGCCCGGTGACGTGGACCGGAGTGGTGATGTGGTGCGCGTGGTCCGTCATCGTGCTGTCCTCCCCTGATGCTGGATGTGCGGGCCGTGCGGTACGGGGCGCGGGGGTGTGCTGACGCGGTGGTCCGGATGCCGCGCCGGCGCGCGGCGGCCGGGTCACTGCGCGATTTCCGTCGCGTCGAGGTCGCAGCTGCGGCCCGCGCGGTAGCGGCGCATCAGCTCTTCGAGGACCTGCTCCGTGCAGCCGTCGGGGAGGTCCGGCACCGGGATGCCGAGCCGGCCGCCGATCCGGGAGAGGGCCAGCACCGCCCAGGCGGGGGCGGCGAGGAAGGGGTCGCTGCCGTCCTGGCCCTCCCAGGTGCCGAGGACCGCGGCGGCCGCCAGGACCAGGGCGTAGCGGTCGCTGAGCACGCACAGGGCGGGGTCGGCCAGGGTGGCGGCGGTGCCGTGGGCGGGGATGGCCCGGCAGCGCTCGCGCAGGGCGCGCAGTTCGGTGACGAAGCCCTCGGCGAGGTCCGCGAGGAAGGTCAGCTGGCCGCCCACCCCGCGCACCTCGGCGAGCCGCGCGGCGGACTCGACGAGCGACGCGGCGAGGAAGTCGCCGCCGTCGGCGATGCCGAGCAGCCGGTAGTCGAGGGCGGGCAGCGCGGCCCCGGTGCGGAACAGCTCGGCCGGCGGCTCCTGTTCGCGGAACCACGCCCGTTCGGCGAGGGCGCGCAGCTGGGGGACGATCACGGCCTGGCAGGAGGCGGTGCCCGCGTGCCCGAGACCGGCCACGGGCAGGTCGCGGGAGAGCTTGTCGAGGGCGCCGTACTCGGGCATGCCGCGCTGGTAGCCGCGGGAGCCGAGGACGGTGGCGAGTTCTTCGAGGTTCTCCCGGAGCAGGTCGGGCACCACGTACTTGACGGCGGCGGCCAGCACGTGGGTGCGGTCGGGCAGCAGGCTCAGGGCGCGCAGCGAGACCGTGGCCATGCTGTCGCAGGCGAGCATGTCGGCGAACACCCCGGCGAGCGGTTTGTGCCAGCGGCGGGCCAGCGGACGGCTGCGCCCGGAGGTGGCGGCCCGTACGGCGGAGTGCAGGACGGTGTCCACGGCGGCGACCGCCACCGAGGCGATGACGCAGCGGTTGACCTGGTACGTCCGCAGCGCCAGGGCCACCCCTTCGCCGGGGCGGCCGACGAGCGCGTCGGCGGGGACGGCGAGGTCGGTGAACTCCAGGCCGGAGAACAGGTTGCCGCGCATGCCGGTGGTGGGGACCCGGGGCAGGTGGGTGATGCCGCCCTTGACTTCGGCCGGGTCCACGAGCAGCACGGAGTGGCTGTACGGGGTACGGGCCTGGTCGGTGCGCGCATAGACGACGTACGCCTGGGCGCGGGCGGCGTTGATGATGACGTCCTTGCGGCCGTTGAGCTCGTAGCCGCCGCCCGGAGCGGCGCCGGCGGTGAACTCGTCGCGCAGGATGTCGTTCGCGTGCGCCATCTCGTGGTGCACGATCGAGGCGCGGCCGCCGCCGAGCAGCATGTCCGCGGTGAACCTGCGCTGGGCCGGAGTGCCGGCCGCCCACACCGCGGAGGTCGCGAACAGCGAGGTGATGCCGAAGCCGAAGCCGAGGGCGAGGTCCCGGCGGAAAACCGGGCGCAGCACCTTGGCGAGGTGGTCGGCGCGGGTGAGGCGGCCGCCGAACTCGGCGGGCACGAACTCGGCGCCGAGCCCCAGCTCGGTGAGCAGCTCCTCGGTGGCCTCCGGCGGCCGGCGCCGCTCGTCGGCGTCGAACAGGGCGCCCAGGCCGTGCGGGTTGGCGGGGTCGTAGGGGTCGCCGAGCCGCGCTTCGAGGCGGGCCGCGCGGCGCAGCGGATCGGTGGCCTCGGTGTGCCCCGTGGCGGAGTCCGCGTGGATCTCGGTGGTGAGCGTGGTCACGGGATCAGCTCCTTCGTCGCGGGACTCGCCGTTGCTGGTGGTCCGGGGCTGGTCCGTCCGGTTGTCGTGATGTCCACCCTCACGGAAATCGCTCGAAACCCGCTTGAGCCCTTGTCCAGCCCCACACGTGAACCGCCGGAGGCGCCGACCCGCTGCGCTGCGACCCCCGCCCGGTCGATGCCTGGGGGCGAGCCCCCGCCTTGCTGATGCCCTGGGGTGCATCCCCCAGCCTCGCCGGCGCCCTGGGGTGCAACGTCCGGCCTTGCGGCGCCCTGGGGTGCAACGTCCGGCCTTGGCGGCGTCTTCCAGCTTCGCGGGCGCTTGAGGCGAACCTCAGCCATAACCAGCCTCGCCGGCGTTTGAGGCGCGGGGTTTGGGGCGGAGCCCCAAGACAACCCGGCTGGCGCCGGGCACCGGGCTCCGCCCGGACCCGCGCCTCAAACGCCGGCGAGGCTGGGAGTTGCCGCCGAGGCACGGGGTTGCCCCTCGGGCGTCGGCGAGGCTGGAGTTGCCCCGGGGCATCCGGTGAGGGTGGAGGTCGCGTCACGGTCAGCGGGCTGGGCTGAAGGTGGCGCCGGGTCGGGGGCGGGGTCAGGCGGCTTGGGCGGCGGCGGCCGACAGCGTACGGGCGAGGTCGCGAGCCGAGGCGGAACTGCCGTCCGCCGTACCCGCGATCGCCACCAACGGCGCCAGCCAGCCGTGCGCGGCGATGCGCTGCGCCACCTCGTAGGCGACGCTCCCGCCCCCGGAGAAGCAGCCGAGCAGCAGCGGTTCGCCGGCCGCGAGCGCGGGCCGTACCGCGGCCAGGCAGGCCGCCGGATCGGCCGGGTCCGCGACCGTGGTGAGCGCCTCCGGCCCCGGATACGCCTTCACGAGGGCGTCGTAACACGCCTCGGGCGCAGCCGGCGGCGGGACGAGCAGGATCGTGCCGGCATCGGCCCGCGCGGCCGGCCGCAGCACGCGCAGCCCGCCGTCGGCCGCGCCCGCGTCCGCGGCGAAGCCCGCCGGTCCCGAGCCCGCCGGTCCGGACCCTGCCGGTCCGGGCGTCGTCGCGCCGGAGTTCGCGGGTCCGGGCGTCGTCGCCCCGGAGTTCGCGGGTCCAGGCGTCGTCGCGCCGGAGTTCGCCGGTCCGGGCGTCGTCGCCCCGGGCGCCGGCAGGCCCGGCACGGTGTGGAGGACCTCTGCGACGGTGGTCGTGGCGTCGACGAGGACCGGGAAGTCGCGGAGCAGGCGGGCGGTGCGGGCGAGGGCCGCCGCCGCCTCGGGGTCCGTGATCCGGGCCCGGTCGTTGACCGCGGTCAGCAACAGCGCGCCCTCCGCGTCGTGGTGCGCGCTGATGGTGATCGGCTGGGGCGTGTGCGGGCCCACGGCCTGCGGCGCGTCCACCCGGATGCCCTCGGCGTCGAGTTCGCTCCACAGCGGGTCCCGGCCGTCCGGCGCGGGCGGCGGGGCCTGCGGTGCCTCGAAGGAGACGAGCGAGTCCGTGAGGTCGTCGAGGGCGGCCCGGCCGCTCCACTGGCGGACCTGGCCCGCCGAGACCCATTCGTACGCCGCCGCGCCCAGCGCCCGGTCGCGCAGATCGGCCAGCAGCCGCTCCACCGGCGCCCCGGGGTCCACGTCGACGTGCACGGGAAGCGTGTTGCGCAGGGGGGCCGGGATGCCCGCGGCGCCCTCCATGGGGATGCCGCGGCCGGTGACGGCCATGCCGAACGCGACGGGCGCGGGCGCCGGGCCCGGTCCGCCCGCCCGGTACAGCAGCAGCGCCCAGGCCGCGTGCAGGGCCGTGCTCTCGGTGGCACCGAGCCCGGCGGCCCAGTGCCGCAGCCGGGCGGCCTCGTGCGGGGTCAGCCGCTGGCGGGCGAGCCCGTGGCCCCAGCGGGCGCCGCCGCCGGCGGGCAGCAGGGCGGCGGCCGCACTCGGGCCGGGCAGGGTGCGGGAGCCGGCCGGGGGCGCGGCCGCCGACCAGAACGCGCGCGGCGGGGCGAGGTCCTGGCCGGCCAGCCAGCGCAGGTGGTCGCGCACGTCGGGGCGGCGCTCGCCGCCGATGGTGCGCCCCTCGGCCAGGTAGGCCCGGTAGAAGGCGCGCAGCAGCAGCCGCACGCTCCAGCCGTCGAGCATGGCGTGGTGGTACGTCAGGGCGATCCGGGTCGGTCCGGCGGCCCCCGACTGTTCGTCGAGGAGCGCGATGCGCAGCAGCCCGGGCCGGTGCAGGTCGAAGGGACGCAGCCGCTCGCTCACCAGCAGGGAGTGCCAGTCGACGGAGCCGTGCCGGTGCCGGACCAGCTGCGGCGCGGCCTGCCGGTGCACGGTGACCCGCGGGCCGGTGCCCGTACCCGTGCCCGTGCCCGTGCTCGTACGGGTGCCCCTGCCCGTGCCGGAGCCCGTACGGGTACCGGTACCGGAGCCTGTACCCGTGCCGGAGCCGTCCGGGCGGGCGAGGTCGGTGAACGCGGCCCGCAGCACCGGCTCCTGTGCGAAGACGGCCTGCCAGGCGGCGTGGAACCGCTCGGTGTCCAGCGGCCCGTACCAGCGCCAGTGCAGCTGTTCCACGTGCAGGCCGGCGCCGGGCCGGCCGGTCAGGACGTCGAGCAGCACCTCGCGCTGGCGGGCGCTCGCGGGCAGCGCGGCCACGGGCGGTCCGGCCGGCCCGCCCGCGCTCTCCCCTGCGGACGACGCGGACCATGCCGACGACGCCGACTCGGACGACGTCGACGTCGACGCGGACGCGGACGTCGACGCCGACGACGCGGATGCGGACCGCCGCTCGCGCGGGTCCGCGGAAACGGGCCGCGACAGCGCCCCGGGTGTGGTCAGCAGGTCCGCCACCGTGCCGGCCTGGGAGTGCGGCAGGGGCAGGTGGAGGGTGTGGTGCGTCGCCGTGTGGCGGCGCAGCGTGGGCGTGCCCGGGGGCAGCGCGGCGAGGGCCGCCGCGAGGGCGTCCTGATCGAGGGGACCGCGCAGATCCAGCGCCGGGACGGAGCCGGGCGCGATGACCACGGTCAGGGCGACGCTCATCCACTCCTCCTCGTGTCCGCGTTCCACCGGGCGGCGTCACACTTCAAAGGGGTCGAGTATGAGCGGGCCGCCCACGTTTCGCTGACGCGCCGCTGACACCCCGCCGGAGCGCCGCTGGAGCCGGCCGGCGCCGAGGCCGCCGCCGTCCTCGCGGAGCGCGTACGAGCAGGAGCCGCGGACCGGTTACGGCAGCGCCCGCCCGCGGACCGTGGACGGGAGTGGCTCTCGCACGGGAGCGGCTCGTGGACCGCGTACGAGCAGGAGCCGCGGACCGGCTACGGCAGCGCCCGCCCGCGGACCCCGTACGAGAGGCCTCCGCAGACCGTTGCGACAGGCCGGGCCCGTCCGGCTACAGCATCCGGACGGCCGTTTCCGCGTACTGCTTGGCGAGGTGGAGGGTGGCGGTGCTGTTGCGGCCGAGGGCCTCGCGGACGTACGTCCTGGCGCGGGCGAGGTCGGCGCCGGGACCCAGGACCGGCTCGACGGCCTCCTCGCGCAGCAGCACGCTGTGCTGCGAGATCGCGGTGACGCCCGTCTCGTCGGGGATCAGGGACCACTCGCCGGTGTGCGCGGTCATCAGGGCCGGGGTCGCGGTCTGCTTGTAGACGATGCGGCCCGCGTGCGGGAAGCACACCCGCACCGACTCCGTCGTGTGCACCGCTCCGTCGGAGGTCACCGTGTCCATGCTGAGCAGCTGCACGCCCGGCTCGTTCTCGGTGACGGCGGCCCGCGACACGTGCGGGACGCGCTCGGGCCAGTCGGCGACCCCGTACAGGAACTGGTAGACGAGGTCGGCCGGGCCGTTGATGCGCACGGAGTCCTCGAAGGACAGCAGCCGGCCGTCGAGCCGGGTCCAGTTCTCCGCGACCTCCTTCAGCTGCGCCAGCTCGGCCCGGCTGTTGGCGTCGGTGGCCCGGCGGGTCCAGTCGACGTCCGCGCGCCGGTCGCCGTCGACAGCGAAGTCGTGGAGCAGCGTCAGCTGCGAGCGGCCGGTGCCCCGCGGCTCCACGATCCAGCTGCCGCCCATCGTGACGACGGGCTCGGCGGGGACCTCCTGGCGGAAGTCGATCCGCAGCCCCGCCGCGTCCAGCGTGCGGCGCGAGAGCCACGACCTGACGGTCCCGTTCGCGGTGACCCACATGTGGAACCGGTCCTGGTGGCCGTCGAAGTCGAGCCGCTCGACGTGGACGCTCGGCGAGAGGAACAGCGGCCACTGCGTCGTGTCCGCGATCAGTCCGTAGAGCACGCCTGCGGGCGCGTTCACCTCCACGCCGTACGACGTCCGGTGGACTTGCTGCACAGACATCGTCACACCCCTCCCTCACCCTTGGTCCAGATCCTGTCCGCGACCGCCCGAGTCCCGCTCGAGACGGCCTGGAGTCTCAGCGCGCGAGCGCCGACTCCGCGTGCTGCTTGGCGTACGTCATGGTCGCGGTGCTGTTGCGGCCCAGCGCCTCGCGGACGTACCGGCGGGCCGTCGTGAGGTCGGCCTCGGGGCCCAGCACCCGGGTGACGGCCTCCTCGCGCAGCACGACGCTGTGCCGCGAGGTGACCGTCGAGCCGTACGCGCCGCCGGTGACCGTCCACACGCCGGTGTGCGCCGACATCAGCGCCGGGGTGCGGGTCTGCTTGTAGACGATGCGGCCGGCCGCCGGGAAGCACACCCGCACCGATTCGGTGGTGTGCGCGGAGCCGTCGGCGGTGAGCGTGTCCATGGCCATCACCTGGACGCCGGGCAGCTCCTCGGGCTCGGTGAGCTCCAGCCGCGAGACGTGCGGCAGCAGCTCCGGCCACTGGTCGGCCCGCTCCAGGAACGCGTAGACCAGCTCCGGCGGGGCGTCCACGTCGACGCGGTCCTCGAAGGACATCACGAGTTCGTCGAGCCGGCCCCAGCTCTCGCCCAGCCTCGCCAGGTTGCCCAGCTCCGCCCGGCTGTTGGTGTCGGTGGCGCGCTCGACCCACTCGACGTCCTCCGGGCGGTCGCCGGCGACGGAGAAGTCGTGCAGCAGCGTCAGCTTCGAACGGTCGCCGCCCAGCGGCTCGACGATCCAGGTCCCGGTCATCATCGACAGCGGGGCCGCGGGGACCTCCTGCCGGAACTCGATGCGCCGCGCGGACGCGTCGAGGACCCGGCGCGAAGTCCAGGACTTGACCTGGCCGTTCGCCGTCGCCCACATCCGCAGCCGTTCCTGCGTGCCGTCGAACGACAGGCGCTCCACGTGCACGTTCGGCGGGAAGTACAGCGGCCACTGCACGGCGTCGGCGAGCATGCCGTAGACCACGCCCGCGGGGGCGGCCACCTCGGTCTCGTGCACGGTACGGTGCACCCGCTCGGCGGCCATCAGAAGTTCCCCAGTCCGCCGCAGACGTTCAGCGCCTGCGCGGTCACCGAGGCCGCGAGGTCCGTGGTCAGGTAGCCGACCATGGCCGCCACCTCCTCCGGCGTCGCGTAGCGCCCCAGCGGGATCTTCGCCTCGAACTGCTCCTGGATGTCCTCGGTCGTGGTGTTCCAGGCCGCCGCGTAGCCGGCCCGCACGCGCTGCGCCATCGGCGTCTCCACGTAGCCCGGGCACACCGCGTTGACGGTGACGCCGGTGGGCGCCAGCTCCTTGCCGAGGGCCTTGGTGAAGCCGACGACGGCGTGCTTGGACGCCGAGTACGGGGCGGCCAGCAGGACGCCCTGCTTGCCCGCCGTGGAGGCGATGTTGATGATGCGGCCGTTCGGGGCCCCGGCCAGGCCGCCGTGCTTGAGCGCCTCGCGCGTCAGCAGGAAGACGCTGTTCAGGTTGGTGTCGATGATGTCGTACCAGAGCTCGTCGCTGATGTCGGCGGTCGGACCGCCGCCGCTGCGGCCGGCGTTGTTGACCAGGACCGAGATCGGGCCGAACGCGGCCACCGCGGCGGCCACCAGCTCCGTGACCGCCTCGCGGGAGCGGACGTCGGCGGCGATGCCGTCGACCTCCAGGCCCTCGGCGCGCAGTTCCTCGACGGTCTCCTTGACGGCCTGGGCGGTCCGCGCGCACAGGAACACCCGGTACCCGCGCCGGCCCAGGTCGCGCACGACCGCCAGGCCGATGCCGCTGGTGCCGCCGGTGACCAGGGCGACCGGCTTCCCGGCCGCCGCCGGCTGCGCTGCGGACGGTGTTGACGCTGTTGTCATCGTTGGCCCTCCAGAACCCGTGCTGAGGTCTCCACCGTGTCGCGGAGTTCTGGAGATGCGCTGGAAGGCCGGTCGAGAACGGCCACCGGGGCGACCGCCGGAGCGTGCGGGGTGTGCGGGGCCCCGGTCGCCGCCGGCGCCGGCACCCGGGCGGCCCGGGCCGCGTCCCGGAGCACGTCCGGCAGTACGGCGGCCGCGCCCAGCGGCGCCAGCGCCCGCGCGAGCCCGGCGCGGGTCAGCTCCGCGCCGCCCGCGGCGAGGTACCCGTCGGGCCGGACCAGCACCCAGCCGCCCGCGCCCAGACCCAGCGCCTTGCGCAGCAGCCCGTCGGCGTCGGCCAGCGGCCGCGGCCCGCCGCACGTGCCGTCGGGCCCGTCGTGCACGGTGCGCACCGACAGCCAGGTGCCGTGCACGGCCGCGGCGGCCGCCGCGACCCGGCCGGCCTCGGCCGGCCCGCCCGCCGCCCACACCAGCGACCAGCGGGTGTCGCGCAGTTCCGCGCGCAGCGCCTCGGAGGCGGGATCCTCGGGGTGCCGGGCGGCCGCCGCGGCGGCGCGCGAGCCCGCCGGCACCGCCATCAGCGGGTCGGCCGTGGTCAGCGGGCTCTCGTCGTACGACAGCAGCAGCCCGGACATGCCGCCGAGCACCTTGCGCTGGATGGCCCGGCGCAGCGGCCCGATGTTGCGGACGAAGGTGAAGGCGATCGGCAGGCCCACCCCGGCCATCGTGTTCTTGAACTGGACCAGGAAGGTCGCCTTGCGGACCGAGCCCAGCAGCTTCTTGCCGATGGGGACGCGCTCCTGCCCGTACGTGGCGAGCAGCTCCGGACCGGCCTGCCCGAGCGCGGCCATGGCGAGCTTCCACCCGAGGTTGTAGGCCTCCTGGACACCGGTGTTCATGCCCTGACCGGAGGCGGGGCTGTGCACGTGTGCGGCGTCGCCCGCCACGAAGCAGCGGCCTTCGTGCATGCGCGGCACCATGCGCTGCTGGAAGGTGAAGGTGGAGGTCCAGTCGGGTTCGCCGACCTCCACCGGGCGGCCGAGCCCGGCGCTGAGCTTCTCGGAGAAGCGCCGCGCGGCGTCGGCCGGAGTCTCCGGCCGGACGGCGGGGGCGGTGTCGAGCAGCCGCCAGTACCCCTCCTGCCGGTACGGGACCATCATCATGGCCTGGCTGCCGGTGTGCGCCCAGTAGATGGTGTCCGGCGGCAGGTCGAGGGAGACGGCCGCGTCGGCCAGCGCCCAGGTCTCGCTGGACTCGCCGAGCAGCGGCAAACCGAGCTGCTTGCGCACCGTGCTGTGGCCGCCGTCGCAGCCGACCAGCCACGGCACCTCGTACTCCTCCGCGGAGCCGCTGGCGTGTTCGAGACGGGCGCGGACCGTGTCCCGGTCCTGCTCCAGGGAGGTCAGCCGCACGCCCCATTCGACGGTGACGCCGAGCCGGGCCAGGGCCTCGCGGAGCACCTGCTCCGTCTCCGTCTGCCCGATGATCACCGTGTACGGGAAGCGGGTCGGCATCGAGCGGTAGTCCGCCTCCAGCCGCACCAGGCGGCGGCCGCGCGCGAACATCGTGAACGCCCGGTTCTTGCGGCCCCGGGCGAGGACCCCGTCGACGACGCCCATCTGGTCGAACGTCTCCAGGGTGCGCGGGTGGACGGCCACCGCGCGGCTGGTGGGCGCCGGGCCCGCGGCGCCGTCCACGACGCGCACGCGCAGTCCTCGGCGGGCCAGTTCGTGGGCGGCGGTCAGGCCCACCGGGCCCGCCCCCACCACGAGCACCCGGGGGGCCCCGGCCGCGGGGGATGTGTCGGCGTTCGTCGCCACAGTGGTCGCTCCTTGGGTCGTACGGGATGAGATGGGCGGGCCGTGCGGGCGGGGCGGGGTCACACCGCGCCCTCCTCCGCCTCGGCCCGGCCGTGCAGGGTGCGGCGCAGCGAGCGCCGGTCGGGCTTGCCGACGTGGTTGCGCGGCACGGCGTCGATCACCTCGACGCGGCGGATCTGCTCGAACCAGTTCAGGTTTCCGTTGGCGCGCTCCACCACGGAGTCGATGACGTCGAGGAGGCCGGGGGCGGTCGGCTCGCGCAGCACGATGCCCGTCCAGACGACCTCGCCGTGCACCGGGTCGGGCCAGCCCGCCACGATGCACTCGGCGACGCGCGGGTCGGCTCCGATGACCCGCTCCACGGCGGTCGGCGAGACGAGTTCGTTGTCGTACTTGAAGACGTCGTCGAGGCGGTCCACCAGGAACAGTTCGCCGTCCTCGTTGCGGTAGCCGACGTCTCCGGTGGAGAACCAGCCGTCCGCGTCGATCGGAGAGGGCGCGCTGTCGTCGAGGTAGCCGGCCATCACCTGCGGCCCGCGGACCTGCACCTCGCCGGTGGCGTACACGTCGAGCGGGGTGCGGGTGCCGGTGCCGGTGCGGACGATGCGCCATTCGGTGCCCGGTACGGCGGGGCCCACGGAGCCGGACTTGGGCAGGTGCCGGCCCTGGCAGTGGGAGAGCGGCGAGAGTTCGGCCAGCCCGTAGCCCTGGATCACGGGCACGCCCAGGCGCTCGCGCAGGGCGCGGGCGGCGGTGGGGGACAGGGCGGTGCCGCCGGAGAGCACCGCGGACAGGCGCCGCCCGGCCGGGAAGTCGCCGGTGAGCCGCGCGTCCCGGGACAGGGCGTGCAGGCGGGCGGGCAGCCCGTAGTAGTGGGTGGCGTCCGCCTGCGCCGCGACGGCGAGGGAGGCGACCGGGTCGGGGTCGGTGCACAGCACCTGGCAGGCGCCCGCGAAGATCCCCGAGTTGAGGTGCATGGTGTGGTACAGCGGCAGGTGGTTGACGGTGACCGAGTCGCTGCCGAGCTCGTGGGCGGCGGCGGTCTGGGCGGCGTTCGCCACCAGGTTGCGGTGGGTGAGCCGGACGCCCTTGGGGCGGCCCGTGGAGCCGGTGGTGAACTGGATGCACGCGTCGCCGTCGAGGTCGACGGGCCCGGGCAGGTCCATCCGCTCCGGCGCCCATTCGAGGGCGGCGGCCAGCGGCACGGCGTCGCCGGGGACGATCCCGTCGGGCGCGTCCGTCACCACGACGCAGCGCAGGTCCGGCAGCCGGTCGCCCAGTTTGATCAGCAGCTCGGCCGTGGCCGTCGGCACGAACACCACTTCCACGGCGGCCGTCCGCAGCACGTGGAACAGGCCCGCCTCCTTGATCAGGGGGTTGACCAGCACGATCGTGTTCCCGCTGCGCACGGTGCCGTAGTAGGCGGCGGCGAAGACGGGGTCGAGGACGTTGGCGACGCCGATCCGCGTGCCGCTGCGGCCGCACGTGTGCTCCAGGTAGGAGGCGATGCGGTCGGCCTGGCCGTCCAGTTCCGCGAAGGTCACCTCGGTCCGCGCGCCGCCGCCGGTCGCGGTCCGGATGGCCAGGCCCGAGGGGTCGCGGACCGCCGCCTGGCGCAGCAGGCCGTCCAGCGGGAGTTCGGGGTATGCGAATCTCGGCATGGTGCTGTCCTCCAGGCTCCCGAAGGTCGACCGCGGCTGCGGCGGACCCTCAGCCTGGGAAGAGGCGCTTGAGGAGTCCTCGAAGAGTGCTCGATCTGCACCGCAGAAGCTGTGGGGAACCGAACGAACGGAGTCCCGCGATGACCGCGACGATCGCCACCGCAGCATCCCCCCGACCGCACCAGGGACAGGAGTTCGGCCTGCTGTACGCGGAGGTCCAGCAGTTCTACTCCCGCCAGATGCAGCTCTTCGACTCCTTCGAGGCCGAGCGGTGGGCGCTGACCTTCACCGAGGACGCCGTCTTCGACGTGCCGACGCTGCCGGCGCCGTTGGTCGGCCGGACGGCCCTGGCCGCCAGCGTCCGGCGCAACCGGGAGGCGCAGGCCGCCGCGGGCGAGCAGCACCGGCACTGGCTGGGCATGCTCGACGTGCAGCCCCAGGCGGACGGCTCGCTGCACACCCGCAGCTACGCGCTGGTGTACCTGACGCCGCGCGGCGGCGCGTCGAAGGTGTTCCGGGTCTGCGTGATGGAGGACGTGGTGGTCCACGCGTCCGGCGGCTGGCAGGTCGCCCGCCGCCTGGTCACCCGCGACGACCTCGCGTAAGGCCGGGCGGGCCGCTCGTAGCCGGACATCGGCTCGCGGCGGCCCGGCCCGATCCGGAAGGCCGGGAAAGGCGGGTCAGCGGCCCCAGCCCACGTGGGCGGGCAGGACGGTGAACAGGTCGGTGCGGACCGCGGCCGGGTCGGGGCCGTGCGCGATCCGCCGGGTGATCCGCGCGCCGATCGGGGTGCGGGTCAGCAGTCCCGCCGCGCGGGCCCGCAGCAGCGCGGCGGCCGGCGGGCCCCCGCCGAGCACCGCCCGGGTCTGCGCCGCCTGCATCCGGTGCACGGCGGCCGCCGCCGGCGCCCGCCGCTCCTGGTACGCCGCGAACCGCGCGGCGGTGGGGTCGTCCGCGTGCACCGCGGCCACGAGTACGGGGTGCAGCGCGGCGGCGTCGTGGAGGGCCAGGTCGATGCCCTGGGCGCCGAGCGGCCCGTGCGTGTGCGCGCTGTCGCCGAGCAGCACGAGTCCGTCGCGCACCCATTCCCGGGCGTGCGAGGCGAACACGTCGAGCACGGTCAGGTCGGCCATGGAGGTGAGCTGCGCGTCCATCAGGTCGGCGAACTGCGGCAGGACCGCGGCCAGTTCGCGGCGGATGCCCTCGATGCCGCGTCCGGCGGCCCGGGTCCGGCCGGGCGGCGGGGTCCAGGCGACCCGGACCCGGTCGGGGTGGGTGTCGTGGACCAGGACGGCGCCGGCCGGCCCGCGGTGCACCCGGACCAGGCCGGTGGCCCGGCGCGGCGCGTGCAGCGAGAACCACACCACCTCGCGGACGGCGGACGTGCCGCGTCCCGCGTCGATGCCCGCGAGGGCGCGGGTCTTGGAGGAGCGGCCGTCGGCGCCGACGACCACCGCCGCCCGCACGGTGACGGGCACCCGGCCGGGGCCGTGCACCACCGCCCCCGTGCAGGGACTGCCCGGACGCCGCTCCAGGAGCGCGGCGATGCGGTGCCCTTCGAGCGGCGTGAAGCCGGGCAGCCGGTGGCAGGCGGCCAGCAGTTCCCGCAGCACGTGCGGCTGCGGGAGGGCGAGCAGGTGGTCGTACGGGGCGGGCAGCCGCCCGTAGTCGACGTCGAGCAGCACCTGCCCGCGCTCCAGCACCTGCAGGCCCCGCAGGCTCGCCGCCCCGCGGGCCGCGGCCGCGGCGAGGACGCCGAGTTCGTCGAGGACGCGCTGCCCGCCGGGCTGCAGGAGCTCGCCGTGGAAGTCGCGGCGGAACCCGGTGGAACGCTCGACCAGCGTCACCCGGATGCCGGAGCGCAGCAGCATGAGCGTCAGCGCGAGCCCGGCGGGGCCGGCGCCGATGACGCAGACGTCGGTGTCGAGCTCCTCGCCCACCGGCTCAGACCGTGGCCCCGGCTGCCAGCACCTCGTTGACCATGGCGAGGAAGCGCCGGGGGGTGTCCGCGTCGTCGAGGGCCTCCTCGTCGAGCAGGACGTCGTACTCGCGCTCGATGTACCCGGTGGTCTGCAGGATGGCGAGCGAGTCGTAGCCCAGCTCGAACCAGTTCAGGTCGAGGGCGTCGCCGTCGAGTTCGACGCCCTCGTCCTCGCCCGCGCACTCGATCAGGATGCGCTTCAGTTCGTCAAGTTCCAGACGGTCCATGGTCTCCCTCGGTTCTGCGTCGGCGTGTGGGGATGGGTGAGGTGAAAAAGCGGTGGGGCCGGGCCGGGCCGGTCCCGGGCGTCCGGGGCCGGTCGGGCGTCCGGAGTCCGTCAGGCGTCCGGGGCGCGGACGACGACGGCGGAGTTGAAGCCGCCGTGGCCGCGGGCCAGGACGAGCGCGGTGCGCAGCGGCACCCCCAGGGCGGGGCTGGGCGCTCCGGTGACCAGGTCCAGCGGGCAGTCGTCGGCCGGCAGCTCGGTGCCGGTGGTCGGCGGGATCAGCTGGTCGCGCAGGGTCAGCAGGGCGGCGGCCACGTCGAGGGCGGCGCCGCCGGCGGCGAGCCGCCCGGTCATCGACTTGGGGGCGGTGACGGGCACCCCGCGGGGGCCGAACAGCGCGGTGATCGCCTCGGCTTCGGCGCGGTCGGCGTTGCGTTCGCCCGCCGCGTCGGCGAAGACGACGTCGACTTCGTCGGGGTGGACGCCCGCGTCGGCGAGGGCGAGCTCGGCGGCCGCCCGCAGCCGGGAGGTCCCGTCGGAGTCGAAGGTGGCGGCGTGTCCGGCGATGCTGCCGTAGACGCGGGCGCCGCGCCTGCGGGCCTCCTCGGCGCCTTCGAGGACGAGGAGCGCGCCGCCCTCGCCCGCGACGTGGCCGCTCGCGTGCTCGTCGAAGGGCAGGTAGGCGCGGGCCGGGTCCGCCACGTCGGTGAGGGCGCCGCCGGCCAGGTACGCGGCCCAGCCCCAGGAGCACAGCGCGGAGTCGACGCCGCCGGTGACGACGAGCTGGGCGCCCTTGCGCAGCTGGCGGCGTGCGTGGGCGATGGCGTCGAGGCCGCCGGCCTGCTCGGAGACGACCACTCCGGAGGCTCCGCGCAGGCCGTGCCGGATGGAGATCTGGCCGCTGTTGACGGCGTAGAACCAGGCGAAGGACTGGTAGGCCGAGACGTACTGGCCGCCCTTGCTCCACAGCGCCTGGAGCTCCTGCTGGCCGAACTCGAAGCCGCCGAAGGAGTTCGCGGTGACCACGCCCGCGGCGTAGTCGGGCAGCTGCGCGGGGTCGGCGCCGGCGTCGTCGAGCGCCTCCTTGGCCGCGGCGAGCGAGAGCCGGGTGACGCGGTCGGTCTGCGGCATCAGACGGCTGGAGACGTGGTCGGCGTCGACGAATCCGGGCACCTCGCCGGCCAGCTTCGCCGGGTAGCCGCTCGCGTCGAAGCGGCTGACCGGCCGGATGCCGGACTCGCCGCGCAGGACGGCGGACCACCAGGCCTCGGTGCCCAGCCCGTTGGGGGCGGCGACTCCGATGCCGGTGATGACGGGGGCCGCGGTACGGGATCCCCCGTCGCGGGCCGGGGCGGGAGCGGCCGCGCGGGCCGGGGCGGCGACTGCGGTGTTCATCGGTCCGCCTTCAGGCTCGGGCTGTTGAGGATCATGGCGCTCTGGAATCCGCCGAAGCCGCTGCCGACGGTCAGGACGGCGTCGGTGCGCTGGCGGCGGGCGGTCAGCGGGGTGTAGTCGAGGTCGCAGGCCGGGTCGGGCTCGTGCAGGTTTGCCGTCGGCGGGACGGTGTCGTGCTCGATGGCGAGGGCGCAGGCGGCGACTTCGAGGGCCCCGATCGCGCCGAGCGAGTGCCCGACCATCGACTTGATGGAGCTGACGGGGATCTCGTGGGCCCGCTGTCCCAGGCTGAGCTTGAAGGCCTCGGTCTCGTGCTTGTCGTTCTGCTTGGTGCCCGAGCCGTGCGCGTTGACGTAGTCGATGTGCTCGGGCAGCAGCCGGGCCTCGTCGAGGGCCGCGGTGATGGCGGCGGCCATCTCGGCTCCGTCGGGCCGCAGTCCGGTCATGTGGAAGGCGTTGCTGCGGGAGGCGAAGCCGGAGATCTCGGCGTAGACGTGCGCGCCGCGGCTGCGGGCGTGCTCGTACTCCTCGATGACGAGGACGGCCGATCCCTCGCCCAGGACGAACCCGTTGCGGGTGCGGTCGAAGGGCCGGGAGGCGGTCGCCGGGTCGTCGTTGCGGGTGGAGGTGGCGCGGATGGAGTCGAAGCAGGCGACGGTGATCGCCGTGATGGGCGCTTCGGCGGCGCCGGTGACCATGACGTCGGCGCTGCCCTCCCGGACCAGCTCGACGGCGTGCCCGATCGCGTCGAGGCCGGAGGTGCAGCCGGTGGACACCAGCGCCACGGGCCCCTGGGCGCCGACGGTACGGGCCACCTCGGCCGCCATCGAGCTGGGGACGAAGTAGTCGTACAGGTGGGGCACGGCCTTGGTGTGGTCGACGAGGGCGAGGGAGCCCTGCTCGCTGACGACCCCGTACTCGGCGTCGAGTCCGGTGGTGCAGCCGAGCGCGCTGCCGAGGGTGACCCCGGTGCGGGTGGGATCGTACGAGCCGGTCAGGCCGCTGTCCGCGAGCGCTTCGCGGGCGCTGACGACGGCGAACTGGGCGGCCCGGTCCAGGCGCTCGGCCTGCTCGGCGGTGAGCCCGGACTCCTGCGGGTCGAAGTCGGCCTCGGCGGCGATCCGGGAGCGGAAGCCGGTGGCGTCGAAGAGGGTGATGGGACGGGTGGCCGTGCGGCCGTCGGTCAGCAGCGACCAGAATTCCTTGGTGCCCGGGCGGCCCGGGGCCACGACCCCGATGCCCGTGATGACGACTCGTCTCATCGCCCTTCTCCCTGTTCTGTCTGGTCGCGGTGGCCGCGCAGCACGATGCGGGCGGCTCGGCCGAGGATCCGGGGCAGTTCGCCGCCCCGGACGAAGAAGTGGTCGCCGGGCACGGTCCGCTGGACGTACGGCCCGGTGGTCCAGCGGCTCCAGCCCGCGAGGGCCGCGGCGTCGACGAGGGGGTCCTCGCGGCCGCCGACCGCGAGCAGCGGTACCGGTACGGGGACGGGGTGCGCGGCGGCGGCGGCCCGCAGGTTGCGGGCGAGCCGAAGATCGGCGCGGAGCACGGGGAAGACCGACCGGAACCACACGTCTCCGGGCCGCACGCCGGGCGGCAGCGCGTCGAATCGGTCCAGGACGCGCAGCAGTTCGGATTCGGGCAGTTCGGCGGAGTCGGCGAAGACGGCCGGGGCGTCCGGCGGCTGGCTGGCGCCGACGGCCAGCAGCGCCGGCAGCGGCAGTCCGTGCTCCAGCGCGGTCTGGGCGACCGTGAGGGCGATGGTCGCGCCGAGGCTGTGGCCGTAGAGCACGTAGGGGGTGTCGGGTTCCTCGGCGATCTGCTCGAACAGGGGCTTGAGGTCGCCCAGGAGCTCGTCGCGTCCGGTCACCCGGATCTCACGGCGCCGCTCGTCGCGTCCGGGCAGCAGCCAGGGGGTGGTCTTCACCCCGGTCCCGGCGCGCGTGTCCCACCGGTAGAACGAGGACACTCCTGCCCCTGCATGTGCGAAGCAGTGCAGCCGTACGGCCCGCCTGTCGTCCATCGCCACCTCCCACGAACCGCGCCACGTGGGCCTGAGCGGTCTCCGAGCCCGTTTAGACCCTCACCGACCGCGCTGGAGGCCGACTCGAATCGGCCTGCGGGCCCGGAAACGCCGACGGGGCGGCGTACTCCGAGGTGGTGTCGGAGTGCGCCGCCCTGGGGCGGAAGGGGAGCGGTGGGGAGTGGCCCGCGCTCATGTCCGGTTACTTCGGGTCGCGCTTGAAGGACGCCGTGGCCCAGCGGTAGCCGAGGACGGTCAGGGCGAGGGACCAGGCGAGGGCGAGCCAGCCGTTGTGGCCGATCTCGGTGCCCAGGAGCAGGCCGCGCACGGTCTCGATGGCGGGGGTGAAGGGCTGGTACTCGGCGATCGGCTGGAACCAGCCGGGCATCGTCTCGATGGGGGTGAACGCGCTGGAGATGAGCGGCAGGAGGATCAGCGGCATGGCGCTGTTGCTGGCGGCCTCGGCGTTCGGGCTGACCATGCCCATGCCGACCGCGATCCAGGTGAGGGCCAGGGCGTAGAGCGCGATGACGCCGAAGGCCGCGATCCACTCCAGGACGGAGGCGTCGGTGGAGCGGAAGCCGATGGCCACGCCGACCAGGCCGACGAGGACCACGCTGGCGATCGACTGCAGGACGCTGCCGACGACGTGCCCGATGAGCACGGAGCTGCGGTGGATCGCCATCGTGCGGAAGCGGGCGATGATGCCCTCGGACATGTCGGTGGCGACGGACACGGCTGCCCCGATGACGGTGCTGCCGATGGTCATCAGCAGGACGCCGGGGACGACGAAGGCGATGTACTCGTCGCGGCCGCCGCCGCCGATGCCGCCGCTGATCGCGCCGCCGAAGATGTAGACGAAGAGCAGCAGCAGCATGACCGGGGTCATCAGCAGGTTCAGCGTGAGGGAGGGGTAGCGCCGGGCGTGCAGCAGGTTGCGGCGCAGCATGGTGGAGGAGTCGCGCAGGGCGAGGGAGAGGGAACTCATCGGACGGCCTCCTTGGCCTCGTTGGTCTGGCCGGTCTGGCTGGGCACGGTGGCGCCGGTGAGGGCGAAGAACACGTCGTCGAGGTCGGGGGTGTGCACGGTGAGCTCGTCGGCCTCGACGCCGGCGGCGTCCAGCCGGTCGAGGATGGTGCGCAGGTCGCGCTGGCTGCCGTCGCTGGGGATCTGGAGCGCCAGTGCCTCGTCGTCGCGGGCGACGTCGCCCAGCGCGGCGGCGGCGGCCTGGTAGGCGGCCGGGTCGGAGAAGCGGAGCCGGACGTGGCCGCCGGGGATGAGGCGCTTGAGTTCCTCGGCGGTGCCCTGGGCGGCGATCTTGCCGTTGTTGAGGACGGCGATGCAGTCGGCGAGCTCGTCGGCCTCCTCCAGGTACTGGGTGGTGAGGAAGACGGTGACGCCGCCGGTGACCAGTTCGCGGATGATGCCCCACATGTTGTGGCGGGAGCGCGGGTCGAGGCCGGTGGTCGGCTCGTCGAGGAAGATGATCCGCGGGTTGCCGACCAGCGTCATGGCGATGTCGAGGCGGCGCTTCATGCCGCCCGAGTAGCTGGCGGCGGGCTTCTTCGAGGCCTCGACCAGGTCGAAGCGCTCCAGCAGTTCGGCGGTGACCCGCCGGCCTTCGGCCTTGGACAGGTGGTGCAGGTCGGCCATGAGGAGCATGTTCTCCTCGCCGGTGATCAGGCCGTCGACGGCGGAGAACTGGCCGGTGACGCCGATCGAGGCGCGGACTGCGTTCGGGTCGGCGGCGAGGTCGTGGCCGCCGACGTGGATCGTCCCGGCGTCGGCGCCGATCAGGGTGGAGAGGATCTTGACGGCGGTGGTCTTGCCGGCGCCGTTCGGGCCGAGCAGGGAGAAGATCGTTCCCGCGGGTACGTTCAGGTCGACGCCGTCGAGGACGACCTTGTCCCCGTAGGACTTGCGCAGCCCGTTCGCTGCGATGGCCAGGTTGGTCATGTCCGTGCTCCTTTAGAGGCCGCGGGCGGTGATGTCGCCGTACGAGGTGGTGGCGTGGATGTTCAGGCCGGCGGCGGCGCCCTCGCTGTTGTTGAGCGAGTTGTGGATGCGGCCGTAGGCGGTGTGGGCGTCGAGGGTGGCGGAGACCCCGCGGCCGGTGCCGACGGTGATCGAGCCGGCCTGGGTGCTCAGGCTGACCGTGCCGGTCACGGCCTCGGAGATGGTGATGTCGCCCTTCTGGACGCCGATCTCGGCGGGGCCGTTCAGGCGGCCGATCTGGACGTCGCCGGCGAGGACGGCCAGGCGCAGGCTCGCCGCCTCGTCGATCTTGACGGAGTCGTTGGCGCCTTCGAAGGCGACGTCGCCGAGCCGCCCGACGCCCCGGAGTTCGGCGGCGGCGGCCTTGCCCTCGACGCGGGAGCCGACGGGCAGCTGGACGGTCACCTCGACGGCTCCGGAGCTGCCCAGGATCCGGTTCGCGGCCGGTGCGGCGGTGATCCGCAGGACGCCGTCGCCGTATTCGACCGCGACCTCCCCGGCGGCCTTCACGTCGCGGCTCTTGGAGGCGTTGGCGGGCAGGACCTCGACGGTGGTGGTGTCGCGGTCGGCGGCGATGAACCGGATGCGGCCCGCGGGGATGTCGAGGACGGCGGAGACGGGGGCGGCGGTCTCGAACTTGTGCATGGTGCTCTCCTTCTCGGGTAGCGGCCCGCTTCCTGGCCCGCCGTGTTTCTGATGATGGAAACGCTACGTTGCATTCATGGATCTGGCAACACACTCGTTGCGTCCGATCGGCATCATTGCAGGTAGGGGGCGAGAAATCGTTGCAATGGTCTTGGATCTAATGCAACAACCTGCGCTATGTTCGTTGCAATGGGTTGGAGGTGAACGCTATACTGGAGGCATCGCCGCCGACCACGAAGGAGATCGCGATGCCGGGAGGCAGACTCACCCAGCAGGAACGCCAGCAGATCGCGCTGGGGCTGGCCGACGGGCTCGCCTACGCGGAGATCGCCAGGCGTCTCGAACGCCCCACCTCGACGATCACGCGCGAGGTGACGCGCAACGGCGGCCCCACCGGCTACCGCGCCGAACTGGCCCACCGCGCCACCGAACGCCGCGCCCACCGGCGCCCCCAGACGCCCCGCCGGACGGCCGCGGCCGTGGAGGCCCACGGCCGCGATCCGGAGGCGGTGCGCGAGTACGAGGAGACGTTCACGACCGTCCTCATGCAGTCGGGCGTGCCCAAGATGATGGCCCGGGTGCTGGCCGCCATCTCCATCACCGACAGCGGCAGCCTCACCGCGTCCGAACTGGTGGAGCGCCTCCAGGTCAGCCCGGCGTCCATCTCCAAGGCGGTCGCGTTCCTCGACAGCCAGGGCCTGATCCGCCGGGAGCGCGACGAACGCCGCCGCGAGCGCTACGTCGTCGACAACGACGTCTGGTACCAGTCGATGATGGCCAGCGCCCGGTCCAACGCCCTGCTGGTCGACACCGCACGGCAGGGCGTCGGCGTCCTCGGGCCCGACACCCCGGCCGCCGCCCGCCTGGAGAACATCGCGCGCTTCCTCGACTTCGTCTCCGAGAGCATCATCCGGGCCGCGGAGCAGGCCCGCGAGGTCCTCTACACGAAACCCGAAGCCCCCTCGGCCGGCGCGGGCGGCGCCGACCGTACGGGCTGAACCGGGCCCGGCGCCCGGCGCTCACGGCGGGCCGCCGCTCACGGCAGGCCGGCCAACGCGGCGAAGACGTCGTCGAGTTCGTGCGTGTGCACGGTGAGCGACTCCGGGGTGACCGCCGCCGCGTCGAGGACCGCGAGCACGGCCCGCAGGGTCTCGACGCCGGCGCTGCCGGGGATCCGCAGGGTGAGCGTCGCGGGATCGCCCAGGGCCTCTCCGAGGCCCGGGGCCGGCCCGGCGGCGAAGGCGGCGGCGGCCCGTTCGAGCGCGAGCGCGTCGGCGAACCGCAGCCGGACGAGACCGTCGGGCGGATCGCTGCGGCCGGGCGCCGGCTCCTGGACATGGGTGCTCATGGGCACGACTCCTTCTGTGGCGGACCCCGGCGACCGGCCGGGGTCCGGTGGCCGTTGGAGGTGCGCTCGAGTGCGGCACGAAAGCACTTGGCTCCGATGCGGGCTCTTGGGAAGGTGAACACCTCTCGGCCCGGGCCGTGCTTGTGCCGCAATCATCGCGCGCGGACGCGGGCCGACGGAAGTCGGTTTCCGGCGGCTCGCTTGCAAATGGCGACTCATTCTCATACCCGATTTCGTCCCGTCGTCGGGACATGTCCCGTCGGCGGGACAGTGGGTGATGGATATCGATGGCAATGGGCGCCGCAGGTCTCCACGGCGTTCCCGAAAAGTGCCATGATCGGGCCTGGCGGTCTCGCCAACTCCATCCCACTGATGGATGATGATTCATTTTCCGCTTGAAAGTGAATCGTGGACGGCTTGAATTGGAGTGGATTGATGAGCAGCAACCCGTTCGACGACGCCGACGGCCGGTTCTACGTCCTCGCGAACGACGAGCAGCAGCACTCGCTGTGGCCCTCGTTCACCGAGGTTCCCGCCGGCTGGCGCATCGTGTTCGGCGAGGAGAGCCGCGACAAGTGCCTCTCCTACGTGGAGGAGCACTGGACCGACCTGCGGCCGCAGAGCCTGCGGGACGCGGCCGTCGCCGCGTGAGGTAGCCGGGCGAAACCCGGAACTGCCATGGGGTGGGCCCCGGTGCTGCAGCCGCAGCACCGGGGCCCACCCCATGGGCGTCCGCGGCTCAGACGGCCGAGGACGCCTCCTCCGCGACGCCGAGGCGGTCCAGCTCCCGCTCCGTGCGCCGCATCACGATCGAGTCGGCGATCTCGCCGCTGCGCACCGCGATGTTCGACAGCAGGGCGGACGACAGCCCGTGGCTGTGCTCGGTGCCGCCCTGGACGTAGACGCCGCAGGTCAGCTCCGCCGCGGAGACCAGGCGGTAGTCGCGCTCCACCCGGTGCTTGTTCGCCGCGTCGCGCTCGAAGTGCCGGTCGAAGTCGCCGAGCAGGTGGGCCGGGTCCACGCCGTCGTAGCCGGTCGCGAACACGATCGCGTCGACGGCCAGCTCCTCCGACGACTCGTCGAGGGTCGAGCGCAGGAGCACCCGCGTCTCGTCCCCGGCGCGCTTGACGTCGGTGACCCGGGTGAGGTTGCGGAAGTGCAGCCGCTGGGTGCCGCGCACCTGCTCGTCGTAGGAGCGCTTGTACAGGTCCCGGATGACGTCGGCGTCGACCACCGAGTAGTTGGTGTTGCGGTGGTACCGCCAGAACGCGTCCTGGGCCGAGTCCGTGCCGTAGTAGTACTCGTCGACCGCGGCGGGGTCGAACACCTGGTTGGCGAACGGGGTGTCGTCCGCCACGGAGTAGCCGTACGACGGGAAGACCGCGGAGATCTGGGCGTGCGGCAGCGCGTCGTGGAAGAACCGGGTGATCTCGGCCGCGCTCTGGCCGGCGCCGACCACCGCCACGCTCTTGAGGTCGGCCGCGTCGTGCTGGTGGAACTTGCTCAGGAACTCCGAGCTGTGCCAGACGCGCTCGTCGGCGGCCATGCCGTCCGGCAGGCGCGGCACCAGGCCCGTGGAGATCGCCACGTTGCGCGCGGTGACCACGGTGGTGGCGCCGTCGCTGCCGCGCAGCTCGATCTCCAGGAGGTCGGCCGTGTCGGCGCCCGCCTCGAAGACGGGCCGGATCGCGGTGACCTCGCTGCCGTAGGTGACCTTGTCGTCGAGGCCGGCGGCCGCCCACTCCAGGTACTGGTGGAACTCCTGGCGGGTCGGGAAGAAGTCGTGGTTGTTCACGAACTGCACCAGCCGGTTCTGGGCGTGCAGGTACGAGATGAAGCCGAACCGGGACAGCGGGTTCCTGAAGGTCGCCAGGTCCTTGAGGAACGAGATCTGCATGGTCGTGGAAGGCAGCAGCATGTTCCGGTGCCAGCCGAACTGGGGCTGCCGCTCGAAGAAGTGGGACGTGACCGGGTGCTCCGGCGAGCTCTCCCCGTGCTCCTCCAAGGCGATCGCGAGCGACATGTTGGACGGGCCGAACCCGATACCGATCACGTCGTAGATCTCTTGGTGGCGCCTGCCCGTTATGCCCATAGGAAATTCTCCCGCTCGCGTCTGGAAAGCTCGGCCGGTGGCCCGAGAGACCGTTCTGCAGTCTTGGTCCGGAACTGTTTCAAGGCAACTTGAAGGCAGTAGAAGACCACTAGAGAACTTCTCAAGGTGCTCGATATCCGAAACCGTTGTCCTGTCGACAGGACAACGATATGGTCGGCGCGGATTTTCGAAATCTCCGCTTGGCGCGGCCGATGGCGTAAGTGTCCGGAGTGATATGATCCGTCAATCTCTGGGCCAGAGCCATGCCGTGAGCCAATTTATCGATAGGGTGAATCCGCATGTTCGTGCCCAGCTTTTACCGCGAACCCGACAGTTCGTGGATGGCGGACCTGATCCGTGGCAATCCATTGGCGCTGGCGGTGGCCAACGGCAGTCCCGAGGACGGTCCCTTCGCCACCCACCTGCCGGTCATCTTCGACCCCGAGACGGCCGGCGACTGGTCCGGCGACCTGCCGGGCGTCACGCTGCTCGGCCACATGAACCGGGCGAACCCGCACTGGTCGGCGCTCCAGGACGGCGGCGTCCTGCTGCTGACGTTCACCGGCCCGCACTCCTACGTGTCGCCCACCGTGTACGCGAAGACCCCGGCCGCCCCGACCTGGAACTTCACCTCGGTGCACGTCCGGGGCGTGGTCGAGAAGATCGACTCGATGGAGGAGACCCTGGGCGTGGTGCAGTCCACCGTCCGCGCCTTCGAGGGGGCGTTCGGCAACGGCTGGGACATGACCGAGTCGCTCGACTACTTCCGCCAGATCGCCCCCGGCGTGGGGGCCTTCCGGTTCAAGGTGACCGGGGCCGAGGGCATGTTCAAGCTCAGCCAGGAGCAGCCGGGCGAGGTGCGCGAGCGGGTCCGCGAGTCGTTCGGGGCCAGCGGGTGCACGTACAAGCGCGAGACCGCCGGACTGATGAGCCGGCTGCCGTGACGCGTCGGGGGCCTCGGCGCCGGGCACTCAGGCGCTGATGGCCACCGGCCGCGGCTCCACGGGCCGCACCTCGGCCGGCCGCAACTCCACGGGCCGGACCTCTGCCGCCGCCTCCGCCCGCGCCTCGGCCGGCAGCGCCGCCGCCGGAGCCTCCGCGGGTGCGTCGAGGTCCTCCAGGGCGCTGGCGGCCGCGCTGTCCAGGGTGGTCGTCACCCACTGCTCGAAGTCGACGCCCAGCTGCTCCGCGGCCTTGTGCCACCGCTGGAAGCGGCTGCCGGGGACCTCCAGGACGCGGCGTGGGTCGGCGGGCGCGAGCGGCTGCCGACCGCCTTGGCGGCCTGCGCGGATCGCGCTGCGCAGCTGCTTGGTGGTCCACTGCCCCTGCTCGGCGCGGTCGAGCCAGAGGTTCTGCTCCTCGACGGGCATGGAGGCCAGCTCGGCGTGGTGCTGGAAGCTGAGGGTCGGCCGGCGCCGGCCGAGGTCGAAACGCCGCGAGACCCAGGCGTAGTTGCGCAGGGTCTGGTAGGAGAGGCCGACGGCGCGGATCCCGCGCTGGTACCGGTCGGTGTAGTGGTCCTTGCCGTACCGCATCCAGTCGCCCAGCCACCAGCAGGACGAGTCGAGGATGTCGGCGAGCTGGCGCCCGGCCCGCTCCCACTCGTCGTAGGCCATCCCGTTCGGCATCTGCAGGCCCACCTTGGTCGTCAGGACCTGGCCCCGGCGCGGCGCGGTCTCCGCCGGGCGGGTCTGCCGCGGCGGGGGCTGCGGGAGGGCGGTTGCCGGGCCGCCCTGCGGCCCCGAGGTTAGACCGGCCTGACGCGCCATCATGCCTCCATGAGAAGGGTGTACATAACCGGCGAGAACTCTCGCGGGAGGGGCTGGAGCGGCGCCGGAGCGCCGTTCGAACGGCTGCACGGAGCACGTCAGTGGGCCCGGCGCGGGCGTCCGGCCGCCCCGGCGGTGGACTCCGGCGGCCGGGTGCGTGAGTGCCCGGCGGCCCGCCGGGTTGTCCCGTCGACGGGACAGCGCACGACCGGCGGGCCCGCGGAGCGCGACGCGCCCCAATTCCTTCACGTACGCCCCGCCGGAGGGAATGCTCAATTCCGGCCGGAATTCATTACCTTGGCACAGCGGTATTTTCCCGAGCCGTCATTCGCCGCGATTGAACGACCTTCTCGGGACGCCTTGTAGGCGGGCAATCCCGTATGTTTCCCTCACTGCACTCCCGCGGTCGCACCCCAGTCCCCCTTGGGTGCGGCTGCGGGCACGTCCGGGGCTGCGCGGGCACGTGTTCCCGGGCTGCCGGAGGCGCTCGCGCCGGCCACGCGCCGCCGCACCGGCCGCCCACCGCGCCGCGCCCGCCCCGTGCCACCCGCAGGGTGAGCACGTACGAGCCGGCGGCCCCGGCCCGCAGCCGGCACCCCGAGCCCCGTTCCGCCGCCGACCGAGAACGCGTACGGAACCGGGCACCTCTGCTTCCCCGGCGGGCCGACGAACCCGCCGGGACGACCACCGGGCCGCCACCGACGGCCCCACCGCACTCCGCCCCCCGCGGATCGCGGGAGCACCATCGCGGCTCCGCCGCCACGGACCGCACACGGACGACACCAACCCAGCACAGACGAGTCCCAGGAGCGAAGAATGTCGATACGCAAGAGGTCGAGAACCGGTGTGGTCGCCCTGGCGGCAGCCGCGATCACCGCCACCGTCCTGACGGGCCCCGCCCGCGCGGAGGTCGAGGCCCCGCCGACCTCCCACCAGGCGACGAAGAGCGCCATCGACGCGGCCGTCGCGGCCGGCATCCCCGGCATCACCGCCGAGGCGCGCGACGCCAACGGAGTCTGGAAGACCGCCTCGGGCGTCGGCAACCGGCAGACGGGCGCGCTGCGCGGCAAGAACGACCGGTTCCGCGTCGGCCACCTCACCAGCACCTTCGTGGCGACGGTCCTCCTCCAGATGGAGGCGGAGAGCAAGCTCAGCCTCGACGACACGGTGGAGCGCCACCTGCCGGGCGTGGTGACGGGCAACGGCAACGACGGCAGCAAGATCACCGTACGGCAGGTCCTCAACCACAGCAGCGGCCTGTTCGACTACTTCTCCGACAGCGCGTACGTCGACACGTACGTCCTGGACGGGTACCTCCAGCACCGGTACGAGACCATGGCGCACGACAAGCGCCTGAAGGTGGCCCTCGCGCACGCGCCGGTGTTCCAGCCCGGTGCCCGCCACGGGTTCTCCAACACCAACGACGTCCTGGCCGCGCTGATCCTGGAGAAGATCGCCGGCCGGTCCTACGAGACCGAGGTGCGCAAGCGCATCATCGAACCCCTGGGCCTCTACGCGACGTCCAACCCCGGCAACAGCGTCTTCCTGCCGCAGCCGAGCGGCCGCGGCTACTCCAAGCCCTTCTTCCGCACGCAGCCGAACCGGATCGACGACGTCACCGAGGTGAACGGTTCGCAGATCTGGGGCAGCGGCGACATCATCTCCAGCGCGAACGACCTGAACCGGTTCTTCGGCGCCCTGATGCGCGGGCAGCTGCTGCCGGCGCAGCAGATGCAGGAGCTGAAGACCACCATCGTCAACCCCGAGATGCCGTTCACGTCCTACGGACTGGGCATCGAGAAGCTGACGCTGGGCTGCGGCACCACCCTGTGGTACCGCGACGGCGGCACGGTGGGCTGGCTCTCCCTGGTCGCCCTCACCGAGGACGGCAGCCACCAGCTCACCTTCAACTACAACAGCGACTGGCGGGCGGACGACCTCATCGCCATCCTCAGCGCCGAGTTCTGCCAGACGCCTGCCAGCTGAGCCGGGCCGCGCGAACGCACCCTCCCCGACATGCGGCGACCAGCCGCCGGCGTGGTGCGGGCACGGCACCTGTGAGCCGTGGCGCCGAGGTTCCGCAGCTGTTTCTGCGGTGGTCATCCACCAGGCGCATGCGATTGACGGCAGGGCCCGGATCGCGTGAAACGACATGTCTGTCAACCGGGAGGGTTTATGAAAGTGCGAGCAGCCGTGGTGGGAGCGAGCGGGTACGCGGGGGGTGAGATCCTGCGCCTGCTGCTGGCCCACCCCGAGGTGGAGATCGGCGCCCTGACCGGGCACTCCAGCGCGGGACAGCGCCTGGGCACGCTCCAGCCGCACCTGGCCCCGCTGGCCGAGCGGGAGCTGCTGCCCACCACCGTCGACGCCGTCAAGGGCCACGACGTGGTGTTCCTCGCCCTGCCGCACGGCCAGTCCGCCGCCGTCGCCGAGCAACTGGGCGACACCGCGCTCGTCATCGACTGCGGCGCGGACTTCCGCCTCGCGGACGCGGCCGACTGGGAGACGTTCTACGGCTCCCCGCACGCGGGCACCTGGCCGTACGGCCTGCCCGAGCTGCCCGGCGGCCGCGCCGCGCTGGCGGGATCCAAGCGCATCGCGGTGCCGGGCTGCTACCCGACCTCGGTCCTGCTGGCCCTGTTCCCCGCGTACGCGGCGGGGCTGGCCGAACCCGAGGCGGTCGTCGTCGCGGCGTCCGGCACGTCCGGCGCCGGCAAGGCGCCCAAGGCCGACCTGCTCGGCAGCGAGGTCATGGGCTCCATGCGGCCGTACGGCGTGGGCGGCGGCCATCGGCACACGCCCGAGATGGCGCAGCACCTCGGCGCCGCCGCGGGCACCCCCGTCGCCGTCTCCTTCACCCCCACCCTGGCCCCGATGCCGCGCGGCATCCTCGCCACCTGCTCCGCGAAGGCCGTCCCCGGCACCACCGCGGAGTCCGTGCGCGCCGCGTACGAGAAGGCCTACGCCGACGAGCCGTTCGTGCGGCTGCTGCCCGAGGGCCAGTGGCCCGCCACGGCCGCCGTCCACGGGTCGAACGCCGCGCAGGTCCAGGTGGTGTTCGACCCGGCGGTCGGCCGCATCATCGCCATCAGCGCCATCGACAACCTCACCAAGGGCACCGCGGGCGGCGCGATCCAGAGCATGAACATCGCCCTCGGCCTCCCCGAGGACCTCGGGCTTTCCACGATCGGAGTCGCACCGTGAGCGTGACCGCAGCACAGGGATTCACGGCGGCGGGCATCGCCGCGGGAATCAAGCAGAACGGCAACCCGGACCTGGCGCTCGTCGTCAACACCGGGCCGCGCCGTGCCGCGGCGGGCGTCTTCACCTCCAACCGCGTGCAGGCCGCCCCCGTCCAGTGGTCCCGGCAGGTCCTCGGGGACGGCGGGATCCGCGCGGTCGTGCTCAACTCCGGCGGGGCCAACGCCTGCACCGGCCCGCAGGGCGTCAACGACACGTACGACACCGCCGCGCGGACCGCCGAACTGCTCGGCCTGGACACGGCGGACGTGGCGGTCTGCTCCACCGGCCTCATCGGCGTGCTGCTGCCCATGGACCGCGTCCTGGCCGGCATCGAGACCGCCGTCGCCGGACTGTCCGAGTCCGGCGGCGAGGACGCGGCGGTCGCGGTCATGACCACCGACTCGGTGCACAAGACGGCTGCGGTCACCCGGGACGGGTGGACGGTCGGCGGGATGGCCAAGGGCGCGGGCATGCTCGCCCCCGGCCTGGCCACCATGCTGGTCGTGCTGACCACGGACGCCGACGTCGACAGCGCGGCCCTGGACACGGCGCTGCGGGCCGCGACCCGTACGACCTTCGACCGGGTCGACTCCGACGGCTGCATGTCCACCAACGACACCGTGCTGCTGCTCTCCTCCGGCGCCGCCGGCGTCACCCCCGGGTACGCCGAGTTCGCCGAGGCCGTCGGCGAGGTCTGCGCCGACCTGGCCCGCCAGCTCATCGGCGACGCCGAGGGCGCCAGCAAGGAGATCCGCATCGAGGTCGTCGGCGCCGCCACCGAGGACGACGCCGTCGAGGTCGGCCGCTCCATCGCCCGCAACAACCTCCTCAAGTGCGCCATCCACGGCGAGGACCCCAACTGGGGCCGCGTCCTGTCCGCCATCGGCACCACCTCCGCCGCCTTCGAACCCGACCAGCTCCACGTCGCCATCAACGACGTGTGGGTCTGCAAGAACGGGTCGATGGGCGAGGACCGCGAGCTGGTGGACATGACCGGCCGCGAAGTCGCGATCACCGTGGACCTCGGCGCGGGCTCCGACTCCGCCGTCATCTGGGCCAACGACCTCACCGCCGACTACGTCCACGAGAACAGCGAGTACGCGTCTTGACGTCCTCCCCGCCCTGAAGGGCAGGGGCTCCCGTCGGCCTGCCGGTGGTGACCGGCGGTGGCTCCGGGTGGGTTCCCCGTTCGTCGGGCCGTGCCTGGTGCGGGATTGCCACGCCGGGTCTCACCGGCCCTCCAGGGGCGTTTAGCCTCTCCGCCCGTCCGGCGGCGAGGACCACATGCGACGCATTGAGGTCACGGTCATGGAGAGTCCCGCAGGCACCGCAGGTCCACTCGCGGACGTGCAGGGGCTTCTTGCCGTCCACGACCCAGCACACGTGGCAGGTCTGGGACGACGGAAGCCACCGCGACACGACGCCGACGTGGCGGCCGTAGCGGGCTGCTTTGTCCTCCAGGATGCGGCGGAAGGTGCCCCGGGCGGCGTCGTGGACGGACTTCGCGAGGCGGGTGCGTGCGAGGCCGGAGACCGCCGGGTCTTCGAGGTAGACCGCTTGGTTGTCGCGGATCAGCCTCGAAGCCTGCTGGTGGCACCAGTCCCGCCGCGCATCGGCCACCCGGGCATGAGCACGGGCGACCTTGATCCGGGCCTTCGCCCGGTTCCTCGACCCCTTCGCCTTCCGGCTCAGGGTCTGCTGGGCCTTCCTCGGTTTCCGCTCCGCGCGGCGCAGGAAACGCGGGTTGTCGATCGTCGTGCCGTCGGAGAGGACGGCGTACGTGGTCAGTCCCAGGTCGATGCCGACCTCGGACTCCACCGGGGGAAGCTCGGCCGGTTCCACTTCGACGACGAAGGAGGCGAAGTAGCGGCCTGCCGCGTCCTTGATCACGGTCACGGACGACGGTGCGGACGGCAGGGGCCGGGACCAGCGCACGCGCAGGTCGCCGATCTTCGCGAGGTTCAGGCGGCCGTTGTCGCGGAGCCGGAAACCGTTCTTCGAGGAGCGGACCGACTGCCGGTGGTCCGACTTCTTCTTGAACACCGGCAGCCCCACCCGGCGGCCGCGCCGCTTCCCCGACACCGAAGCGAAGAAATTCGCGTAGGCGGTGTCGAGGTCGCGGAGCGAGGACTGCAAGGCGTCCACCGACACGTCCGCGAGCCAGGCCCGCTCGGGAGTCTTCTTCGCTTCGGTGATCATCCGGCGAGCCAGTTCCCCCGCCGGGATGCGGGACTTGTCCGCCGCGTACGCGGCCTTCCGGACGGCCAGCGCATCGTTGAACACCACCCGGGCGCATCCGAACGTACGGGCCAGCGCGATGCGCTGACCAGGCGTCGGCTCGATCCGGAAGGAATACCGCAGATGCACGCGGCCAACGTAACGGCCGCCACTGACAACGCTGTTCAGCCCCGGCGGCGGAACGGCTTTCCCTGCCCTGCTCCGCAGGAGCTTCGTTACCTCCCCCGGCGGAAACCGGGGATATCCACGAAGGAGACCCGATGAGTGCCTCTCCGGGCCCTCTACCGACATCCCGACAGGCTTCCCGGTCCACCGGTCGCGACCGTTGCGGCGGGCCGGCGGCGTTGGCGAAGGCGCAGGTCCTCGTCGAGGCGCTGCCCTGGATCGCGCGGCACCACGGCAAGACCGTCGTCATCAAGTTCGGCGGCAACGCCATGATCGACGACGAGCTCAAGACGGCCTTCGCCCAGGACGTCCTCTTCCTGCGGCACGCCGGCCTGAACCCCGTCGTGGTGCACGGCGGCGGTCCGCAGATCAGTGCGCAGCTCGACCGCCTCGGCCTGGAGTCCCACTTCGAGGGCGGCCTGCGCGTCACCACCGACGAGACCATGGACGTCGTCCGCATGGTCCTCGCCGGGCAGGTGCAGCGCGAGCTCGTCGGGCTGCTCAACGAGCACGGTGCGCACGCGGTCGGCATGACGGGCGAGGACGCCCGCCTGATGACCGCCACCAAGCGCTACGCGGAGATCGACGGCGAGCCCGTGGACATCGGCCGCGTCGGCGACGTCGCCGACGTCGACACCGGGGTCGTCCAGGCCCTCATCGACAACGGGCGGATCCCCGTCATCTCCTCCATCGCCCGGCCCGAGGACGCCAAGGACGCCGCCGGGGGCGGCGTGTTCAACGTCAACGCCGACACCGCCGCCGCGGCGCTCGCCGCCGCGCTCGGCGCCGAGGCGCTGCTGATCCTGACCGACGTCGAGGGCCTGTACGCGAACTGGCCGCACAGCGACGAGGTGATCTCCCGGCTGACCGCCGGCGAGCTGGCGCGGCTGCTGCCGGGCCTCGCCTCCGGGATGCGTCCCAAGATGGCGGGCTGCCTGCACGCCGTGAACAACGGGGTGCGCACCGCCCGCGTCATCGACGGCCGGGTCAAGCACTCCATCCTGATGCAGATCTTCGCCGGTGACGGCGCCGGCACGGTGGTCGTGCCGGACGACGACGTGAGCTTCGAGGGAGCGACCGCATGAGCGGGGCGGACATCACCGGACCGGACTTCACCGGGGCCGGCAACGCGGCGCTGACCCGCCGCTGGCAGGGCTCCATGATGGACAACTTCGGCACTCCCCGGCTGCCGCTGGTGCGGGGCCAGGGCGCCCGGGTCTGGGACGCGGAGGGCAACGAGTACCTCGACTTCGTCGGCGGCATCGCGGTCAACTCGCTCGGCCACGCGCACCCCGCGGTCGTACGGGCCGTCTACGAGCAGGTCGCCTCGCTCGGGCACGTCTCCAACCTGTTCATCGCCGAACCGACCGTCCGCCTGGCCGAGCGGCTGATGCAGATCTCCGGGCGCCGCGGCCGGGTCTACTTCTCCAACTCCGGCGCCGAGGCCAACGAGGCGGCCTTCAAGATCGGCCGGCTGACCGGCCGCACGCACATGGTGTCGGCCTCCGGCGGCTTCCACGGCCGCACCATGGGCGCCCTGGCCCTGACCGGGCAGCCCGCCAAGCAGCGCCCCTTCCAGCCGCTGCCGGGCCACGTCACGCACGTGCCGTACGGGGACGTCGAGGCGCTGCGCGCCGCCGTCACCCCGCAGACCGCGCTGGTGATGCTGGAGCCCCTGCAGGGCGAGAACGGCGTGGTCGTGCCGCCGCGCGGCTACCTGCGGGCCGCCCGCGAGATCACCGCGGCGACGGGCACCCTCCTCGTCCTGGACGAGATCCAGACCGGCATCGGGCGCACGGGCCGCTGGTTCGCGGCCCAGGCCGAAGGCGTCGAGGCGGACGTCGTCACGCTCGCCAAGGGCCTGGGCGGCGGCCTGCCCATCGGCGCGACCCTCGCCTTCGGCGCGGCGGCGGACCTGCTCACGCCCGGTACGCACGGCTCCACCTTCGGCGGGAACCCCGTGGTGTGCGCGGCGGCCCTCGCCGTGCTGGACACGATCGAGGGGACGGACATCCTCGACCACGTGACGTTGACGGGGGAGCGGCTGCGGCTCGGTCTGGAGCGGCTGGGCCACCCGTTGGTGCGCGAGGTCCGCGGCGCCGGCCTGCTGCTGGGCGTCGTCCTCGAAGGGGAGCACGCGGCGCTCGTGCAGCAGGCGGCCCAGGACAAGGGCCTCCTGGTGAACGCGGTGATGCCGGACGTCGTCCGGCTCGCCCCGCCGCTGATCGTGTCGGACCGGGAGGTGGACGTCTTCCTCGACCGCTTCCTGGCGGCCCTGTCCGACGTCCTCGACGAGGTCCTGGTACCGGCCTGACCCCCCTGCGGCCCGTGGGACGGCCCCTCCGGAGGCCCTTGCGCGGGCCCCGGAGCACCCCCCCCGTGGGGCCCTTACGCGGGCACGGACCCGGCGGTCACCCGCTGGGCCGTGCCCGCGGTCAGCTCGTTGAAGCGGCGCAGCAGCTGGTTCTGCTCCTGCTGGAGCCGCTCGATGCGGCGGTGCAGGCGGGCCATCTCCTCGCCCAGCGGGAGCGCCGCGTCGCCGGCCGGCGGTTCGTCCTCGGCGGGCGCCGGCGCGGGCCGGGCGGGGCCGGCCGGGCGGCGGGCGGGGGCCGTGGCGAGGGCCGGGTCGTGGTGGAGGATCGCCTCCATCAGGCCGCGCAGCGCGGGGCCCGGCTCGACTCCGAGTTCGCGCACGATGCGGCTGCGGGCCTGTTCGTACACGCGCAGCGCCTCCGCCTGTCGGCCGCAGCGGTAGAGGGCGACCATCAGCAGGTCGTAGAAGCGCTCCCGCAGGGGGTGGTCGGTGGTCAGCTCCACGAGTTCGCCGGTGATCTCGCAGTGCCGCCCGGTGCGCAGGTACGCGTCGTACATCATCTCCAGGGCGGTCAGCCGGTGTTCCTCCAGCTGGGCGGCCTTGGCGGCGCAGATGTCGCCGAGCACGCTGCCCTCCAGGGCCGGGCCGCGCCACAGCGACAGCGCCCGGCGCAGCAGCTCGCCGGCCTGTGCCGGGTCGGCGGGCAGGATCCGGCGGGCCGTGTCGGTCAGCTCCTGGAAGCGCGCGGCGTCGGTTTCGACGGAGGCGAGCTGGAGGGTGTAGCCGCGCGCGGTGGTGACGATCCACGGGTGCGGTGCGTGCTGCGCGGCGCCGCCGGCGACTTCCGGGCCGGACAGCAGCCGGCGCAGCCGGGCCACGTGGACGTGCAGCGCGTTGTCGGCGTGGGCGGGCGGGTGTTCGCCCCACAGCTCGTCGATGAGCCGTTGCACGGAGACGTTGTGGCCGGCCTTGGCCACCAGCGCGCCCAGCAGTGCGCGCTGCTTGGCTCCGGTGGGAAGGATCCGCAGACCGGTCCGTTCGTCCTGGACTTCCACGAGACCGAGAATGCGGAACTGCATCTCTTCCCCTCACGCAGGCTGGGAACTCAGGTTCAGGAGGAGCGCGTCGCGCCGGCCGCGTCGAGTGCCGCGGTCGCGTCGTGTTCGATCTGGCGCAGCACCGGACCGGGATCGTCCAGGAAGTAGAAGTGGCCGCCGTCGAAGACGCGCAGGCCCAGGAAGTGCTCGCTGTGCTCTTCCCAGCCGGCCATCCGCTCGGGTGAGGCGCCGAGGTCCTCGCGACCCGCGTAGGCGGACAGTGCCACGGGCAGCGGGGCGGCGTCGGGGGCCGGCCGCCAGTTCTCCACCAGGCTCAGGTCGGCCCGGATGACCGGGGCGAACAGGGTCCACAGGTCGGGGTCGTCGAAGACCCCGTCCGGTGTGCCGCCGAGCTCCTTCAGCCGCAGGCGCAGCTGGTCGTCGGGCAGTACGTGGTACGGGTCGCGGGCCCCCGGCACCTGCGGCGCGGTGCGTGCCGAGACACCGATCCACACCGGCAGCGGCAGGCCCCGGTCGACGATCCGCCGGGTGATCTCGTACGTCACCAGGGCGCCCATGCTGTGCCCGAAGAAGGCGTACGGGCAGGTCAGGTCGTCCTCGATGCTGCTCAGCAGGAAGTCGGCGAGGCGGCCGGCGTCCGCGATCAGCGGGGTGTCGAGGAGGAGGCCGTGGCCCGGGGCGTCGAGCAGCCGCACGTCCCACGTGTCGGGGAGCCCGGCCGGCCAGTGGCGGTACAGCAGGTGTGAGCCCCCCGCGTGGTGCAGGACGAACAGGCGCAAGGCAGGTGGGGTGCCGTACATCTCTCTCCCTCGGTCGGGCCGCGCATCCTCGGACGATAGAACGGTCGCCGGCCGGCCGGGTGCGGGCCCCAGGCGGTCTCCACCGGTGGTGTGGCGGTTCTCGAGCGGGCCTCGGCCGTGCGGCGCGGACGGCGGGGGCCGGACACGGGGATGCGGGCGGGCGGGCGTCGGGGAGGTGTCCTGAAACCCCGGGTGCGGCTGTGCCGGATCCCGTGTGGTTCTCGAGCGGTCCGCGACCGGCGGTGGCGCGGCCCGTGGCCCGCGGGTGCTGGGTGAAGTGGCTGGTCAGAGTGGGTTGTTCGGGGTCCGGTGGGTTCGGTGGCCGGCCCGGGCGCGGGTGCGCGCGGCCGTGGCCGGGGGCCCGCCCGCTCCTTGAGTGGATCTTGACCGGGCCTCAAAAGGGGCGTGGTTACAGTGGGCGAGTCGGCCACTGGCAACACGGTCAGCCAAGCCCGTACGACCACATGCGGCCCGGCCCAGAAGGCGAGGGTCGCGCACCGCCGCTCGAACCGGAGCGGTCAGGGAACGGGCCGATCGGCTGCCGTCCGTTCCTCATCCCAGGAACGCGAGGCAGCCGGTCTCCCGGCGATTTCCCACCCCGAGTCACCTCATGACAGCTAAGGACGGTGCCCGTTGAGCACGAACCCCTTCGACGACCAGGACGGCCGCTTCGTCGTTGTCGTCAACGACGAGGACCACCACTCCCTGTGGCCGGTGTTCGCCGAGGTGCCCGCCGGCTGGCGGGTCGTCTTCGGCGAGGCGGGCCGGGCCGAGTGCCTGGAGTACGTCGAGAAGAACTGGACCGACCTGCGCCCCAAGAGCCTGCGCGAGGCCCTCGCGGCGGGCTGAACGCCTCTCGGGGGCGCGCCGGCCGCAGCGGGACGACGGTGACGCCGCCCGGGTGCCCGGCGCAGTGATCGGTGTTACGCCCAGGCAAACCATCTGAGTGGGGAGATGAAGGTTGTGAGCGGCGCTGTGAGGACCGCGAGCAGTTACAAGGCGAGGCCGGTTGCCGGCAGCGCCGAGCCCGCGCAACGCGATGTGGTCCTGTCCTTCGTGGGGTCACAAGCCAAGGTGCAGAAGTCGGGGATGATCCTCCCGCAGAACCTGTCGGAGCGGTCCTGGGAGCAGATCGGGACCAATCTGCGCGAGCTCGCGAACTCCTCGGTGTGGTGGCTCGCCGACTGGATGAACTACGGCGAGGCCACGTACGGGTGGCGGCGGTACAAGGAGGCGATCGAGCGCACCGGGCTCGACTACCAGACCCTGCGCAACTACTCGTGGGTGGCCCGGCGTTTCGAGCACCACCGCAGGCGCGACAGCCTCAGCTTCGCCCACCACGCCGAGGTGGCCCGTCTGGCGCCGCCGGAGCAGGAGTACTGGCTGCGCAAGGCCGAGCAGCAGAAGTGGTCGCGCAACGAACTGCGCCGGTCGGTCCGCGCCAGCCTGGCCGTCCAGAGCGACAAGGCCGAGCTCACCGCGGGCGGCGACGAGCAGCAGGACGTGCCGCGGCTGGCCGACTCGGCCGCCGCCCACAAGCGTCAGCAGAAGGTCGCCAAGCTGACCATCGAGCTGCCCGCGGGCCGGCTGGAGTACCTCGCGAAGACGGCTGCCGCCAACGGCCTGCCCCTGGACCAGTGGGTGGCCCGGGTGCTCGAGGCCGCCGAGCGGGGAACCGCCGGGCAGCCGGAAGCCGCCGACCGCAAGACCGCCTAGGGGCGCATCGCCCGAACGCGCCGGCCCCGACGCCCGTTCGCCGTGGCTCGCCGGCCCTCGTCCGACCGGACACCTCTCACATCGGAGTCAGTTGATGATCCTTCAGGGAAAGCGGGTCGCCCTGCCCGCGGCGCCCGTCGTCCACCGGAAGTTCGAGGCGAACGTGGACGCCACTCCCGACGCCGTCGCCGTCTTCTGGGCCGGCCAGGAGGTGACGTACGCGGAGCTGGACGTCAAGGCGAATCGTTTCGCCCACTTCCTCGCCGCGCGCGGACACGGCCGCGGCGCGAAGGTCGGCGTCTGCCTCGACTACTCGATCGACATGCTGGTCGCCATCCTCGGCACCCTGAAGGCCGGCGCGGCCTACGTCCCCTTCGACCCGGCCTACCCGACGGCGCGCCTGGAGCTGCTGCTGGGCCAGGTGCCCGACCTCGCCCTGATCGTGGCCTCGCCCGCGACGGCCGCGATGGTCGAGTCGGCGAAGGCCGAGGCCGTCGACCTCCAGCAGCTCGCCGACGAGCTCGCCGCCCTCCCGGCGGCCCGCCCCGACGTCGCCGTCACCGGCGACGACATCTGCTACGCGGTCTTCACGTCCGGGTCCACCGGCACGCCGAAGCTGACCGCGGTGCGGCACGAGGGCTGGTTCAACCTGATGAACTGGCTGACGGTCGAGTACGGCCTGACCGGCGAGTCGAACCACCTGGTCGTCAGCGCGTTCGGGTTCGACCTCTCGCAGCGCAGCCTGATGACGCCGCTGTTCTGCGGCGCCACCCAGAACCTGATGGCGAGCCGCAACTTCGACGCCATGATGGCCTACCGCCTGCTGAGCGAGCGCGGCATCCGCGTGGTGCACTGCGCCTCCAGCACCCTCTACCTCCTCGTCGACTGGGAGACCGCGCGCCGCGGCGACGCGCTCACCAAGCTCGACTACGTCCTCTTCGGCGGCGAGGCCCTCAAGGCCGAACGGCTCACGGACTGGATGCGGCGCGAGGGCAACACCTGCACCCTCCTGCACCAGTACGGCGTCGCCGAGTGCACGGACGTCGCGACCTCGTACGACCTCGCGAACCACCGGCCCGGCGAGCAGGCCGTCCCGCCCGTCGGCACGCCGGCCTACAACACCGGCGTCCACCTCCTCGACGAGGAGCTGCGCGGTGTCGCGCCGGGCGAGCCGGGCGAGATCTACATCTCCGGGGCCAGCGTCGGCGCCGGCTACCTCAACAACGGTCCCGAGAACGCCAAGTTCACGACGATCGAGGTCGACGGGGAGCCGCTGCGCGCCTACCGCACGGGCGACCGCGGCCACGTGAACGAAGCCGGCGAGCTCATCGTCCTCGGCCGGATCGACTCCCAGGTGAAGGTGCGCGGCATGCGCATCGACCCCAACGACATCGAGCGCGCGCTCGCCCGGCTGGACGGGGTCCGCGAGGCCGCCGTGGTGGTCACGTACACCGACTCCGGCGAGGCCGAGCTGAGCGCCTTCATCGTCCCGGCCGGGGAGGACCTCGCCGAGAACGACCTGCGCGCCGGGCTGCTGGAGACGCTGCCGCGGAACATGGTGCCGGCCCGGTTCACGAACATCCCGGTCATTCCGCTCAGCCCGAACGGGAAAGTGGACCGCGCGGCACTGGCCGCCGAGAGCAGCCGGCAGTACGCCACCAGCGGCACCGCGGCATAGTCGACGGGCCTTGATGACAAACGAGAGGACTGTGATGATTGCCGACCGCGTGCTCGCCATCTGGCGCCGTGAACTCGAGAACGACGAAATTTCGGTTGACCACGACTTCTTCGCCCTGGGCGGCCAGTCCCTGATCATGGTCAGGATTCAGGGCGCCTATATGGACGAGCTGGACGTCGAGGTCCCCATGGACCAGATGTTCCTCAACCCGACGGTGGCGTCGATCTCGGCGTACATCGAGTCCCTGGGCGTACCGGCCCAGTAGCTCCGGATTCAGCTTCAGGCCCGGTCTTCGGGCCGGTCGGCGCCCTGCCGTGTCTCGCCGGCGAGACACGGCACGGGGTCGGCGTGCGCTTCTCCCACTGGCTCTATGTATTCCGCCAGTTCGAATCGCTAGCATCACTTTCATGCTCCGCAGCGGTAATTCGTCCGCTGCGTCGATAGCGCGCTCAATCACACCGGCTTTTCCGGGTGCGGCCGCGTTGCGTCAAAAAACAACCTGGATAAGAGAGGCGGAGGCGCCATGTACGACGTGATTGTCATCGGTGCCCGTTGTGCGGGGTCGCCGACGGCCATGCTATTCGCGCAGCAGGGTTATCGAGTGCTGCTCCTGGAAAAGGCGAAATTCCCTCAGGACACGCTGTCCTCGCACTACCTCCACATGGAGGGCGTGGCGCTGCTCAACCGCTGGGGGCTGCTGGAGAAGATCGCCGAGTCGGGCGCCCAGCCGATCACCCGCCAGAGCTACACGGGCCCCGGCGTCCGCGTCGAGGGCTTCTCGCTGCCCATCGACGGCCTGACGACCACGTACGCGCCGCGGCGCTACGTGCTCGACCCGATCCTCGCCGAGGGCGCGGTGGCGGCCGGCGTGGACTTCCAGCAGGGCTGCGCGGTCAACGACCTCCTCTGGGAGGACGACCGGGTCGTCGGCGTCAAGTACACGACGCCCGGCGGTGCCCAGGCGACCGAGCGCGCCCGCCTGGTCGTCGGCGCGGACGGCATGCGCTCGCTGGTGGCCCGCAAGGTCCGCGCGGAGAACGTCATCGAGCACCCGCGCCTGACCTGCACCTACTACAGCTACTGGGCCGGCGTCCCGTCCCACTTCGAGCTGTACGAGCGGCCGGGGCAGTGGATCGGCGTCCTGCCGACCAACGACAACCTCACGCTGCTGATGTCCTACTTCCCGCAGCAGGACTACGGCCAGGTCCGCAAGTCGGTCGAGGACTTCTACCTGGAGGCCTTCCGCTCCACGGCGCCCGAGCTCTACGAGCGCATGCAGGAGGGCGAGCGCGTCGAGCAGCTCTACGGCACCGGCCACCAGGAGAACTACTTCCGCAAGGCCTACGGCCCCGGCTGGGTGCTCGTCGGCGACTCGGTGACCCACAAGGACTCCATCACCGCCCGCGGCATCACCGAGGCCTTCGTCCAGGCCCAGTCGCTCACCGACCACATCGGGGCCAACCTGCACGAGGACGCCGCGCTCAACTCGGCGCTGCGGCGCTACGAGGACGACCTCGGCGGCGCGACCCTCAACCACTACCAGGGCGCGCTCAACGTGGCCGAGCTCAAGCCCGAGGGCCGCGTGGAGATGCTGCAGAAGCTGGTCGGCCACCAGGAGCACATCGACCGGTACTTCTCGACCCTGTCGGGTGCCTGCTCCATCGACGACTTCTACAACGACGAACTTCTGACCCTGCTCGACCAGAGCTGAGTGACGACTCGCTCACTGGTTCCGCCGATTTGGAGACACAATGATCCCGTTGTCGTTCGCGCAGCGCCGCCTGTGGTTCGTGGACCGGTTCGAAGGCCCTTCGCCGACCTACAACGGCGCGTTCGCCCTTCGGCTGACCGGTGAGCTCAACGTGGGTGCGCTGGAGTCAGCGCTCCACGACGTCATCGACAGGCACGAGGTCCTCCGTACGGTCATCGTCGAGGACAACGACGGCGTCCCGCACCAGGAGGTGCTGCCGTCCGCGCAGAAGGTGTTCGGCCTGCCGGTCGTCGAGGTCACGGAGGAGAAGCGGGCCGCGGCCGTCGGAGACGCGGCCGTCGAGACCTTCGACCTCGCCCACGACGTGCCGATCCGCGCCACGCTGGTGAAGACCGGCACGCTCGACCACACCCTCGTCCTCGTGGTGCACCACATCGCGCTGGACGGCGAGTCCCTCGGGCCGCTGCTGCGCGACCTGAGCACGGCGTACTCGGCCCGCAAGGAGGGCGGCGCCCCGGTGTGGGAGCCGCTCCCCGTGCAGTACGCCGACTACACGCTGTGGCAGCAGGACGTGCTCGGCGACGAGTCCGACCCGGAGAGCCTGGCCTCCCGGCAGCTGGAGTACTGGCGCGAGGCGCTGGCCGACATGGCGCAGCCGCTGGCCCTGCCGACGGACCGGCCGCGTCCCAAGCGCACCAGCTCCGACGGCGACCTGGTCCAGTTCCGGATCGAGCCCGAGCTGCTCGCGGCCGTGGAGAAGCTCGCCGGCGAGCGGGACATCACCGTGTCCATGGTGATGCACTCGGCGCTGGCCGTGCTCCTGCACCACCTCGGCTGCGGCGACGACGTGCCGATCGGCGCGCCGATCGCCGGCCGCACCGACGAGGAACTGCGCGACCTCGTCGGCTTCTTCGTCAACACCTGGGTGCTGCGCGTCGACCTCTCCGGGAACCCCACGTTCCTGGAGCTGCTCGACCGGGTGCGCGACCGCGCCCTGGGCGCGTACGACAACCAGGACATGCCGTTCGAGCGCCTGGTGGAGCTCCTCAACCCGGACCGGTCCACCGCCTACCACCCGTTCTTCCAGGTGATGCTCGCCTGGCAGGAGCCGGTGGGCGAGATGGAGTTCGCCGGCCTCGGCATCGAGTCCGAGACGCTCGAGACCCACACGGCGAAGTTCGAGCTGTTCTTCAACATGATCCCGGACGCCTCGGGCGGGGCGGGCGTCCGTCTGGAGTACGCCACCGACCTGTTCGACCGCGGCACGGTCGAGTCCCTCGCGGACCGGTTCGTGCGCGTCCTCGGCGAGCTCGTGGCCGACTCCGCGCGCGACATCAGCGGCATCGACGTGCTCGACGCCGCCGAGCGCACGCGCCTGCTCGTCGAGTTCAACGACAGCGCCACCACCGTGCCCGAGCTGACCGTCCCGGAGCTGTTCGAGGGCCAGGTGGCCCGTACCCCGGACGCCCCGGCGATCGAGTGCGACGGCCGGACGCTGACCTACCGGGAGCTCGACGACCGGGCGAACGCCGTCGCGCGGGAGCTCGTGCGCCGGGGCGCCGGTCCCGAGGACCTCGTGGTGCTGGCGCTGCCGCGCACCGAGAACCTGGTCGTCGGCCTGCTCGGCATCCTCAAGTCCGGTGCCGGCTACGTCCCGATGGACCCGCAGTACCTCGCCGGCCGGGCGCAGACCGTGCTGTCCGAGGCCCGCCCGCGGTTCGTGGTCACCGACACCGCGACGCTGGCCGACCTGCCGCCGAACGACATGGCGAGCGTCAACCTCGACCTCAGTGCGGACTGGGACGCCTCCGAGGGCGCGCTGGACGACGCGGGCCGCATCGCGCCGCTGAGCCCGGACAACCTCGCGTACGTGATGTACACGTCCGGCTCCACGGGCAAGCCCAAGGGCGCGGCGATCACCCACCGCAACCTCGTCAACGGCGTGCAGGAACTGGTGCGCGTCCTCGACGTCCCGACCGGCTGGCGGATGCTGGCCGGCACCTCCGTGAACTTCGACGTCTCGGTCTTCGAGCTGCTGACCACGCTGTCCACCGGCGGCACGGCCGAGATCGTCGCCAACGCGCTGGCGCTCGCCGAGCGCGACGGCTGGGACGGCCAGATCATCAGCGGTGTCCCCTCGGTGCTCGGCGAGCTGGTCCCGCACCTGCACAAGGCGACCGACGTGCGCGCCATCGTGTTCGCGGGCGACGTGCTCCCGGCCCGGCTGGTGCGCCAGGTCCGCGAGGTCCTGCCCGACGTGCAGATCGTCAACTCCTACGGCCAGAGCGAGAGCTTCTACGCCACCACCTTCTCCCTCGCGGCGTCCCAGGAGTGGACGGAGGGCGACGTCGCCCCCATCGGCACCCCGCTGGGCAACATGCGCGCCTACGTGCTCGGCCCGGGCCTCGCCCCGGTGCCGCAGGGCGTCGTCGGCGAGCTGTACGTGGTCGGCACCTGCATCGGCCGCGGCTACCACGGCCGCCCGGCCCTGACCTCCGAGCGCTACGTGGCGAACCCGTTCGGCCCCGCGGGCGAGCGGATGTACCGCACGGGCGACCTGGCCCGCTGGAACGCGCAGGGCGAGCTGGAGTGCGTCGGCCGCGGCGACGGCCAGGTGAAGGTGCGCGGCTTCCGCATCGAGACCTCCGAGGTCGAGGCGGCGTGCACGGCGCACCCCGGCATCAGCGAGGCCGTCGTGATCAGCCGCGAGGTGGGCGAGGGCGGCGCGAAGCAGCTCGTCGCCTACGTCGTGCACACCGGCGAAGGAGCCGTCGGTGACGACGGCGCCGGCGGCATCGGCGACGTCGACGTGCAGTCCGGGGCCTCGGCCGCCGAGCTGCGCAAGTTCGTCGCGGCGCGGCTGCCCGACTACATGGTGCCGTCGGCCTTCGTGGCCCTCGGCAAGCTGCCGCTCGGTCCGACCGGCAAGCTCGACCGCAAGGCGCTGCCCGAGCCGGAGTTCCTCGGCGAGGCCTACCGCGCGCCGCGCACCGAGGCCGAGAAGATCATCACCGCGGCGTACGCGGACGTCCTCGGCGTGGACCGGGTCGGCCTCGACGACGACTTCTTCGCGGTGGGCGGCGACAGCCTCCGCTCGATCCAGGTCGTGGCGCGCGCCCGGGCCAAGGGCCTGACCGTCACCACCCGCGAGATCTTCGAGTCCCGTACCGCGGTCCGCCTCGCCGAGGTGGCCTCTGCCCGCCGGGACCAGGTGCCCGTGCTCGCGGAGGACGAGACCGGCGGCGTCGGCTCGATGCCGCTGCAGCCGGTGGCGCGGCACGTGTTCGAGCACGGCGGCGGGACGAACCGTTTCGCCATGTCGATCGTGCTGGAGCTGCCCGCGGTCATCGACGAGAACGGGCTGGCCGCGACGCTGGACGCCGTACTCGACCGCCACGACCTGCTGCGCGCCCAGCTGGTGCGCGGCGACGAGGACTCCCTCGTCGTGCGCCCGCAGGGCGCCGTGCGGGCGGCGGACCTGATCCGCCGCATCTCCTGCGACGGCCGCTGGGACGAGCCGTCCGCGCTCCAGGCGGCCCAGGCCGAGCTGGAGGACGCGGTCGGACGGCTCGACCCCGAAGCCGGCACCATGGCCGACTTCGTCTGGTTCGCCCCGGAGTCCGGCGCGGGCAGGCTGCTCGTGGTCCTCCACCACCTCGTGGTGGACGGCGTCTCCTGGCGCATCCTCATGTCGGACTTCGCCGAGGCCTGGCAGCAGGTCCGCGCCGGCTCCGCGCCCGAGCTGCCCGCGGTCGGCACCTCCGCCCGCCGCTGGGCGTCGGCGCTGGAGGACGAGGCCCACTCCCCGGAGCGCGAGGACGAACTGGACTACTGGCGCGACCTGCTGGAGGAGACGGACGCGCCGCTGGGCACGCGTGCCTTCGACCCGGCCGTGGACACCATGTCCACCCTCGACACCGTGCGCGTCCAGCTGCCCGCCGACGTCACCGAGGCGGTGCTCACCAAGCTCCCCGCGGCGTTCAAGGGCACCGGCAGCGACGTGCTGCTCGCCGCGCTCGCCCTGGCCGTCAACCGCTGGAGCGGTGAAGAGCGCTCGACGCTGGTCCGGATGGAGGGACACGGCCGCGAGGAGGACTTCATCCCCGGCGCCGACCTCTCCCGCACCATCGGCTGGTTCACCAGCATGTACCCGGCCCGCGTCGACGTGCAGGGCGTGGACCTGGCCGACGTGCTGGCCGGCGGCCCCGCCGCCGGCAAGGCGATCAAGCTGGTCAAGGAGCAGCTGCGCGGCGTCCCCGACAAGGGCATGGGCTACGGCCTGCTGCGCTACCTGAACCCGGAGACCGGCGAGCAGCTCGCCGAGTACGCGGCGCCGCAGATCGGCTTCAACTACCTCGGCCGGATCTCCGACACCGACGTCCCCGAGCACCTGCGTGCCGAGGGCTGGGTGCCGGCGTCCTGGTCCACCGAGCTCATCCCGATGCCCGACCCGGACCTGCCCGCGCTGTCCGCGCTGGAGGTCAACTCGGTCGCCATGGACACCGCCGACGGCACGCAGCTGCAGGCCATGTTCATGTTCCCCACCGGGGTGCTGTCCCGCGAGCGGACCGCCGAACTGGCCGACCTGTGGGTCGAGGTGCTGCACGGCATGGCCGCGCACGCCGCGCGCCCGCAGATCGGCGGGCTCACGCCCTCGGACGCCCCGCTGGTCTCGGTGAACCAGGCCGAGATCGACGACTGGGAGGAGCGCTACGGCAAGCTCGTCCAGGTCTGGCCGCAGGGCCCGGGCCAGTCCGGCATCCAGTTCCAGGCCGCGCTCGCCGACGGCACGTTCGACGTCTACCACATGCAGTTCCTGATGCACCTGACCGGGCACGTCGACCCGGAGCGCATGCGGGCCGCCGGGCAGGCGATGCTGGAGCGCTACCCGAACCTGCGCTCCGCGTTCGTCTCGGGCGCCGACGGCGACCCGGTGCAGATCGTGGCCGAGAACGTCGCCGTGCCCTGGCGGCACATCGACCTGACCGGCCTCGGCGAGGCCGAGCAGGACGCCGCCGTCGACAAGGCCCTCGCCGACGACCGCGCCGACCAGCTCGACCCCGCCCGCCCGCCGCTGTTCCGCCTGGCCCTGCTCACCTGCGGGCCGCAGAAGGCGAAGCTCATCATCACGGCGCACCACACCCTCTTCGACGGCTGGTCCTCGCCGCTGGTGATCAAGGACCTGGTCCGGCTGTACGCCGGCACCGAGGAGCTCGCTCCGGTCCGCAGCTACGGCGACTACCTGGGCTGGCTGTCCAAGCAGGACCGGGACGCGTCGGCCGCCCGCTGGAAGGAGGAGCTCGACGGCTTCGAGCAGCCCACCCTGCTGGCGGCGGGCCTCACCGAGAAGGGCGAGGCGTCCCGCCTCGGCCGCGTCGAGGTGCCGCTGTCGATCGACAAGGGCCGCGAACTCGCCCGGCGCGCCGCGGAACTCGGCGTCACGCTCAACACGCTCCTCCAGGGCGCGTGGGCGGTCGTCCTCTCGAAGCTGACCGGCCAGCACGACGTCGTCTTCGGCGCCGCCGTCAACGGCCGCCCGGCGGACCTGGTCGGCTCGGACGAAATGGTCGGCCTGTTCATCAACACCCTGCCGACCCGGGTGGTCTGCGGGCCGGAGCGCCCCGTGGGCGAGGTCATCGCCGACCTGCAGAACCGGCAGATCTCGCTGCTCGACCACCACTACTACGGGCTGGCCGACATCCAGCGCGGCGTCGGGCTGCCCTCCCTGTTCGACACCATCGTGGTGTTCGAGAACTACCCGATCGACCGCGAGGGCATGGTCGAGGCGAACGACTCGGCCGGCTTCACCATCGACGCCATCCGGCCGTTCGCGGGCTCGCACTACCCCCTCACCCTCAACTCCGCCGACCCCTACCTGCGGCTCTCCCTCGACTACCAGAACAACCTCTACGAGCGCGACGCCGCCGAGGCGATCGCCGCCCGGCTCGTCCGGGTGCTGGAGCAGGTGCTCCAGGACCCGCAGATGCCCGTCGGCGCCATCGACGTGCTGGCGGCCGACGAGCGCGACTGGCTGGTCAAGGAGATCAACGACACCGCCCACCCGGTCGCCCCGGACACCCTGCCGGGTGCGTTCGAGGCCCAGGCGGAGCGCACCCCCGACGCGGTGGCGCTGATCGGCGAGCAGGAGACCCTGACGTACGCCGAGTTCAACCGGCGCGCGAACCGGCTGGCGCACTGGCTCGTCGAGCAGGGCGCGGGCCCCGAGCAGCTGGTCGCCGTGCGGATCCCCCGCTCCGTCGACCTGATGGTGGCCATCTACGCGGTGGTGAAGGCCGGCGCGTCGTACCTGCCGATCGACACCGAGCTGCCCGAGGACCGGGTGCGGCGCGTACTGGACAGCGCCGAGCCGCTGCTGGTGCTCGAAGCGGACCTGCCGGACGTCTCCGGATACGCGGAGACCAACCCGGAGCGCGCGCTGTCGCCCGACAACGCCGCGTACGTCATCTTCACCTCCGGCTCCACCGGCCGCCCCAAGGGCGTCCAGGTGGCGCACCGGGCGATCATGAACCGCCTGAAGTGGGGCCTGTCCCACTTCGACGTCGGTGTCGAGGACCGTGTGCTGCTCAGCACGACCGCCAGCTTCGACGTGTCGGTGCCGGAGATCTTCGCGCCGCTCCAGGTCGGTGCGGCCGTGGTCATCGCCCGTCCCGACGGGCGCCGCGACCCGGCCTACCTCGCCGACCTGATCCGGCGCGAGCGGGTGACCGGTGCGGACTTTGTGCCCTCCCTGCTGGAGGCGTTCGTCAACGAGCCCCTGGCCAAGGAGTGCACCAGCCTGCGCTGGATCGAGGTCGCCGGCGAGGCGTTCCCGCCCGCACTGGCCAACCGGGTCGTCGAGGTGCTGCCGGGCTGCGGCGTGCACAACCTGTACGGCCCCACCGAGGCCTCCGTGGAGGTCACCGCGTACCAGCACGTGCCGGGCGCCGACCGGGTGCCGATCGGCGCACCGGTGTGGAACACCCAGGTGTACGTCCTGGACGCCTCGCTGCGCCCCGTCGCCCCCGGCGTCAGCGGCGAGCTGTACCTGGCCGGCACCGGGCTCGCCCGGGGCTACCTGGGACAGACCGACCTGACCGCCACCCGGTTCGTCGCCTGCCCCTTCGGGGAGCCGGGCAGCCGGATGTACCGCACCGGCGACGTCGTGCGGTGGAACGAGGACGGCCAGGTCGAGTACATCGGCCGGTCCGACTTCCAGGTCAAGCTCCGCGGCTTCCGCATCGAACTCGGCGAGATCGAGCAGGCGCTGGCCAAGCACCCGGACGTCGACAGCGCGGTGGCCCTGGTCCGCGAGGACCGCCCCGGCGACCAGCGGCTCGTCGCGTACGTGGTGACGGGCGCCGGCAAGGCCCCGGAGGCGCTGGACCTCACGGCCCTGACGGACCTGGCCCGGGAGCACCTGCCCGAGTACATGGTCCCCTCGGCCGTCGTCCCGTTGGCCGCGTTCCCCTCGACCCCGAGCGGGAAGCTCGACCGCAAGGCGCTGCCGGCACCGGACCACACCGAGGCCGTGGCGACCGGACGCGGACCCAGCACCCCCACCGAGGAAGTCCTCTGCCGGCTGTTCGCCGAGCTGCTGGGCCTGTCGGAGGTCGGCATCGACGCCGACTTCTTCGACCACGGCGGGCACTCCCTGCTCGCCACCCGGCTGACCGGCCGCATCCGCAACGAGCTGAAGGTCGACGTGAAGGTCACCTCGGTCTTCAAGAGCCCGACCGTCGCCCAGCTGGCGGCCCAGATCGAGAAGCTCGGCAAGTCCAACCGCCCCCAGCTGCGCCCGATGGGCGTGTAGGTAGGAGTACGTCGATGATCCCGTTGTCCTTCGCACAGCGTCGGCTGTGGTTCCTCCACCGTCTGGAAGGACCCTCCGCCACCTACAACATCCCGTTCGTCCTGCGCCTGGACGGGCCGCTCGACACCGCGGCCCTGGCCGCGGCGGTGACGGACGTCGTCACCCGGCACGAGAGCCTGCGCACCCTGGTCGTCGAGAACGAGGACGGCACCCCGGAGCAGCGCATCGTGCCTGCCGAGGAGGCGGCGCTCCAGTTCCGGGTGGTCGACGTGGCCTCGGACGCGGTGCAGGCCGCGACCGACGAGGCCGCGTGCGAAGGCTTCGACCTGGACACGGAGCTCCCGCTGCGCACCACGGTCCTGCGGGTCTCCCCGCAGGAGTACGTGCTGGTGTTCGTGATCCACCACATCGCCGCGGACGGGGCGTCGATGGCGCCCTTCATGCGGGACCTGCTGTCGGCCTACGCCGCCCGCCGCCAGGGCGGCGCACCGCAGTGGACCCCGCTTCCGATCCAGTACAAGGACTACACGCTGTGGCAGCGCGAGGTCCTCGGTGACGAGGAGGACCCCGAGAGCGTCGCCGCGGCGCAGCTGGACTACTGGCGCAAGGAACTCGCCGACGTCCCGCAGCCGGTCCAGCTCCCGCTGGACCGGCCGCGGCCGACGGCTGCCGCCCACCACGGCGGCCACGTCGACTTCGAGATGGACGCCGACCTCCTGGCCGGCGTCGGCAGGCTGGCCGGGGCGCACGGTGCCACCGCGCCGATGGTCGCCCAGGCCGTGCTCGCGGTGCTCCTGCACCACCTCGGCGCCGGCAACGACCTGACCATCGGCAGCCCCATCGAGGGGCGCGCCGACGAGCAGCTCGACGACCTCATCGGGTTCTTCGCCAACACGTGGGTGCTGCGCGCCGACCTGTCGCAGAACCCGTCGTTCGGCGACCTGCTGGACCAGGTGCGCGACCGGGCGCTGGCCGCCTACGACAACCAGGACGTTCCGTTCGAGCGCCTGGTCGAGCTGCTGAGCCCGGACCGCACCACCGCCTACCAGCCGCTGTTCCAGGTCATGCTGGCCTGGCAGTTCGAGTGGGGCCAGATCGAGGTCCCGGACCTGAAGATCACCCCCGTCCCGGCGGGCACCGGCACCGCCAAGTTCGACCTGTTCTTCAACATCGTCCCGGCCCCGTCCGGCGGTGCGTACGGCCGGCTCGAGTACGCGACGGAACTCTTCGACCACGCCACGGCCGAGTCCCTCGTCGACCGCTACGTGCGCGTCCTGCGCCAGGTGGTCGCCGACCCCGCGACGCGGCTCGGCGCGGTGGACGTCCTCACCGACACCGAACGCACCTGGCTGGCGAAGCTGAACGAGACGGCGGCGCCCGTGCAGGCGGCGACCGTGCACCGGCTGGTCGCCGAACGGGCGGCGCAGACCCCGGACGCCACCGCGGTGGTCTGCGGAACGACCGCGCTGTCGTACCGCGAACTGGACTCCCGGGCGGGCCGCCTGGCCGCGGCCCTGCGCGAGCACGGTGTCGGGCCCGACGTCCTGGTCGCCGTGGCGCTGCCGCGCTCCGCGGACCTCGCCGTCGCGCTGCTGGGCGTGCTCAAGGCCGGCGGCGCCTACCTGCCGGTCGACCCCAACTACCCGTCGGCGCGCGTCGGGCTGCTGCTCGACGTGGCCGAGCCGGCCCTGGTCCTGACCGGCGCGGACGCGGCGGACGCGGTGGCCGGCTGCCGGCCGCCGGTCCTCCACCTCGACGGCCTGGAGCTCGACGGCCCCGCCGTCGACGCCCCGGACGTCCGCACCGGGCCGGACGACCTGGCCTACGTGATGTTCACCTCGGGATCGACCGGCACCCCCAAGGGCGTCGCGATCACCCACGCCAGCGTGGTCAACGGCGTGCGGGACCTGCGCCGGATCACGCAGGTCGAGGCGGGCTCCCGGATGCTCGCCGCGACCTCGGTGAACTTTGACGTCTCCGTGTTCGAGATCTTCACCGCGCTCACCACCGGCGCGAGCGTCGAGATCGTCCGCGACGTCCTCGAACTCGCCGAACGCGGCAGCTGGTCGGGCACCACCATCAGCGCCGTCCCCGCGGTGTTCTCCGCGCTGCTCGACCAGATCGGCACCGGCGGCCCCGACAGCCTCGAACTCGACGTGGAAACCGTCGTCTTCGCCGGCGAGGCCCTCTCCGCCGACCTGGTCCGCAAGGTCCGCGGCGCGCTCCCCGGCGTGCGCGTCGTCAACGCCTACGGCCAGACCGAGAGCTTCTACGCCACCACGTACACGGTCCCGCAGGAGTCCGCCGACACCGGCGCGGTCCCGGTGGGACAGCCGCTGGCCAACATGCACACCTACGTCCTGGGCCCCGAGCTCACCCCGGTCCCGCCGGGCGTGATCGGCGAACTGTACGTCGGCGGCCTGCTCGCCCGCGGCTACTACCGCAACGGCGCCGTCACCGCCGAGCGGTTCGTCGCCAGCCCCTTCGGGCCCGCCGGCGCGCGCATGTACCGCACCGGCGACCTCGCCCAGTGGGACGAGAACGGCCGGCTGAAGTACGCGGGCCGCGCCGACACCCAGGTCAAGGTCAACGGCATCCGTGTCGAGCCGACCGAGATCGAGGCGGCCCTCGCCCAGCACCCCGCGATCGGCCAGGCCGTCGTGACGGTGTGCGAGGACCCGGCCGGCAAGACCCGGCTCGTGGGCTACGTCGCGCCCGTGGCCGCCGCGGACGGCGAGGCCGGCTTCGACGCCGGCTTCTCGGTGGCGGACCTGCGGCGCTTCGTGGCCAAGCGGCTGCCGGACTACATGGTGCCCGCCCTCCTCGTGGTGCTGGACCGGCTGCCGCTGAACGCCAACGGAAAGCTGGACCGGGCCGCGCTGCCCGAGCCGGAGTTCCCCAGCACCGCCTACCGGGCGCCGCGCAGCGAGGCCGAGCGGATCCTGGCCGAGGTGTACGCGGACGTGCTCGACGCCCAGCAGGTCGGCATCGACGACGACTTCTTCACCAGCGGCGGCGACAGCATCCGCTCGATCCAGGTCGTGGCGCGCGCCAAGACCCGCGGCGTCGTGGTCAGCACCCGGGAGATCTTCGAGAACCGCACCGTCGCCCGCCTCGCGGAGCTCGTCGAGGGCCGCGAAGAGGAAGAACGCGTGGTCCTCGCCGAGCTGCCGGGCGGCGGCGTGGGCTGGGCCCCGCTGCCGCCGACCGCCGCGCACGTGCTCGCCCTGGGCGGCGGCATCGGACGGTTCTGCATGTCCGCGCTGCTCACCCTGCCCGAGGACATCGACCGTGCGGGGCTCATCGCCACGCTGCAGACCGTCCTCGACCGGCACGACGCGCTGCGCTCCCGCCTCGACCGCACCAACCCGGGCCTGGTCATGCAGGAGCCCGGCAGCGTCGACGCCGCCGCGCTGGTGCGCGAGGTCCGCTATGCCGACGTCGACCCGAAGGCCGAACTCGACGCGGCCGCGGACCGGCTCGACCCGGACGCGGGCGTCATGGCGCAGTTCGTGTGGTTCACCTCCGACACGGAGGCCGACCGCCTGCTGATCGTCCTCAACCACCTGGTCGTGGACGGCGTGTCCTGGCGCGTGCTGGTACCGGACCTGGTGTCCGCGTGGCAGCAGGTCCGCGACGGCGCCACTGCCCCGCAGAACGCGGTCGGCACCTCGCTGCGCCGGTGGGTGCACGCCCTGGCGGACGAGGCGGCCACCCCGGAGCGGGTGGCGGAACTCCCCGTGTGGCAGGAGATCCTGAGCGGCGACGAGCCCGTCCTGGGCGCCCGGGACGTGGACCCCGCGGTCGACGTCACGGCCACCGTCGACACGGTGCGCATCCAGGTGCCCGCCGACGTCACCGAAGCCCTGCTCAACACGGTGCCGACGGTGTTCCGCGGCGGCGTCGACGACGGGCTGCTCGCCGGCCTCGCCCTCGCGCTGGCCCGCTGGCGCCGGGAGCGCGGCGTGGCCGGGGACTCGACGCTGGTGCGCCTCGAGGGCCACGGCCGCGAGGACCACCTGGTTCCCGGCGCGGACCTGTCGGGCACCATCGGCTGGTTCACCGCGATGTTCCCGGTCCGCCTCGACCTGGCGGGCATCGACGTGGCGGACGCGTTCGCCGGCGGCCCCGCCGCCGGACGCGCGGTCAAGGCCGTCAAGGAGCAGCTGCGCGCGGTGCCGGACAACGGCATGGGCTACGGCCTGCTGCGCCACCTCAACGCGCAGACCGCCGCCGCACTCGCCGGCCGGCGCGAACCGCGGATCGGCTTCAACTACCTGGGCCGGGCCTCCAGCGCGGACATCCCCGAGGAGCTGCGCGGCCTGGGCTGGACCCCGGACACCACGCACCGGGACCTGATCGCCGCCCCCGACGACGACATGCCGGTGCTCTCCGCCCTGGAGATCAACGCGGTGGCCACCAGCACCCTCGCCGGTGACGAGCTGACCGCCTACTTCGGCTTCCCGACGGGCGTCCTGTCCCGCGACGAGGTCACCGAGCTCGCCGGGCTGTGGGTCGAGGCCCTGACGGCCCTGGCGCGGCACGCCCAGGCCCCCGAGGCCGGCGGCCTGACTCCGAGCGACGCACCCCTGGTCAAGGTCGGGCAGGACGAGATCGACGGCTGGGAGGCCCGCTTCGGCAAACTGGCCAAGGTGTGGCCGACGACGCCGGTGCAGTCCGGCATGTTGTTCCACACGATGCTGGCCGGCTCCTCGTTCGACGCCTACCACATGCAGCTGGTGTTCCACCTGTCCGGCGACGTCGACCCGGAGCGGATGCACCGCGCCGGGCAGGCGCTGCTGGGCCGCTACGCCAGCCTGCGCGCCGCGTTCGTCAACCGGGCGGACGGCGACGTCGTCCAGGTGATCCCGGAGACGGTGACCCTGCCCTGGCAGCACCTCGACCTGAGGGCGGCCGACGAGGCGGAGCGCACCGAGACGTTCGAGCAGTTCCTCGCCGAGGACCGGGCCGCCCACTTCGACGTGGGCACCGCGCCGCTGATCCGGCTCGCGCTCGTCGTCCTGGAGTCCGGCCAGGCCGAACTCGTCCTGACCGCCCACCACGTCCTGATCGACGGCTGGTCCACGCCGCTGCTGCTGAAGGACCTGCTGCTGCTGTACGCGTCCGGCGGCGACGCGTCCGCGCTGCCCGCGACCCGCGACTTCGGCGAGTTCCTGACCTGGCGCGCCCGCCAGGACCAGGCGGAGTCCGCCCGGGTGTGGGCGGCCGAACTCGAAGGCGTCGAGGAGCCGACCCTGCTCGCCCCCGGCTCCGAGAGCGCCGGCGAGGACGGCGTCGACCAGGTCGAGATCACGCTCCCGGCCGACGAGGCACGGGCGCTGGGCAAGCGCGCCTCCGAGTGGGGCGTCACCATCAACACCCTGGTCCAGGGTGCCTGGGCGCTGCTCCTGGGCCAGCTCACCGGCCGCCAGGACGTGGTGTTCGGCGCCACCGTCTCCGGGCGTCCGCCCGAGGTGTCGGACGTCGGCTCGATGGTCGGGATGTTCATCAACACCCTGCCCGTCCGCGTCGAGTACGCGCCCGGCGACACCGTCGGCGAGGTCCTGAACCGGCTCCAGAGCCGGCAGGCCGGTCTCCTGGACCACCACTACTACGGGCTCACGGAGATCCAGCAGACCACCGGTCTGTCGTCGCTCTTCGACACGCTGGTCGTGTTCGAGTCGTACCCGGTCGACCGGGACGGTCTCAGCGCCGCCACCGAGGCCGCGGACGGCATCGCCTTCACGGGCCTGCGGGCCTGCACGGCCACCAACTACCAGCTGACGCTGATGGCGGCGGTCGACCCGCAGCTCCAGCTGATCCTCCAGTACGCGCAGAGCGTCTTCGACCGGGACGCCGTGGAGGTGCTCGCGGCCCGCCTCGTGCGCGTCCTGCGGCAGCTGGCGACCGGCCCCGGCCTGCGGGTCGCGGACGTCGACATCCTGGAGCCGGCCGAACGCGACCGGCTGCTCGCCGAGTACAACGACACGGCCGTCCCCACCGAGGGCGCCACGGTCAACGGGCTCGTCGAGGCCCAGGCGGCCCGCACCCCGGACGCGCTCGCCGTCGTCGCCGGCGACACCTCGCTCAGCTACCGCGAGCTGGACGCCCGGGCCAACCGCCTGGCGCGCGACCTGGCCGGCCGCGGCGTCGGCCCCGAGTCGGTGGTCGCGGTGTCCCTGCCGCGCACCGCGGACCTGGTGGTCGCCCTGCTCGCGGTCCTCAAGGCGGGCGGCGCCTACCTGCCGGTCGACCCCAAGTACCCCAGCCACCGCCTCGCGGCCATCCTCGAGGAGGCGCGTCCGGCACTCGTCCTGACGGACTCCGCGACGGCCCCGGTGCTGCCGGAGCACACCGCCCCGGACGTCTTCCTCGACCGGCTCGACCTGTCCGGGGACGACTCCGCCCCCGCCGTGGCGCTGCACGCGGACCAGCTGGCGTACGTGATGTACACCTCCGGTTCCACGGGCAAGCCCAAGGGCGTCGCCATCACCCACGCCAACGTGGTCAACGGCGTGCAGCGGCTCGCCGACCGGGTGGGCATGGCGGCCGGCAAGCGGCTCCTGGCCGGCACCTCGGTCAACTTCGACGTCTCGGCGTTCGAGATCTTCACGACCCTCACCTGCGGCGGCGTCGTCGAAGTGGTCCGCGACGTGCTGGTCCTGGGCGAGCGCAAGGAGGGCTGGAGCGGCGGCGTCATCTCCACCGTGCCGTCCGCCTTCGCCGAGCTCGTCGACGAGATCGCCGGCCGCACCACCGTGGAGACGGTCGTCTTCGCCGGCGAGGCCCTGCCCGCCTCGCTCGTCGACAAGACGCGCACCGCCTTCCCCGGCGTGCGGATCGTCAACGCCTACGGGCAGAGCGAGTCGTTCTACGCCACCACCTTCACCGTCACGGACGAGCTCCGGGACGGGGCGGGCAGCACGCCCGTCGGCACCCCCCTGGGCAACATGCGCGCCTACGTGCTGGGCGCCGGCCTCACCCCGGTACCGCCGGGCACGGTCGGCGAGCTGTACGTCGGCGGAAACGTCGGCCGCGGCTACCACGGCCGCCCCGAACTGACCGCCGAGCGCTTCGTCCCCGACCCGTACGGCCCGGCCGGCGCGCGCATGTACCGCACCGGGGACCTGGCCCGCTGGAACGACCAGGGCCGGCTGGAGTACGTGGGCCGCTCCGACGCCCAGGTCAAGGTGCGCGGTTTCCGCGTCGAGCCCGGCGAGGTCGAGGCCGCGCTGACCGCGCACCCCGGCATCGCGCAGGCCGCGGTCATCGCCCACGAGGGGCGCGGCCGCACCACCGGCAAGCAGCTGGTCGCGTACGTCGTGCCCGCCGCCGGCGGCGAGGGCACCACGACCAAGGAGCTGCACGCCTTCGTCTCGGAGCGGCTGCCGGACTTCATGGTGCCGGCCGCCTTCATGGTCCTGGACCGGCTGCCGCTCAGCCCGAACGGAAAGCTGGACCGGGCCGTGCTGCCCGAGCCGGAGTTCACCACCACCGCCTACCGCGCACCCCGCAACACCCGCGAGGAGACCCTGTCCAAGCTGTTCGCCGAAGTGCTCGGCGTGGACCGGGTGGGCATCGACGACGGCTTCTTCGAGCTCGGCGGGCACTCCCTGCTCGCCACCCGCCTGATCAGCCGCGCCCGCGCCGAGATGGGGATCGAGATACCCATCCGCAAGATCTTCGACCTGCCCACGGTGGCGGATCTCGCCGCCTGGTCGGAGGTCTCGGCCGCGCCTCGCCGTCCCAGTCTGCGATCGATGGCTGCCAGAAAGGACTGAGCCATGGTTCCCCTGTCATTCGCACAGCGGCGTTACTGGTTTCTGCACCAACTGGAGGGTGGTGAGACCTGGAACATGCCCTCCGCTCTGCGGATGACAGGGGCCCTGGACCGGGCCGCCCTCGCCGCGGCGATCCACGACGTGATCGACCGGCACGAGATCCTGCGCACCACGTACGTGACGGATGACGAGGGGAAGCCGCACCAGCGGATCCTCCCCATGACGCAGGCGTCGGCACAGGCCCGCCTGCGGGTGGCGGAGGTGACACCCGAAGGCGTGCCCGGCGCGATCGACGAGGCCGTCGCGCACGCCTTCGACCTGGCCACCGAGATCCCGGTCCGGGCGCACCTGCTGTGCTGCTCGCCCGAGGAGCACGTCCTGGTCCTGGTCGTCCACCACATCGCGACGGACGGCAGTTCGAGCGCGCCGATGGCACGGGACCTCGCCGCGGCCTACGCCGCCCGGCGGGACGGCCGGGCGCCCGGCTGGGAGCCGCTGGAGGTGCAGTACAAGGACTACACGCTGTGGCAGCGCGAGGTGGTCGGCGACATCGCGGACCCGGGCAGCCTCGGCGCCGCGCAGGTCGACTACTGGCGCCGGGAGCTGGCCGGGGTGCCGCAGCCGCTGACCCTGCCGCTGGACCGCCCGCGCTCCGAGGACGTGAGCACGGACGGCGACGCGGTCCGCTTCGAGGTGAAGCAGGACGTGGCGGCCGGGCTGGAGAAGCTGGCCGCCGAGCGCGGAGCGACCATGTCGATGGTCGCGCAGGCCGCGCTGGCGGTGCTGCTGCGCCAGCTCGGCGGCGGCGACGACATCACGATCGGATCCCCGATCGCCGGCCGGACCGACGAGGCGCTGGCCGACCTGGTCGGCTGCTTCGTCAACAACCTGGTGCTGCGCGCGGACCTCTCCGGCGACCCGACGTTCGCCGACCTGCTCACGCAGGTGCGGACCAAGTCGCTGACGGCCTACGAGCACCAGGACGTGTCGTTCGACGTGCTGGTCGAGGAACTCAACCCGGAGCGCTCCAACGCGTACCGGCCGCTGTTCCAGGTGATGTGCGGCTGGCAGAACTTCGAGAAGCCCGTCTTCGACTTCCCCGGGCTCGACGTGGAGTTCGTACAGGCCCTCACCTCGAAGGCGATGGTCGACCTGTTCTTCAGCATGGCCCTGGACGACGCCTCGGGGACGCTGTACGGCGACATCCAGTACACGACCAAGCTGTTCGACCGGGACACGGTCGAGGAGATGGGCGCCCGGTTCGCGCGCGTCCTGGAGCAGGTGGCCGCCGATCCGGACGTCTGCGTCGGGGACGTCGACGTGCTCGGCGACGAGGAGCGCCGCCGGCTGCTCGTGGAGGTGAACGACACCGCCGAGCCGTCCCTGGAGGGAGGGCTGCTGGAGGCGATGGGCAGACAGGTGAGAGAGAGACCCGACGCGCCGGCCGTGATCGGCGAGGACGAGACTCTCACCTACCGGGAGCTGGACACACGCTCCAACCGGCTGGCCCACTGGCTGGCCGACCGCGGTGTGCGGCCCGAATCGCTGGTCGCCGTGTGCCTGCCCCGGACCGTGAACCTGATGGTGGCCCTGCTGGCCGTGCTCAAAGCCGGCGGAGGCTACGTTCCGGTCGATCCGGAACACCCGCGCTCCCGCATCGACTTCATCCTCGAACAGGCGGATCCGGCGCTCGTGCTCGACGCCGAGGCACTCGCCGGCGCGGACCTCACGCCGTACCCGGACACACCGCCCGAGGTGGCCGTCCGTCCGGAGAACACCCAGTACGTGATCTACACCTCGGGGTCCACGGGCATCCCGAAGGGCGTGACCATCCCGCGTGGCGCGGTCGCGAACTTCATCGCCTCGGCGCGGCAGCGGTTCCCCCTCTCGCCCGGGGAGCGGATGCTGTTCGCCACGACGGTGTCCTTCGACATGGCGAACACCGAGCTGTACCTCCCCTTCGTCTGCGGCGCGACCATGGTCATGGCCCGCAAGGACACCGTCACCGAGCCCTCGGCCGTGCTGGCGCTCATCCGCCGCCACGAGGTCACCGCGGTGCAGGCCACCCCCGCGTTCTGGCAGATGCTGCTGACGCACGAGCCGGACGCCGCGCAGGGGCTGCGCATCATCACCGGCGCGGAGGCCGTGCCGGTACGGCTGGCCGAGACGCTGGCCCAGCAGGCCGCCGAGGTGGGCAACTGGTACGGCCCCACCGAGACGACGACGTGGTCGACCATGGCGCCCGTACGGGCCGGCGCCGGTGTGGTGATCGGATCGCCGATCGGGAACACCCGGGTGTACGTCCTCGACTCGCGGCTGCGCCCCGTCGCCCGCGGGGTCCAGGGCGAGCTGTACATCGCCGGCGCCGGAGTGGCCCGCGGCTACCAGGGCCGGCCGGACCTGACCGCGGAGCGGTTCGTGCCCTGCCCGTTCGGCCCGCCCGGCGACCGCATGTACCGCACCGGGGACCTGGTGCGCTGGGACCGCGAGGACCGGCTGGAGTACGTCGCGCGCACCGACTTCCAGGTGAAGGTCCGCGGCTTCCGCATCGAGCTCGGTGAGATCGAGTACGCGCTGACCGGGCACCCCGCAGTCGCGCAGGCGGCGGTCGTGGTGCGCGAGGACCACAGCGGCGACAAGGCCGTCGTGGCCTACGTCGTGCCGAAGTCGCAGGCCGCGCCGGCCGACGGGGCGACCGGCGGGCTGCTCGCCGAACTGCCGGTGTACCTGCGCGCGCGCCTGCCCGAGTACATGCTGCCGTCCGCGGTGATCCCGCTCGACCGGATCCCGCTGAGCCCCAACGGCAAGCTCGACCGCCGGGCCCTGCCCGCCCCCGACACGCACGCCCTGGTCAGCCGGGAGCCGCGCAACCACCAGGAAACGCGGCTGTGCGCCTTCTACCGCGAACTGCTGGGCCGCGACGAGGTCGGCATCGACGACAGCTTCTTCGCGCTCGGCGGGCACTCGCTGCTGGCCACCCGCCTCAGCGCCCGCATCCGCAGCGAGTTCGACGTCGTCATGCCGCTGCGGACGATCATCAAGTTCCCCACGGTGGCGGAGCTGGCCGCACTGCTCTCCGGCGCCTCCCACGGCGGGGACCACGCCGATCCGTTCGACATCGTGCTCCCGCTGAACAGCGACCCCGGCACCGGCAAGGAGCCGGTGTGGTTCTTCCACGGCGGCGGCGGCCTCGGCTGGGCGTACTACAGCTTCGTGCCGTACGTACAGGACCGGCCGGCCTACGCCCTGCAGTCCCGCGGCTCCAACGGCGTCGACCCCCTCGCCGGCTCCGTGCGGGAGATGGTCGAGGACTACGTCGCCGAGATGCTGAAGATCCAGCCCGAGGGCCCCTTCCACCTCATCGGCTGGTCCTACGGCGGCACCGTCGTCCAGGCCGTGGCGGACCGCCTCGACCGGCTCGGCCACGAGATCGCCTTCGTGGCGATCCTGGACTCCCAACCCGGCGGGCACGGGTTCACGGAGATCCACGCCGGCAAGCAGCTGTCGGAGTACCGGGCGGAACTCGACGACTACTTCGGCCGGTACATCGGCACCGACAACCAGGAGGAGTTCCTGGACCGCATGGCCCGGGTGCTGGCCAACAACATGGGTCGGATGATGGATTTCCAGTCGCCGGTCTACCGCGGCGACGTGCTGTTCTTCAGCGCGACCCTCCAGGACGAGTCGTACGCCCACCTGTGGCGGCCGCTCGTTCAAGGCTCCCTCGAGGTTCACGAGGTCCGCGCCGTGCACCATGAGATGAACATGCCCGGACCCGTGGCCGAAGTCTTCGAGGTCCTCAGCCGCAGGCTGGCGGAATGACCGGACGTCGACCCGCCGCAGCCGGTTGAACGAACCACTGAAACCACCGGCGAGGCGACCGGGGACGGTGGCCGCTCGCCCCCCGTCCCCGGTCAGCGCCAGATGCACGCAAAGGACTGAAATGATTCCGCTGTCATTCGCACAACGTCGTATGTGGCTTCTGCACCAGCTCGAAGGCGGGGCGGCGACCTACAACATCTCGGCGGCCTTCCGGCTGACCGGATCACTCGACCGGGACGCCCTCGTCGCCTCGATCGGCGACGTGGCCGAGCGGCACGAGATCCTGCGGACCACGTACGCGACGGATGACAACGGTGAGCCCTACTCGCGGATCCTGCCGCCGGCGGACGTGTCGCCCCAGGTGCAGCTCGTCGACGTGGCGCCCGAGGACAAGACCCGCGCGATCGAGGACGCCGTCGCGCACCACTTCGACCTGGAGAACGAACTCCCCTTCCGGGCCAGCCTGCTGCGCCTGGCCCCCGAGGAGCACGTCCTGGTCATGGTCGTCCACCACATCGCCTCGGACGGCAGCTCCGCCGCGCCGATGATGCGGGACCTGGTCCAGGCCTACACCGCGCGCCTGGAGGGCGCGGCCCCCGCCTGGGAGCCGCTGCCCGTCCAGTACAAGGAGTACGCGCAGTGGCAGCGCGAGGTCCTCGGCGACCCGGACGAACCGGGCAGCATCGCCGCGTCCCAGGTCGAGTACTGGCGCAAGGAGCTGTCCGGCATCCCGCAGCCCCTGAACCTGCCGCTGGACCGCCCGCGGCCCGCCGAGGCGAACTCGCACGGCGGCAGGATCGACCTCGTGGCGGCGCCCGAGGTCGCGGCCGGCCTGCAGAAGCTGGCCGAGGAGCGCGGCGCGACCATGGCCATGGTCCTCCAGGCCGCGATATCGGTGCTGCTGCGCAAGCTCGGCGGCGGTGACGACGTCACGATCGGCAGCCCCATCGCCGGCCGCACCGACGAGGCGCTGAACGACCTGATCGGCTTCTTCGTCAACACCCAGGTGCTGCGCGCCGACCTCACCGGCAACCCCACCTTCACCAGCCTGCTCGCGCAGGTGCGGGACAAGTCGCTGACCGCCTACGAGCACCAGGACCTGCCCTTCGACCTGCTGGTCGAGGCCATCAACCCGGAGCGCTCCGCCTCCTACCAGCCGCTGTTCCAGGTCATGTTCGCCTGGCAGAGCTACGCGAAGCCGGACTTCGGGATCCCCGGGCTCGACATGCAGTTCGAGCAGGCCATCCCGGCGACCGCCATGACCGACCTGTTCTTCAGCCTGACCGTCGACGAGTCGGGCGCCCTGCGCGGCGACGTCCAGTACGCGACCCAGCTGTTCGACCAGGACTCGGCCGAGGTGATCGCGGCCCGGCTCGTGCGCGTGCTGGAGCAGATCGTCGCCGACCCGAACGTGCACGTCGGGGACATCGACGTGCTGAGCGCGCCCGAGCGCGAGCGCCTGCTCACCGAGGTCAACGCCGCCCGCAACGACGTCCCCGAGGCCACCCTCGTCGAGCTGTTCGAGCGCCAGGCCGCGCTGCGTCCGGAGGCCGGCGCGGTCTCCTACGAGGACACCACCCTCACCTACGGCGAGACCAACGCCCGCGCCAACCGGCTCGCGCGCCACCTCGTCGCCCAGGGCGTGGGCCCCGAGTCCCTCGTCGGCGTCTGCCTGGAGCGCTCCGCCGACCTGGTCGTCGCCCTGCTGGCGGTCCTCAAGGCGGGCGGCGCCTACCTGCCGATCGACCCCGACTCCCCGGCCGACCGCATCGCCTACATCGTCCAGGACGCCGAGCCGGTCCTGCTGGTCACCACCAGCACCAACGAGGTGGCGCTCGACCTGTCCCACGACCTCCCGCTGGTCCACCTCGACCAGGCCGAGGCCTTCGCGGGGCACGCGGACACCGACCTCACCGACGCCGAGCGCCGCGCGGCCCTGAGCCCCGCGCACCCGGCGTACGTCATCTACACCTCCGGGTCCACCGGCCGCCCCAAGGGCGTGCTCATCCCGCACAGCAACGTGGTCGGGCTCTTCAGCGGCACCCGGGAGGGCTTCTCCTTCGGCGCGGACGACGTGTGGACCCTCTTCCACTCGTACGCCTTCGACTTCTCGGTGTGGGAGCTGTGGGGCCCGCTGCTCCACGGCGGACGCCTCGTCGTCGTCCCCTACGACGTCTCCCGCTCCCCGGCCGACTTCCTCCAGCTGCTCGCCCGCGAGCGGGTCACCATCCTCAACCAGACCCCCTCGGCCTTCTACCAGCTGGTCCAGGCCGACGCCGACGCCCCCGGCGAGGAACTGGCGCTGCGCTACGTCGTGTTCGGCGGCGAGGCCCTCGACCTGAACCGCCTCGCGGACTGGTACGCGCGCCACGCCTCCGACGCGCCGGTGCTCGTGAACATGTACGGCATCACCGAGACCACCGTGCACGTCACCCGCATCGACCTGGACGAGCACTCCGCCGCCCGCTTCAAGGCCAGCGTGATCGGCCCGGCCATCCCGGGCCTGCGCGCCTACGTCCTGGACACCAACCTCAAGCCGGCGGCCACCGGCGTCACCGGCGAGCTGTACGTGGCGGGCTACGGCCTGGCCCGCGGCTACCACGGCCGGCCGGACCTGACCGCGGGACGCTTCGTCGCGTGCCCGTTCGGCGAGCCGGGCGAGCGCATGTACCGCAGTGGCGACCTGGTCCGCTGGAGCAAGAACGGCCAGCTGGAGTACGTCGGCCGGGCCGACTCCCAGGTCAAGATCCGCGGCTTCCGCATCGAGCTCGGCGAGATCGAGCACGCCCTGGCCGGCCACCCCGGCGTCGCCGAGGCCGTCGTCCTGGTCCGCGAGAACGGGGCGGACGACAAGCGCCTGGTCGGCTACGTGGTGCCCGAGCCCGAGGCCACCGTGTCGGTCGCCGAGCTCACCGAGTACCTGCGCGGCAGCCTGCCGGACTACATGGTGCCGTCCGCGCTGATCGCGCTGCCCGAGATCCCGCTGACCTCCAACGGCAAGCTCGACCGCCGGGCGCTGCCCGAGGAGGACGCGCACACCGCGGTCGGCGGCCGGGAGCCGCGCAACGCCTACGAGCAGCGGCTGAGCGCCCTGTTCGCCGAACTGCTGGGCCTGGAGCGGGTCGGCATCGACGACGGCTTCTTCGCGCTCGGCGGGCACTCGCTGCTGGCCACCCGCCTCAGCGTGCGCGTCCGCAAGGAGTTCGACATCGACATCCCGATCCGGACGATCATCAAGTACCCGACCGTGGCCGAGCTGGCCGCGCTGATGCTCGCCGGCGGTGTCCCCGACGACGACGCCGACTCGTTCGCGGTCGTGCTGCCGCTGAACACCGACCCCGGCACGGGCAAGCCGCCGGTGTGGTTCTTCCACGGCGGCGGCGGGCTGGGCTGGGCGTACTACAGCTTCGTGCTGCACCTCCAGGACCGGGCCGCCTACGCCCTGCAGTCCCGCGGCTCCGACGGCGTGGACACCCTCGCCGGCTCCGTGCAGGAGATGGTCGACGACTACGTCACCGAGATGCTGAAGATCCAGCCGGAAGGCCCCTTCAACCTCATCGGCTGGTCCTACGGCGGCACCATCGTGCAGGCCGTCGCGGACAAGCTCGACCGGCTCGGCCACGAGGTCGCCCTCGTCGCGATCCTGGACGCCCAGCCGGGCGGCCACGGATTCACCGAGGTCCACGGCGGAAAGGACTCGTCGGACTACCGGGACGAACTCGAAGAGGACTTCAGCCGGTACATCCGCATGGGCAACCGGCAGGGCTTCCTGGACACCATGGCGAAGGTCATCGCCAACAACACGTCCCGGATGATGGATTTCGAATCGCCCGCCTACCGCGGCGACGTGCTGTATTTCAACGCCACGCTCGAGGACCAGTCGTACGCGCACCTCTGGCGGCCGTACGTCCTCGGTTCCCTCGACGTGCACGACATGCGGGCCACGCACCACGAGATGCACATGCCCGGACCCGTGGCCGAATTCTTCGCGGTCGTCGGCGACAAGCTGGCGTGACCGCCGGCCGACTTTTTTACGGAACTCGACAAACGATCGAAATGGATGATTGGGGTTGGTCGGCGTGACAGGGTCCGGCATGTCTGCGGGACACGAGGAACAGACCACGCTGCTGTGCGTGCCGTTCGCGGGAGCGGGTCCTTCGTTCTTCCACCCGTGGCGGGAGCTGTCCGCCGGCCGGTGGCGGGTGACCTCCGTCGAGCTCCCCGGCCGGGAGCGGAAGTTCATGGAGGAGCCGTACCGGAACGTCGTCGAGGCGGCCAAGGGCTCGATCGACGAGATCGTCGCGGACCTCGGCGAAGGGGCCCGGGTCGTGCTGTTCGGGCACAGCCTGGGCGCGGTGCTCGCGTACGAGCTGGTGCACCTGCTCACCGCGCGCGGCGTGCAGGTCGAGCGGCTGTTCGTCAGCGGTTCGCCGGGTCCCTGGACCCAGCGCGAGCGCCGGGCGACCGGGCTCCAGGACGACGAGTTCCTCGCCCGGGTCGAGGAGTTCGCGGGCTTCCGGCACGAGGCCCTCGACCACCCGGAGATGCGCGAGCTCATCCTCCCCGTGCTCCAGGCCGACTGCGAGATGCACGAGAACTACGTGCCGAGCATCGACGACCCGGTGACGGTGCCGATCTGCTCGCTGCGCGGCGACTCCGACGGCCTGGTCACGGCCGAGGAGGGCAACCAGTGGCAGGCCGCGACCACGGCCGGCTTCAGCTACGTGGAGTTCCCCGGCGACCACATGTACCTGGTCGACAGCGGCCGCGAGGTACTCGACGTGATCGAAGCGGAGTCCGCCCGCGGCCGCTAGGACAGGCGCTCGCGTCAGTGCTGTGACAGGTCGATGACAGGCCCGGAGAGGAAAGTGGAGGCATGAGAAGTTCAGCGATTGCAGTTTCAGGGCTGCGCAAGGCATACGGCGACAAGGTCGTGCTCGACGGCATCGACTTCGAAGTCGCCGCGGGATCGATCTTCTCCCTGCTCGGCCCGAACGGGGCCGGCAAGACGACGACGGTCAACGTCCTGACGACGCTGCTGAGAGCGGACGCCGGCACGGTGACGGTCGCCGGGCACGACGTGGCGACCGCGACGCAGCAGGCGCGCGCGTCCATCGGCGTGACCGGTCAGTTCGCCGCGGTGGACGAGCTGTTGTCGGGCCGGGAGAACCTGCAGCTGATGGCGGACCTGAAGCGGGTGCGCTCCGGCGACCAGGTGGTGACGCGACTGCTGGAGCGTTTCGACCTGGTGGAGTCGGCGGACAAGCTGTCGGCGACGTACTCCGGCGGCATGCGCCGCAAGCTGGACCTGGCGATGACCCTGGTCGGCAACCCGGAGATCATCTTCCTGGACGAGCCGACGACGGGTCTCGACCCGCGCAGCCGGCGCACCATGTGGGGCATCGTCCGCGAGCTGGTCGCCGAGGGCACCACCATCTTCCTCACCACCCAGTACCTCGAGGAGGCCGACCAGCTCGCCGACCAGATCGCGGTGCTCAACGGGGGCCGCCTGGTCGCCCAGGGCACCTCCGACGAGCTCAAGCGCCAGATCCCCGGCACCCACGTCCGGTTCCGCTTCGCCGACCACTACGAACTCGACGCCGCGGCCCGGGTCCTGGGCGAGTCCACGCGCGACGACGAGGAGCTGACCCTGCGGGTGCCGAGCGACGGCGAGACGCGGTCGCTGCGGGTCCTGCTGGACCGGCTCGACGCGCACTCGATCGACGCCATGGAGTTCTCGGTCAACCGGCCGGACCTCGACGACGTCTTCCTCGCCCTCACCGAAAAGACGGGCACCGAGCACAAGAGCAAGGAGGCGATGGCACAGTGAGCACTGTCTCGACGCCGTTGGCCGATTCGGCGATCATGCTGCGCCGCAACCTCAAGCACAACGTGCGCAACCCCATCACGATGTTCAACGCGGTCCTGGTGCCCATCGTGATCATGCTGATGTTCGTCAAGGTGTTCGGCGGCGCGTTCAGCGTCGGCGACACGTACATCAACTACGTGACGCCCGGCCTGCTCGTGATGGCCATCAGCTACGGGCTGAGCGCCACCGCGACGGCCGTGAACTCCGACATGACCAAGGGCATCATCAACCGGTTCAAGGTCATGGACGTCTCCCGCGGCGCCATGCTGACCGGGCACGTCGTCATCACCACGGTCCGCGCCCTGGCGGGCTGCGCCGCCATCATCGCGGTGGCCTTCGCGATGGGCTTCGACCCGGCCGCGAGCGCCACCGACTGGCTCGGCGTGATCGGCGTCATCGTGCTCCTCAGCTTCGCCACCGGCTGGCTCACCGTCGCCATGGGCCTGGCCTCCAAGTCCGCGGAGTCCGCCGGCATGGGCGCCGTGCCGCTGATCATGCTGCCGTTCCTGAGCAGCGCGTTCGTCCCCGCGGAGTCGATGGGGGCCGGCGTGCGGCAGTTCGCGGAGTACCAGCCCTTCACCCCGATCATCGAGACGCTGCGCGGACTGCTGGCGGGCAACCCGTCCGGCGGCGACGCGGTCGCGGCCGTCGCCTGGTGCGTCGGGATCGCCGTGGTCGGCTACGTGTGGGCGGTCTCCACGTTCAAGAAGCGGGCCTGACCCCCGGCCGGCCCGGACCGGCCGGTCGGTCCTTCCCCCGGAGCCGCCTCGGCGCACGTCGCCGAGGCGGCTTCCGTGCGTCCGCCCGCCGCGGTCCCGATCCGCCCCGGCCGCCCGTCCCCGCCCGTGCCGCCCGGCTGCGCGCGCACCGCGTCCACCCCGTACGACGAAGGCGGCCGCCACGACCCTCAGCAGGTCGTGGCGGCCGCCTTCGTCGTACGGGGCCTCAGCCCTCCAGGGCCGGGCCGAACCAGGTGGTGAGCGCGGTCCGCAGCGCCGCCGTGTCGGGCGCGTCGCCGTGGGAGACCGCCCAGGCGGCGTGGCCGTCGGGGCGGATCAGGACCGCGGCGGGCGCCGGGATCTCGCCGACGCCCGGGACGGGCCAGACCTCGTCCTCGCTGCGGGCCTCGACGAAGTCGACGCGGCCGGCCCAGCCCCGGGCCAGCGCCGCCAGCTCGCCGCCGGCGCCCAGGTCGAGCAGGACGGGGCGGCCGCCGTGGAGCAGCTCGTAGACGCACTCGGCGCCGTCGGACGACTTGAGGTCGGCGTCGAAGACCCGGCGGCCCGCCAGCTCGTGGCCGCCCTCGGCCGGGTAGCGGATGTCCAGGGCGTTCAGCATGTGCCGCAGCTTCGTGTTGACGTCGTCGAACACCATCAGCTCGCTGAAGACGTCGCGCAGCGCGTCCGTCTGGGCGCCGGGGCGGGCCAGCGCCGCCTGCGCCCGGGTGTTGTGCAGCACGCGCTCCCCGATGGGGTGGCGCTCTGCGTGGTAGGTGTCCAGGAGGCTCTCCGGGGCCGTGCCGCGCACCACCGAGGCGAGCTTCCAGCCGAGGTTGACGGCGTCCTGCACGCCCATGTTCAGTCCCTGCCCGCCGGCCGGGAAGTGGATGTGCGCGGCGTCGCCCGCGAGCAGCACCCGGCCCTGCCGGTACTGGGCGGCCTGCCGCGCGGTGTCGTTGAACCGGGAGATCCACCGCGGGTTGGTCATCCCGAAGTCCGTGCCCGCCAGCCGGATCAGCGCGTCCCGGAGCTGCTCGAACGTCGTGACCTCGTCGGGGTCCACGAGGTCGTACTCGGAGGTGATCACCCGGTACCAGCCCGGCTCGAAGGCGACCGCCGAGTAGTCGCCGCCCTCGACGCGCCGCACCCAGATGTAGTCCTCGGTCATGTCGGGGAGCTCGACGTCGCCGATCAGCGAGGTCATCGTCGCCGCCGTGCCGGGGAAGTCGATGCCGGCCAGCTTGCGCACCGCGCTGCGCCCGCCGTCGCAGCCCACGAGGTAGCGGGCGCGCAGCGTCGCCGCGTCCGGCGTGCCCGCGTTCAGCTCGACGCTCACGCCGGTCTCGTCCTGGCTGACGCCCGTCACCTCGGACGCCCGGCGGATCCGTACGCCGAGCTCGGTGGCGCGCTCCTCCAGCAGCCGCTCGATGGCGGACTGAAGGATCATCAGCGGGAAGGGGTGCCTCGATTCCGACTCGTCGAAGTCTAGAAAGAGGGCGGAGAAATGGCCGACCGGCTGGAGTTCGCCGATCTCGAGGAATCGCTCCACGATCCCGCGCTGGTCGAGCACCTCCAGGGTGCGGGAGTGGATTCCGCCGGCCCGCGATTCGCCCGTCGGCTCCGGGAGCCGCTCGGCCACCACCACGTCGACGCCCGCCAGACGCAGCTCGCAGGCGAGCATCAGGCCTGTCGGCCCGGCGCCCGCGATCACCACGTCTGCATCGATGTCGCTGTGTCCCACGTCGTTCCCCCTCATTCCACTGCGCCTCTAACGTCGTTGAATCACCTTCACGTTCACTGAACGGGAATCAGCCGGTCAATAAACGCCGGTTCCCGACGGGGCAAGCCGCTGCCGAACTTGCCGTGTCCCGCCGGCGGGACGGTCCTCGGGGAGCGTCGTGGTTCGGCCGCCTGGTCCACTCTCAACCTCACGGGCCGGGGAGTACCGGGACACCGCCGGCACGGTGTGATCGGGCGCGAATTCACGCGAGACTCGGTCCGGCCATTCAGAGATTTTGTCTCGCCGGCGGGACAGCGCGGCCCATGGCCCCCAGTGGCCGTAACGGCGGTGGACGGTCCGGAGGCAGGACCGAAATGACGCGAGCGGGCACTCCCGGTCGGTGGAGAAAGGGAAGACGGGCAATGGAATCTGTGTCGCTGGCGCAGGACATCGCGGAGCTGTGGGGGGAATTCCTCGCCGACGGAAAGGTCGGGGTCGAGGACGACTTCTTCGTGCTCGGCGGCAATTCGCTCACCGGAATCAAGATCATCGAGCGGGTGGCGCAGGACTACGGCGTCCAGCTGTCCGTGCGCGACTTCTACCTGGCCCAGACCCCGGCCCGGGTCGCCGAGCTGATCGAGCAGGGGAGGGCCGCGGCGTGAGGCTGACGCCGGGTCCCGCCCGCGACGTCGACCTCGCCGGCCTCGACCTGTTCGACCTGGACCTCTACACCTCGGGCGATCCGCACCCGATCTGGGACGTGATGCGGGCCAAGGCGCCGCTGCACCACCAGGTCCTGCCGGACGGCCGCGAGTTCTGGTCCGTGACCCGCTACGAGGACGTCCGCCGCGTCCTGAGCGACCACCGCGAGTTCACCTCCGAGCGCGGCACGGTCCCCACCCACCTCGGGACGGACGACCCCGCGGCCGGCGTGCTCATGACGTCGACCGACCCGCCGCGGCACACCGAGGTCCGCCGGCCGCTCGGCACCAAGCTCACCGCCCGGGCCGTGAAGACCTGGGAGGACTCGATCCGGCGCACGATCGTGCACTTCCTCGAACCGGCGCTCGACGGCGAGGTCTTCGACCTGGCCGAGAAGGCGCTGCTGCTCCCGGCGATGGTCACCGGCCCCCTCCTGGGTCTCCCGGAGAAGGACTGGCAGGAGCTCGTCCAGCTCACCGCGATGGTGACGGCTCCCTCGGACCCGCACTTCCAGCTGGGCAGCGAGGCCGCGACCCTCGCCATCTCCCACCACGAGCTCCTCACCTACGTCCGGGACTGGGTCAAGACGCGCCGCAAGTCCGGCGAAGAGGACGAGAGCCTGCTGCACCACCTCATGACCTTCCGCCCCGGCGGCGAGGCCCTGTCCGACGAGGAGATCGCCCTCGACGGCTACAGCATCCTGCTGGGCGCCAACGTGACCACGCCGCACACCGTCTCGGGCACCGTCGAGGCGCTCATCGAGCGCCCCGTGCAGTTCGACAAGGCGGCGGCCGACCTCTCGCTGGTGCCGAACCTGGTCGAGGAAGGGCTGCGCTGGACGTCGGCGGCCTGCAACTTCATGCGGTACGCGGTGGACGACGTCGAGATCGGCGGGGGCACCATCCCGGCCGGCGGCGCGGTCGTGGCGTGGATCGGCTCGGCCAACCGGGACGAGACCCTCTTCCCCGACCCGCACACCTTCGACATCACGCGCGAAGGCGCCAAGCGCCAGGCCGCGTTCGGGTTCGGGACGCACTTCTGCATCGGGGCGCCGCTCGCCCGGATGACGCTGCGCATCTTCTTCGAGGAACTGCTCACGCGGTTCCAGTCGATCGAGCTCGCCGGCGAACCGCAGCACCTGCGGTCGTACTTCATCGCCGGGATGACCCACCTCCCCATCGTCGGCCAGAAACGACAGACACCATGACAACCGGCACCACCACCGCCACCTCGCCGTGGTTCGTCCGGCCGCAGACCGAGGGGCACGCCGCCCGGCTGTTCTGCCTCCCCTTCTCCGGGTCCGGGGCCTCGGCCTTCAGCGCCTGGCCGGCCGCGCTCGACGACGTCGAGGTCTGCCCGGTGCAGTTCCCCGGCCGCGAGAACCGGCTGGGCCACCCCCACTACGGCACCTACGAGAACCTGGCCGACAGCCTGGTCGAACCGCTGGAGCCGCTGCTCGACCGCCCGTACGCGATCTTCGCGCACTGTGCGGGCGCGATGCCCGCGTACGAGACGGTCCTGCGCCTGGCCGAGCGGGGCCTGCCCGGACCCGGCGCCCTCTTCGTGTCGGGTCAGCCGGCCCCGCACGACGCCTCGCGCGACCGGATGCTCTCCATGACCGAGCCCGAGCTGCGCGCCGAGCTGGAGTCGTTCATCCGCAGCCGGGGCATCGAGCCGCGGCCCGACATGATCGACATGGGCATGTACGTGCTGCTGCGCGACCACGCCGCCGCGGGCGCCTACGCGCGGTCGGAGCCGGTCAAGGTGGACTGCCCCATCGTCGTCCTGCACTGGCGGGAGGACACCGACGTGAGCCTCGAAGAGCTGGAGGGCTGGCGCCGGTACTCGGACTCCGTCGAGATCCGGGTGGTCGAGGGCGGCCACTACGACTTCATGGACGCGCCGGACGAGCTGCTGAAGCTGCTGACCTCTTGGCGCTGACAGCGGTGCCGCCCGTAAGAGCCATTTGCCGAGGGACCCGGAAGGAATTCGTATGAGTGGCGCATCCGCCGACATCGCCGTCATCGGGATGTCGTGCCGCTTTCCCGGCGTGAACGACCCGGGTGAGTTCTGGCGCGTGCTGGTCGACGGGGAGTCGACCTTCGGGACGTTCCCCGAGGACCGCGCCCGCGACTCGAAGTACACGTCCCACCCGGACGCCGCCACCCTGGGCTCGGGCTCGTTCCTCGGCTCCATCGACACGTTCGACGCGGAGTTCTTCGGAACGGGTCCGGCCGAGGCGGCCGCCATGGACCCCGTGCAGCGGCTCGGGCTGGAGCTCGCCTGGGAAGCCGTCGAAGACGCCCGCATCCCGGCGACCGCGCTCGCGGGCCGCGCGGTCGACGTCGTGGTCGGCGCCGGGCCCTCCGGGTACGAGCTGCTGCGCACGCTGTCCGGCAGCGACCGGGACGACCCCTTCGCCGCGCTCGGCTCCGGCGGTGCGCTGATCGCGAACCGGATCTCCAGCCTGTTCGACGTCCGCGGCATGAGCTTCTGCGCGGACTCGGGCCAGTCCTCCTCCCTTGTCTCGCTGGCGCTGACGTGCGACCGGATCCGCAGCGGCGCGGTCGACATGGCGCTCGCGGGCGGCGTGGAACTGATCGTCGACCCGGAAGCGGGAGCGGGCCTCGCGAACCTGGGCGCCCTGTCGCCCGACGGCCGCTGCTTCCCCTTCGACGAACGGGCCAACGGCTTCGTCCGGGGCGAGGGCGGGGCGTTCGTCCTGCTGAAGCGGCTCGACCTCGCCGTCGCCGACGGCGACCACATCTACGCGGTGGTGCGCGGCTGGGGCGTCGGCAGCGGCGGCGCGACCTCCCGGATACCGGATCCCAGCCCCGCCGGGCAGGCGGCGGCCGTGCGGGCCGCCCTCGCCTGCGCGGACGTGCCGTTCGACAGCATCGACTACGTCGAGGCGCACGGCACCGGCACCCGCATGGGCGACCCGGCCGAGATATCCGGTCTGCGCGAGGTGTTCCGGCACACCGGCCGGAGCCGCCGCCTGGCGATCGGCTCGGCGAAGGCGAACGTCGGGCACCTGGAGCCGGGCGCGGGGATCGTCGGCTTCGTGAAGGCGGCCCTCTGCGTGGACCGCGCCCACCTGGTCCCGCAGCCCGACTTCCGCTCCCCGAACCCCGCCGTCCCGGACTTCGAGGAGGACTTCGAGGTCCTGCGGGCCGCGCGGCCCTGGCCGGGTGCGCCCGGCCGGCCGCGGCGGGCGGGAGTGTCGTCGTTCGGCCTGGGCGGCACCTACGCGCACGTGATCCTGGAGCAGGCGCCCGAGCCGCGGCCGCACACCCGCGCCGCGGACGCGGACGCGACCCCCGCGGGCGCCCCCGCGGTGCTGCCGTGGGTGCTGTCGGCGAAGTCGGCGCAGGCGCTGCGCGACCAGGCGGCCCGGCTGCGGGACCTCGTGACCGCGGACGCCTCCCTCTCGGCCGCCGACGTCGGCCACTCGCTGGTGTCGACCCGGTCGCTGTTCGAGCACCGTGCGGTGGTGCTCGGCGCCGGCCGCGAGGAGGCCCTGGCGGGTCTGGACCTGGTGGCGGCGGGCGGTGACTCGGCGCAGGCGGTGCGCGGCGTCGCCGGTGACCCGAAGGGCCCCGTCGTCTTCGTCTTCCCCGGCCAGGGCTCGCAGTGGCTGGGCATGGGCAAGGAGCTGTACGCGCAGTCGGAGGTGTTCGCGCGTTCGATCGACGCGTGCGAGCGGGCTCTGGCGCCGTACGTGGACTGGTCGCTGGTGGACGTGGTGACCGGTGCCGAGTCGGCCGCGTCGATGGACCGGGTGGACGTGGTCCAGCCGGCGCTGTTCTCGATGATGGTGTCGCTGGCGCAGGTGTGGCGTTCGCTGGGCGTGGTCCCCGAGGCGGTGATCGGGCACTCGCAGGGCGAGATCGCGGCGGCCTGCGTGTCGGGCGCCCTCTCCCTCGAGGACGCGGCCCGGATCAGCGCCCTGCGCAGCAAGGCCCTGATCGAACTGGCCGGCCCGGGCGGGATGAGCGCGGTCGCCGCGCCCGCCGCATGGGTCGAGGAGCGGCTGGAGCAGTGGTCCGGGCGGATCGCCCTGGCCGCCGTCAACGGCCCGGCGTCGTCGGTGATCGCCGGCGACAACGAGGCGCTCGACGCGTTCGCCGAGAAGGCGGCCGCCGAGGACGTCCGGGTGCGCCGGGTCAAGGTGGACTACGCCTCGCACTCCCACCACGTCGAACGCATCAGGGCCCGGCTGCTGGCGGAGACCGAGGGCATCACGCCCCGGGAATCGGCCGTGAAGTTCTACTCCACGGTCACCGGCGGCCTGCTCGACACCCGCGCGCTCGACGGCACGTACTGGTACGACAACCTGCGCTCGATGGTGCGTTTCGGCGAGGTCGTCGACGACCTGATGCGCGCGCAGGGCGGGGTGTTCGTCGAGGTCAGCCCGCACCCCGTGCTCCAGGTGGCGATGGAGGAGGCCGCTGAGGCGCTGGCGGTCCCGCCGGTGCTCGCGAGCACCCTGCACAAGCGTGACGGCAGCACCGGCCAGGTCCTGGCCTCGCTCGCCGGCCTGCACGTCCAGGGCGTTCCGGTGAACTGGAACGCGGTCTTCGCTGCGGACCGGCCGCGCCGCACCGCCCTGCCGACCTACGCGTTCCAGCGGCAGCGGTACTGGCTGACGGCGCCCGACGGCGCCGCGGCCGCGACCGCGGCCGGCGCCGACGCGCAGGCGGACGGGCCGGGCGCCGGGGCGGCCGCGTTCGGCTCGGAGTCCGAGGTCCTCGCACTGGTGTGCGCCGAGACGGCGGCACTGATGAGCGCGAACGGCGCGGGCCTGACCGGCGCCGACATCGCGGCGAGGGCGACGGAGACCTTCAAGGTGCTGGGCTTCGACTCGTCGATGGCCGTGGGACTGCGCAACCGGCTCGCCGCGGCGGCCGGCGTACGGCTCCCGGCCACGGTCGCGTTCACCTATCCCACCCCGCAGGCGCTCGCCCGCCAGATCTTCTCCCTCCTCGCACCGCAGGCGCCCGACGCCCCGGAGCCGGTGGAGGAAGCGGTCGTGGAAAGTCGCAGTGATGATGATTTGTACGCATTGATCGACCGCGGATACATGTAGCAACACCGTTCGTGTAAGCAACTGTTGGGGGAGGCCCTGGTGGAGGATGTCGACAAGCTCCGGTCCTACTTGCGTCGCGCCGTCGGCGACGCGCAGGACCTGCGCGAGCGGGTGCGCGAGCTGGAGGAGTCCGCTCGCGAGCCCATCGCGGTCGTGGGAGTGGGGTGCCGCTTCCCGGGCGGGGTGACGTCCCCCGAGGGGCTCTGGGGAGTCGTGTCCGACGGTGTGGACGCGATGAGCGAGTTCCCGCTCGACCGCGGCTGGGACGTGGAGGCGCTGTACGACGCCGACCCCGAGGCGCACGGCAAGACGTACACGCGCTCGGGCGGGTTCCTGCACGACCTCGCGGAGTTCGACGCGCCGTTCTTCGGCATCAGCCCGCGCGAGGCCCTCGCCATGGACCCGCAGCAGCGGCTGATGCTGGAGACGTCCTGGGAGGCCCTGGAGCGGGCCGGCATCGACGCGTCGACCCTGCGCGGTTCGTCGACCGGCGTGTTCACCGGGATCTACGCCACCGACTACGGCCCGCGGATGGGCGGCGGAGCGGGCGGCGAGGTCGAGGGCTACGCCATGACGGGCCTGTACAACAGCGTGGCCTCCGGCCGCGTGGCGTACGCGCTGGGCCTGGAGGGCCCGGCGGTGTCCACCGACACCGCCTGCTCGTCGTCGCTCGTCGCCATCCACCAGGCGGTGCGGTCCCTGCGTGCCGGGGAGACCACCCTCGCCCTGGCCGGCGGCGTGACGACCATGCCCACCCCCGGCATGTTCGTGGAGATGGCCCGCCAGCGCGGCCTGTCCGCCGACGGCCGCTGCAAGGCGTTCGCGGAGGCCGCGGACGGCACCGGCTTCGCCGAGGGCGCGGGCGTACTGGTCCTGGAGAAGCTCTCCGACGCGCAGCGCAACGGCCGCCGCATCCTCGCGGTCATCCGCGGCTCGGCGGTCAACCAGGACGGCGCCTCCAACGGCTTGAGCGCGCCGAACGAACTCGCGCAGCGGCGCGTCATCCGGGCGGCCCTGGCCGACGCCGGACTGCAGACCGGCGACGTGGACGCGGTGGAGGCGCACGGCACCGGCACCAAGCTCGGCGACCCCATGGAGGCCGAAGCGCTGCTGGCCACCTACGGCCAGGACCGCGACGCCGACCAGCCGCTGTGGCTGGGCTCGCTGAAGTCGAACATCGGCCACACCCAGGCGGCCGCGGGCGTCGGCGGCATCATCAAGATGATGATGGCGATGCGCCACGGCGTGCTGCCCAAGACCCTGCACGTGGACGAGCCGTCGACGCACGTCGACTGGTCGGTCGGCGGCGTCGAGCTGCTCACCGAGGCCCGCGAGTGGGCCACCGCACCGGGCCGCCCCCGGCGCGCCGGCATCTCCAGCTTCGGCATCAGCGGCACCAATGCGCACCTGATCCTCGAACAGGCCCCCGAGCCGGCCCCCGCGGAGGACGCCCCGGCCCGGCCGGCCGCGGACTCCGCCACCGGCCACGGCGCCGTGCCGTGGGTGCTGTCGGCGAAGTCGGCGGAGGCGCTGCGCGCCCAGGCACTGCGCCTGCGCGACGCCCTGGCCGTCGACGCGGCCCTGCCGCTCGCCGGCGCGGGCCGCGCGCTCGTCACGACGCGCTCCCTCTTCGACCACCGCCAGGTGGTCATCGGCGCCGGCCGCGACGAACTCCTCGCCGCCCTGACCGCCGCCGCCGAAGGCGACGAGAACGCCCCCGCCCGCGTCGTGTCCGGAGTCTCCAAGCCGGTCGGCAAGACGGTGTTCGTCTTCCCCGGCCAGGCCTCCCAGTGGGTCGGCATGGGCCGCGAACTGTGGGACACCTCCCCGGTGTTCGCCCGCCGCATGCAGGAGTGCGCCGACGCCCTCGCCCCGCACGTGGACTGGTCCCTCTACGAGGTCCTCGCCGACGCCGACGCGCTGGAGCGGGTCGACGTCGTACAGCCCGCGCTGTGGGCCGTGATGGTCTCGCTCGCCGAGGTCTGGCGCTCGTACGGGGTGCAGCCCGAGGCCGTGGTGGGCCACTCGCAGGGCGAGATCGCCGCCGCGTGCTTCGCGGGCGCCCTGTCCATCGAGGACGCCGCGAAGGTCGTGGCGCTCCGGGCGAAGGCCATCCTGGCCCTGTCCGGGCTGGGCGCCATGGCGTCGGTCGCGCTCCCGGCGCAGGACGTGCAGGCGCGCCTGACGGACGGGCTGTCGATCGCGGTGGTCAACGGTCCCAAGTCCGTCGTGGTGTCGGGCGACCCGGCCGAGCTGGACGCCTTCACGGCCGCCTGCGAGGCGGACGAGGTGCGCACCCGCCGCATCCCGGTGGACTACGCCTCGCACTGCGCGTACGTGGAGTCGATCCGCGGCGAACTGGGCCGCGTGCTCGTCGGACTGAAGCCGCGCACGTCCGACATCCCGTTCTTCTCCACCGTGACGGCCGACTGGCTGGACACGACCGTGATGGACGGCGAGTACTGGTACACCAACCTGCGCGAGGCGGTCCGCTTTGAAGAGGCGGTCCGGGCGCTGGCCGCCGAGGGCTTCACCTTCTTCGCCGAGGCGTCCCCGCACCCGGTGCTGACGCTCGCCGTGGAACAGACCGTGGACAGCGCGGGCACCGAGGCCGTCGTCGTGGGCACGCTGCGCCGCGGCGACGACAGCGTCGCGCGCGTCCACCAGTCGCTGGCCGAGGCGTTCGTCGCGGGCGTCGCCGTGTCGTGGGAGAAGGTGTTCCCGCCCGCCGACGGCCCGTGGGTCGAGCTGCCCACGTACGCCTTCCAGGGGCAGCGCTACTGGCTGAACACGCCCAACGAGACCACCACCGAGAGCACTTCCGACCACCCGCTGCTCGACGCCGTCATCGATCTGCCCGCCGACGCGGAGAGCGCCGACGCGCAGACCGGCGGCGTGGCGGGCGGCGGGCGCCTGTCGGCGGAGCGTCGGCCGTGGCTCGCCGAGCACGTGGTCCACGGCGCCGCCCTGGTGCCGGCCACCGCGCTGGCGGAACTCGCGCTGTGGGCCGCCGACAAGGCGGGCTGCGACATCGTCCACGAACTCACCCTGGAAGCACCGCTGGTGCTGTCCCGCACCGCCGACCGCGAGATCCGCGTCGTCGTCGACGCCAAGCGCGTCGTCAGCGTCCACTCGCGCGCCGAAGGCGAAGACCGGTGGACCCGCAACGCCGTCGGCGTCGTCGGCACCGACACCGCCGGGGCCCCCGCGGACACCGGCCTCGCCGTCTGGCCGCCGGCCGGCGCGGTCGCCGTGCCCGCCGAGGACGCGTACGCCCGCCTGGCCGCCACCGGCTTCGCCCACGGACCCCTCTTCCGGGGCCTCGGGCAGGTGTGGCGCCGCGACGACGTCCTGTTCGCCGAGGTGGAACTGCCCGCCGCCGACGGCGCGGACCGCAGCCGGTTCCGGATCCACCCGGCCCTGCTGCAGACCGCGCTGCTCCCGGTCGCCCTGGGCACGGTCGTCGACGCCTCCCGGCCCGAGGGCTGGCTGCCGTCCCGGCTGACGGGCCTGCGCGTCAACTCCGCCCGGCCGGCCGCGCTGCGCGTGCGGCTGACGCCCGCCGGCGAGAACACGCTGTCCGTGACCCTCGCGGACCGCAGCGGCGCACCCGTCGGCGGCATCGAGTCGCTGACCCTGCGCCCCGCGGACGTCGAGCAGCTGACCGCACTGGGCTTCGACCACCGGGACTCGCTGTTCCAGGTGGACTGGGCGCCCCTCGCGCTCACCTCCGGGGCGGCCGCCGGCCGGTACGCGGTCCTGGGCGCCCCCGACGCGCTCGCCGCCTCCCTGGGCGGCGCCGACGAGGTCTTCGCGGGCCTCGCCGAACTCGCCGCCTCCGGCGCCCCGGTCCCCCCGTTCGTCTTCGCCGCCGTCGATCCCGTCGACCCCGCCGCCGTGGCCGGCGACGGCATCCCCGCCGCCACCGGACGCAACGTCCGCCAGGTGTTGCGCTGGACGCAGGACTGGCTCGCCGACGACCGGTTCTCCGCGTCGCGCCTGGTCATCGTCACGCGCGACGCCTTCCACGACGAGCAGGCAGCGCCCGTCGACCCGGCCGCGGCCGCGGTCTGGGGCTTCGTACGCAGCGCCCAGACCGAGAACCCGGACCGGTTCACGGTCGTCGACACCGACGGGCTGCCCGCCTCGTGGGCGTGCCTGCCGGCGGCGGCCGCCACCGGAGAGGCCCAGCTCAAGATCCGCTCCGGCAACGTGACCGTCCCGCAGCTGGCCCGCGTCGACGACGCGCCCGCCACCGCCGGATCCCCGGCCGGAGCGCGGGACCTGCCCGCCCTCGGCGACGGGAGCGTGCTGATCACCGGCGGTACGAGCGGCCTGGGCGCCATGCTCGCCCGGCACCTCGTCGAGAACCACGGCGTACGCCGGCTGGTGCTGTCCAGCCGGCGGGGCCCGGCGGCTCCGGCCTCGGCCGTCCTGCGGGACGAGCTGACCGCGGCGGGAGCGCACGTCGAGATCGTCGCCTGCGACGTCACCAGCCGCGACTCCGTCGCCGCGCTGCTCGCCGCGGTGCCGTCCGAGCACCCGCTGACCTCGGTGATCCACTGCGCCGGCGTCCTGGACGACGGCGTCCTGGAGGCGCTGACGGTGGAGCGCGTGGACGCCGTCCTCGCGCCGAAGGTGCACGGCGCCTGGCACCTGCACGAGCTGACCCGCGACCTGGACCTGTCCGCGTTCGTGATGTTCTCCTCGATCGCGAGTGTCCTCGGCACGGCGGGACAGGCCAACTACGCGGCCGCCAACGCCTTCCTCAACGGTCTGGCGCAGGCCCGCCGGGCCGAGGGCCTGGCCGCCACCGCACTGTGCTGGGGCTTCTGGGCCGAGCGCAGCGAGATGAGCGCCGACCTCGTCGACACGGACCTCGTGCGCCTCCAGCGCCAGGGCGTGCTGCCGATGGCCTCGCAGGAGGGCCTCGCGCTCTTCGACGCCTCCCTCGCGGAGGCCGGACCGGTCCTGGTGCCCACCCGGCTGAACCTCTCGGCCCTGGGCGCGCCCGGCGCCGGACAGCTGGGCTCGCCGCTCCTGCGCGCCCTGACCGGGGCGTCCGCCGGATCCGGCGGACCGGCCCGGGAGGCCGCCGAGACCGCACTGGCGGAGCAGCTGGCCTCGCTGCCCGAGGCCGAGGCGGAGGCGGCGCTGCTCGATGCCGTCCGGGCGCAGACCGCGCTCGTCCTCGGCCACCCGGACACCTCGAAGGTCGGCCCCGGCGCGACGTTCAAGAAGCTGGGGATCGACTCGCTCACGGCGCTGGAGCTGCGCAACAAGCTGTCCGCGGTGACCGGCCTGAAGCTGCCCGCCACGCTCGTCTTCGACCACCCGAACCCGAGCGCCCTCGCACAGTTCCTGAACGCGGCGATCCCGCGCGACGCCGCTCCCGCCGCACAGTCCGCGGTCGACCACCTGGCCAAGGAGATCGAAGGACTGGGCGCCCGGCTCGAGGACGCCTTCCTCGCGCTCGCGGAACAGGACCAGAACACCATTTCCACACTGCTCGGCGAGCTGCAGGGCCGCGTCCGCTCGCTGGCGGGCGCCGGAGCACCGGCCGGCATCGCCGACCAGATCAGCTCGGCCTCCGCGGGAGACCTTCTCGCGCTTCTGGACAAAGAACTCGGCTAGGGGACAACGATGACCAACGACAACAACGCCGATGTTCTTGACTACCTCAAGCGGACATCGATCGAGCTGCTGGAGACGCGCAAGCGCCTGAAGGAAGTGACGGAGGCCGCCGCCGAGCCCATCGCGGTGGTCGGCGTCGCCTGCCGGTTCCCCGGCGGGGCGGCGTCCCCGGAAGCGCTGTGGGACCTGGTGAAGGCGGGCGCGGACGTCGTCTCCGACTTCCCGCAGGACCGCCACTGGGACCTGGAGGCCATGCTCGACCCGGATGCGGACCGGCCGGGCACCGTCTCCGCGCGCGCCGGCGGCTTCCTGTACGACGCGGGCGACTTCGACGCCGAGTTCTTCGAGATCAGCCCGCGCGAGGCGCTGGCCGCCGACCCGCAGCACCGGTTGCTCCTGGAGACCTCCTGGGAGTCCCTGGAGCGGGCCGGCATCGACCCGCAGACCCTGCGCGGCAGCCAGACCGGCGTGTTCGCGGGCCTCGCGTACTTCGGGTACGGCAACCACTACCAGACCCCCGAGGCCATCTCGGGCTACGGGCAGACCGGCTCCCTGCTGAGCGTGGCCTCCGGCCGCGTGTCGTACGCGCTGGGCCTGGAGGGCCCGGCGGTGTCCACCGACACCGCGTGCTCCTCGTCGCTGGTGGCGGTGCACCAGGCGGTGCAGTCGCTGCGGCAGGGCGAGTGCGGGCTGGCCCTGGCCGGCGGCGTCACCGTCATGGCGACCACGCAGGTGCTGCGGGAGATGTCGAAGCTGCGGGGCCTGTCGGACGACGGCCGGTGCAAGGCGTTCGCCGACGCGGCGGACGGCACCGGCTTCTCCGAGGGCGTCGGCATGCTGGTCCTGGAGCGCCTCTCGGACGCGCGGCGCAACGGGCGCCGGATCCTCGCGGTCGTCCGCGGCTCGGCGATCAACCAGGACGGCGCGTCCAACGGCCTGACCGCACCGAGCGGCCCGGCGCAGCAGCGCGTCATCCGGGCGGCGCTGGCGAACGCCCGGGTGCAGGCGAGCGACATCGACGTGGTGGAGGCGCACGGCACCGGCACCACGCTGGGCGACCCCATCGAGGCACAGGCACTGCTGGCCACCTACGGCCAGGACCGCGACGCCGACCACCCGCTGTGGCTGGGCTCGCTGAAGTCGAACATCGGCCACACCCAGGCCGCCGCCGGCGTCGGCGGCATGATCAAGATGATCATGGCGATGCAGCACGGCGTGCTGCCCAAGACCCTGCACGTGGACCGGCCCTCGACGCACGTCGACTGGTCGGCCGGCGCCGTCGAGCTGCTCACCGAGGCCCGGGAATGGCCCAGCGCACCGGGACGCCCCCGGCGCGCCGGCGTCTCCGCCTTCGGGGCCAGCGGCACCAACGCGCACCTGATCCTGGAGGAGGCCCCGGAGCCGGCCGAGCCGGCGGCCGACACGGCCCCCGCGGTGCCGGCCGGCGCCGCCGGCCTGGTGCCGTGGGCGCTGTCGGCGCGCTCGGAGCAGGCGCTGCGGGCCCAGGCCCGGAAGCTGCGCGACTTCGCCGAAGCCGGCCCGGACACGGACCCCGCCGACATCGGCTGGTCGCTGGTGTCGAGCCGGGCGGACTTCGAGCACCGCGCGGTGGTGCTGGGGCGCGACCGGGACGAGCTGCTGAGCGGCCTGGCGTCGCTGAGCGAGGGCGCGGAGTCCCCCACGGTGGTGCGCGGCACCGCCGGCGAACTCGGCCGCTCCGTCTTCATGTTCCCGGGCCAGGGCTCGAAGTGGACCGGCGTGGCACGGGAGCTGTACGAGGCGTTCCCCGCGTTCGCACGGAGCCTGGACGAGGTCTGCGAGCGCTTCGACGCGCACCTGCCCTTCGCGCTGAAGCCCCTGCTCCTCGCCGACGAGCCCGAGGGCCGCGAGCGCACCGACGTCATGCAGCCGGCGCTGTTCGCCCTCCAGGTCGCCCTGTACCGGCTGCTGACGCAGTTCGCCCCGAAGCCGAACCACCTGATCGGCCACTCGGTCGGCGAGATCGCCGCCGCCCACGTCTCCGGGGTGCTGTCGCTGGACGACGCGACCCGGCTGGTGGCCGCGCGCGGACGGATCATGCAGACGGTCACCGAGCCCGGCGCCATGTTGGCGGTGCGCGCCTCGGAAGCCGAGGTGACCGCGCTGATCGGCGGGTACGCCCGGGTCGGCATCGCGGCCGTCAACGGCCCGGAGTCGGTGGTGGTCTCGGGCCTGCGCGAGGAGGTCCACGACCTGCGGGACCGGCTCGTCGCCGACGGCCGGTCGGCGAAGCTGCTCCCCGTCGACCACGCCTTCCACTCCCCGCTCATGGACCCGATCCTGGACGCCTTCGCGGAATCGATTCAGCAGCTGCCCGCGGGCGAGCTGTCGATCCCGATCTTCTCGACCCGGCTGGGCCGCGAGGCCACCCTCCAGGAGCTGTCGTCCCCCGCCTACTGGGTGGGCCACGTCCGCGAGCCCGTCCGCTTCCACGACGCGGTCGAGTGCGCCCGCGCGGCCGGCGCGGACGTCTTCCTCGAAGTGGGCCCGGGCGCGACGCTCGCCAGCATCACCAAGGAGAACTTCGCCGCCGAGGGCGTCCACGACGCCCTGGTCGTGTCGTCCTCGCGCCGGGACCGCGGCGTGGTGCAGGCCGTCGCCGGCGCGCTGGCCGAACTCCACGTCCGCGGCGGATCCCTGGACTGGGACGCCCTGTTCGGCACCCGCGAGCGGGTGGACCTCCCCACGTACGCGTTCCAGCGCCAGTGGTACTGGGTGGACTTCCTCGCCGGCACGGGATCGGCGGACGTCTCCTCGGCCGGCCTGTCCGCCGCGGACCACCCGCTGCTGGGCGCCGTGGTCGACCACCCCGGCACCGGCGAGGTGGTCTTCACCGACCTGTGGTCGCTGCGGACCCACGAGTGGCTGGCCGACCACGCGGTGTTCGGCGCGGCCGTCGTACCCGCCACGGCCTACATGGACCTGGCGCTGTCGGTCGGCGACCACGTCGGCGCCCCCGCCGTCGAGGAACTCTCCCTGGAAGTCCCGCTGATCCTCCCCGACACCGGCGACGTGCAGGTGCGCGTCGTCGTCGGCGCGGCGGACGAGGGCGGCCGCCGCTCCCTGGACGTGTACTCGCGTCCCGCCGAGGACGGTGCGACGCCCGGCGGCTGGACCCGCCACGCGATGGGCGGCCTGGCGCCGGCCACCGCGCCGACCGCCGACTGGGCCGACGACACGCGGGCGCTCGCCGCATGGCCGCCGGCCGGGGCGCGGCAGATCCCCTTCGACGGGATCTACGACTCCCTCGCCGACGGCGGCTTCGACTACGGGCCGACCTTCCGCGGGCTGCGCGAGGTGTGGCAGCAGGGTGACGACCTCTTCGCCCTCGCCACGCTGCCCGAGAGCGCCCAGGGATCGGCCGGCGGGTTCGCCCTGCACCCGGCGCTGATCGACACCGTGCTGCACGCGGTGGTCGTCGGCGGCGTCATCAAGGTGACGGGCGACCAGGGCTGGATGCCCTTCGCCTGGTCCGGCGTCACCCTGGCCGGCGCGTGCGGCCCGACCGTCAGGGTCCGCCTCTCCCCGGCCGGCGAAGGCGTCGTGTCCGTGGCCGTCGCCGACGAGCACGGCCGCAAGATCGCGCACGTCGACGCGCTGACGTTCCGGCCGGCCAGCGCCGAGCAGGTGCACGCCGCGCGCGGCAGCCGCGAGCAGTCGCTGTACGAACTGCAGTGGCGGCCCGTCCAGGAGGGCCTGCCCGAGACCTACCGCGGGTCGTGGGGCGTGCTCGGCGCGCCGGACGGCCTGGCCGGCCGCCTGGCCGGGACGGCCGGGGCGGACCCGGCGCGCTACGCGTCCCTGGACGAGGTCCTCGCCGCGGACGCGCCCGGCCACGTGGTCGTGTGCCCGGACGACTTCGCCGCCGCCGGCGCCGACCCGCTCACTGCGGTCGGCGACGCCGGCAAGCGCGTACTGGAATGGGTCCAGCGGTTCCTCGCCGAGGAGCGGCTCGCCGCGTCCACGCTGGTGGTCCTCACCCGCCTGGCGCTGGGCACCGCCGCGGGGGAGAACGTCGAAAGCCTCCCCGGCGCGTCCGTGTGGGGCCTGATCCGCTCCGCCCAGACCGAGCACCCGGGCCGGTTCCGGCTCGTCGACATCGACGACGAGGACAGCTCCCTGGCGTGCTTCCCGGACGCGCTCGCCCTCGGCGAGGACCAGCTGGCGCTGCGCGCCGGCGCCCACCTGGTGCCCCGCATGGTGCAGGCCTCGCCCGCCGACCAGCAGATCGAGGCGCCCGGTGCGGGCGCGCACCGGCTGGACATCCCGAACAAGGGCACGCTGGAGAACCTGACCTGGGTGCCGTCCCCCGAGGCCGAGGCCCCCCTGGCGAGCGGTCAGGTCCGCATCGCCGTCCAGGCCGCCGGCCTGAACTTCCGCGACGTCACGATCGCCCTGGGCCTGATCGACCGGACGGACTTCGACTCCGGGCTCGGCAGCGAGGGCGCCGGCATCGTCCTGGAGGTCGCCGACGACGTCACGAGCCTTTCCCCGGGCGACCGGGTGACCGGCATCTTCAACGGCTCCTTCGGACGCGTGGCCGTGGCCGACCACCGCCTGCTGGCGACCGTCCCCGACGGGTGGAGCCACGCCGAGGCGGCGTCCATGCCCAGCACCTTCCTCACCGCCTACTACGCGCTGTTCCACGTGCGGAAGCTGAAGAAGGGTCAGCGCATCCTCATCCACGCCGCGGCCGGCGGCGTCGGCATGGCCGCCGTCCAGATGGCCAAGCACGTCGGCGCCGAGATCTACGCGACCGCCAGCCCGGCCAAGTGGGACACCCTGCGGAGCCTGGGTCTGGACGACGCGCACCTGGCGTCCTCGCGCGACCTGGAGTTCGTGGAGAAGTTCCTCGCCGCCACGGACGGCCGCGGTGTGGACGTGGTCCTCAACTCCCTCGCGCACACGTTCGTCGACGCCTCGCTGAAGCTGCTGCCGGGAGGCGGCGACTTCATCGAGATGGGCAAGACGGACATCCGCGACCCCCGGCAGGTGGCGGCCGACCACCCCGGCGTCGACTACGAGGCCTTCGACCTCTACGGCTCGGCCGGCCCGGACGCCATCCAGGCGATGTTCCGGGACGTCATGGAGCTGTTCGCCGAGGGGCGGGTGCAGCTCACCCCGATCTCCGTACGGAACATCCGCGACGCGCGCCGCACCTTCCGCGAGATGAGCCAGGGCCGCCACATCGGCAAGCTGGTCTTCGAGATCGGCGGCGGCCTCGGCGGCGGCACCGTGCTCGTCACCGGCGGCACCGGCGGCGTCGGCTCGCTCCTGGCCCGCCACCTGGTCGCCGAGCACGGCGTGCGGAGCCTGATGCTGGCGAGCCGCCGGGGCCTTGCGGCCGACGGGGTTCCCGAGCTGGTCGCGGAGCTGGAGGGCGCGGGCGCCGCCGTGCGGGTCGTGGAATGCGACGTCGCGGACCGGGACTCCCTGGCCGGCGTCCTCGCCGACATGCCCGCCGGGTACCCGCTGACGGCGGTCGTGCACGCGGCCGGCGTGCTGGCGGACGGCACCGTCGAGTCGCTGACCGCGCAGAGCATCGACCGGGTGCTGGGCGCCAAGGTCGGCGGCGCGATCAACCTGCACGAGCTGACCCGCGGTCACAACCTGTCCGCTTTCGTCCAGTTCTCCGCCCTCGCGGGCACCCTGGGCACCGGCGGCCAGGCGAACTACGCCGCGGCCAACGGCTTCCTGGACGGTCTCGCCGCGCAGCGCAAGGCGGCCGGCCTGCCCGGCACCTCCCTGTGCTGGGGCTGGTGGGAGCAGAGCAGCGGCATGACCGGGGAGCTCGACCAGGCCGACCTGTCCCGGCTGCGGCGGATGGGCATCGCCGCGATGCCGACCGCCGAGGCACTGGCCCTGTTCGACGCGGCGGTCGCCTTCGACAAGCCCGTCCTGATCCCGGCCCGGGTGGACGTCGCCGCGCTGCGGACCAAGCCCGCCGAGGAGGTGCCGCTGCTCCTGCGCGGCCTCGCCGAAGGCGGTCGCCCGCGCCGCGGCACGGCGGGCCCGGCCCACGACGCCGGCTCGGTGGGCCTCGCGTCCCGGCTGGTCACCCTGCCGGCGGCCGAGGCGGAGACCGTCTGCCTGGACTGGCTCCGCGAACAGGCCGCGATCGTGCTCGGACACCCGTCCGGCGCGGCCGTCGACGCCGACCAGGCGTTCACGGTGCTCGGATTCGACTCGCTGACCGCGGTCGAACTCTGCAACCGCCTGGCGTCCTCGACCGGCTTGCGCCTGGCCTCCACCCTCGTCTTCAGCTACCCCACCCCGCGCGAGCTGGCCCTGTACCTGCTCGGCCTGCTGCGGCCCGAGCAGGACGCGAGTGCGGACGAGGACGCTGAGATCCGCGAAGTGCTGCGGACCGTCTCGATCGAAAGCCTGCGGAGCGCCGGCCTCCTCGATCTGGTCCTGGCGTGCGCCGACCCGGCCGGGCCGGGCGGCGACGGGGACGCGGCGGACGCGGACTCCGGTACGGACGGCCTGTCGGAGATGGACCTCGACGCGCTGCTCGACCTGGCTCTGGATGAGAAGAGGTAAGTGGATATGACCAACTCCGCGGATCAGACGGCGGAGGGTGCGGACCGGGTCCAGCGGGCGCTCCGTACGCTCCTGGAGGAGCGCGACCGCCTCCGCCACGAGAACGACGCGCTGAAGGCCGGCCGTGGCGAGCCGATCGCCGTGGTGTCCATGGCGTGCCGCTACCCGGGGGGCGTGTCCTCGCCCGAGGAGCTGTGGGACATGGTCCGCGAGGGCCGCGACGTCGTGGGCGAGTTCCCGACCGACCGCGGCTGGCGGGACCTGTACGACGCGGACCCCGACGCCGTCGGCCGCACGTACACGAAGCAGGCCGGCTTCCTGAAGGACGTCGCCGGCTTCGACGCGGAGTTCTTCGGCATCAGCCCCCGCGAGGCGCTGGCCACCGACCCGCAGCAGCGCCTCATGCTGGAGACGGCGTGGGAGGCCTTCGAGCGGGCCGGCATCGTCCCCGCCGACGTCCGCGGCACCGACGTCGGCGTCTTCGCCGGCATCAGCTCGACCGAGTACGGGTGGCGCTTCCTGGAGTCGGCCCCGACCGACCTGGAGGGCTACCTCCTGTACGGCAGCTCGCTGAGCGTCGCCTCCGGCCGGGTCTCGTACGAACTGGGGCTGACGGGCCCGTCGGTGTCCGTGGACACGGCGTGCTCGGCGTCCCTGGTCGCACTGCACCAGGCCGTGCAGTCGCTGCGTTCGGGGGAGTCCTCGATGGCGCTGGCCGGCGGCGCGCTGGTGCTGTCGACGCCCGCCGCCCTGGTGGAGTTCGCCCGGCAGGGCGCGCTGTCCCCCGACGGCAAGTGCAAGGCGTTCTCGGACGCCGCCGACGGCACCGGCTGGGCCGAGGGCGTGGGCTGGGTGCTCCTGGAGCGGCTGTCCGACGCCCGCCGCAACGGCCACCCCGTGCTCGCCGTCATCCGCGGTTCCGCCGTGAACCAGGACGGCGCCAGCAACGGGCTGACCGCCCCCAACGGCCGCGCCCAGGAGAAGGTGATCCGGCGGGCCCTGGCCAACGCCGGGGTCGAGGCCTCCGAGGTGGACCTGGTCGAGGCGCACGGCACCGGAACCAAGCTGGGCGACCCCATCGAGGCGGGCGCCCTGCTGGCGACGTACGGCAAGGACCGGGCCGAGGGCCGGCCGCTGTGGCTGGGCTCCCTGAAGTCGAACATGGGCCACGCCCAGGCCGCCGCCGGCGTCGGCGGCGTCATCAAGACCGTCATGGCCATGCGCCACGGCTACCTGCCAAAGACCCTGCACGTGGACGCGCCCTCGCGGCACGTGGACTGGGCCTCGGGCGGCGTCGAGCTGCTGACGGAAGGCCGCGAGTGGACCCGCGCGGACGGTCCCCGGCGGGCCGGCGTGTCCTCGTTCGGCGTCAGCGGCACCAACGCGCACGTCATCCTGGAAGAGGCCCCGCAGGAGGACGCGGCGCCCGAGCCCGCTCCGGGCGCCGGCGTCGTCGGCGGGCTGGTGCCGTGGGTGCTGTCCGGCAAGAGCGCGGCGGTCGTCGAGCGGCAGGCCGAGCGGCTGCGCGCGTTCGTCGCCGCCGACCCGGCCGCGGACCTCGCCGCCATCGGCGCGTCGCTGCTGTCGAGCCGGTCGCGTTTCGAGCACCGTGCGGTGGTGCTCGGGCGGGACCGGGACGAACTGCTGGGCGGCCTGGCGTCGCTGAGCGGCGGCGCGGAGTCGACCGCGGTGGTGCGCGGCACCGGCGGGACCCGCGGCGGGGCCGTGTTCGTGTTCCCCGGGCAGGGCTCGCAGTGGGTCGGCATGGGCCGCACCCTGTACGAGGCCTTCCCGGCGTTCGCGCAGAGCATCGACGCGTGCGACGCCGCACTGTCGGAGTGGATCGACTTCTCGGTCCTCGACGTGGTGCGCGGCGCCGAGGGGGCGCCGAGCCTGGACCGGGTGGACGTCATCCAGCCGACGCTGTTCTCGGTGATGGTGTCCCTGGCCGCCCTGTGGCGGTCGTGGGGCGTGGAGCCCGCCGCGGTGGTGGGCCACAGCCAGGGCGAGGTGGCCGCCGCCTACGTGAGCGGCGCGCTGTCCCTGCGGGACGCCGCCAAGACCGTGGCGCTGCGCTGCAAGGTCATGATGGACCTGCTCGGCCACGGCGCGATGGCGCTGGTCGCCGAGTCCGCGGAGGTCGTGGCGGAACGCCTCGCTCCGTGGGAGGGCCTGCTGAGCATCGGCGTGGTCAACGGACCCCGCTCGGTGGCGGTGTCCGGCGACCCGGAGGCACTGGACGCGTTCGTCGAGACGATGAAGGCCGACGAGGTCCAGGTGCGCAAGCTCCAGGCCGCGTACGCCTCCCACTCGCACTACGTGACCCCGTACCGCGAGCGGCTCCTGGAGGCGCTGGCCGACGTGAGCCCCCAGGCCTCGCAGGTGCCGTTCTACTCGACGGTGTACGCCGAGGCGATCGACACCACGCGCCTGGGCGCCGAGTACTGGTACAGCAACCTGCGCGAGCAGGTCCGCTTCGAGGCCACGGTCCGGCAGCTGACCGAGGACGGCTTCCGGGTGTTCGCCGAGATGAGCCCGCACCCCGTGCTGACGGCCTCGGTGCAGGAGATCGTCGAGGACCTGGACGACGCGGTCGTCCTGTCGTCGACGCGGCGCGACCGGCCGGAGGCGGAGACGGTGCTCGGCTCGCTGGCCCAGCTCCACGTCCGCGGCGGGTCCGTGGACTGGGACGCCCTCCTGGGGACGCACCCGCGGGTCGACCTGCCGACGTACGCGTTCCGGCGCCAGCGGTACTGGCTGAACTCCCTGCACACGGAAGCGGGCGCGCAGGCGGCGGCGACGGAGCTGCCCGCGCAGGACGACGCGCAGCTGGCCCCCCTGTCGGACCGGGTGTCGGTGCTGCCCGACGACGACGCGAAGGCACTCGTGCTGGAGCACGTCCTGGAGAAGGTCGCCGTCGTCCTGGGGCACTCCTCCAGCGCGTCGGTCAATCCGGACCAGGAGTTCAAGGAGATCGGGTTCGACTCGCTGCTGTCGGTGGAGCTGAGCAAGCGCCTCACCGCCTCGACCGGACTCAAGCTGAGGGCGAACGTGGTGCTCAAGCACCCGTCGCCGCGCCGGATCGCCGGGCACATCGTGTCCTCGATGGCCGGCAGCGGCGCGAAGTGAGCCCGCCGGGAGCGCTCCCGCCGGGAGTGCTCCCACGGTGTGGCGGGCGGATTTCCGCCCCGTAGGAATGTCCCGCCGGCGGGACGGGCGCAAGCTCCACAGCCGCTCGTCCCGCCCGGCACCACGTCGTGTTGAACGACTGCATCCCTTCCCGGAAGGTGGGGGTGATCTGCGAAGTATTCCAATTCGGGCCTGTTTGTTGAGGGGTTGATCTGTATGCGTTCGTTCGGTGCGTCGTCTGCGCACAAGGGGATGTGGCGGGCGCAGGAAATGGCTTCCGACACGCCGAACCATGCGCTGACCATGTGGGATGTGGACGGCGAGCTGGACGCGGCGGTCATGGAGGCCACGTTCCTGCACGTGATGGCCGAGGCGGAGGTGCTCCGCGTCAACTTCGTCGACGACGGCAGCGGGCTGCGGATGGTGGCCCGGGAGCTGGGCGACTGGCGGCCGTTCCACCTCGACCTCAGTGCCGAGGCCGACCCGGAGCAGGCGGCCCGCGAGGCGCTGTCCGACCTGGTGCGGGAGCCGTTCGACCTGGCGCAGGACCTGCTGTTCCGCCTGGGTCTGGTCAAGCTCGCCGACAACCGATCCCTCCTGGTGATCGCCTACCACCACGTCATCTCGGACGGCTTCGGCGCCGGCGGCCTGCTGTCCCGCCGCCTCGCCGAGGTCTACACGGCGCTCGCCCGGGGCGAGGAGGTCCCGCAGCTGCCGCACCCGTGGGACCTGGAGTCGTTCGCGACCGAGGCCGTCGACTACCTCGCGTCCGAGAAGTTCACCGAGGACTCGGAGTTCTGGCGCGACTACCTGAAGGACGCCCCGGCGCCCGCGCAGGTCCCCCGCGTCGCCCTGTCCGACGCGCAGCGCGCCGCCCTCTCCGAGCCGATGAGCAGCGCCGACCGCTGGTCGGCGGTGGCCGAGACCATCGGCATGGTGAGCCGCACGCTGACCGTTCCGCGCGCCGAGGCCGACGTGTGGACCGAGACCGCGACCTCCATGGGCGTGTGGATGTCGCAGATGCTGACCGCCGCCGCGGCCGTGTTCTTCCGGCACCGCTGCGACCGCCCGGAGTTCCTCCTCTCGCTGGCCGTGAGCAACCGCGTCGGCGTGGCCGCCCGCACGCCCGGACTCGCCGTCAACGTGGTGCCCGTGAAGGTGGCCGTGCCGCTCGGCGCGACCTTCTCCGAGGTCGCCGACGCGATCAGCGACGAGACGTACGAGATCTTCGGCCACGCCGGCTGCCACTACTCCGACATCCAGCGCGTCAGCGGCACCGTCCTGAGCGGCCGCGGCAGCTTCGGCGCCGTCATCAACGTCGTCGACTTCGCCGAGCAGCTCCACTTCGGCGACAGCCCCGCGCGCTACTCCGGCGCGACGACCGGCACCTTCGAGGAACTGTCGATCGGCGTCTACACCGACGGCAGCCCCGACAGCGACCTCCACATCCGCCTCGACGCCCCCGCGGACCTCTACCACGCCGCGGAGATGCGCTTCATCGGCGAGGAGCTGATCTCCTACATCCGCGCCGTGGTCGCCGCCGGCGAGCAGCCGGTCGGCGCCCTCGACATCGTCAACGGCGACGAGCGCGGCCGCGTCCTGACGGCGCCCGCCGAGGAGACGGCCCCCGCGCCGGAGCTGACGGTCGCCGAACTCTTCGCCTGCCAGGTGGCGCAGGACCCCCTCGCCGTCGCACTGGTCTCCGGCGACACCGAAGTCTCCTACCGGGAGCTCGACGAGCGCTCCGGCCGCCTGGCCCAGGAGCTGCGCGCCCGGCAGGTCGGACCCGAGACGGTCGTGGCGGTCGCGCTGCCCCGCTCGGTGGACCTGGCCGTCGCCCTGCTCGGCGTGGTGAAGGCGGGCGGCGCCTACCTGGCGGTCGACCCGGCGCTCCCGGCGCAGCAGATCGAGGCCCTCCTCGCCGGCTCGCCGGCGCGCACCTGGCTCACCGACGCGGCGACGGCCGCCACCCTCTCCGCCGGCCCGGACGTCGCGCTGATCGCCTTCGACGCGCTCGACACCACCGCCGGCAGCGACGCCGTGCGCCAGGCCCCGGCCGCCGCGCACCAGGACGGCCTGCTGGCCCTGGTGTACGGCTCCGGCTCGGCCGACGCGGCCACCGCGGTCGCCGTCACCCACCGCAACCTGAGCCGGTTCGTCACCGACGGCCAGTGGAAGGACGCCGCCCACAGCACCGTGCTGTGGCACGCGCCGCACGCCTCCGACGCCCTCGCCCTCGAACTCTGGGCGCCGCTGCTGAACGGCGGCCGGGTCGTCGTGGCCCCCGCCGGCGAGCTGGACGTCGACGCGCTGACCGAGGCGCGCGCCGCGCACGGCATCACCACCGTATGGCTGCCCGCGGGCCGCTTCCTGGCGATCGCCGCCGCGCACCCCGAGCGCCTCGCGGGCCTGCGCGAAGTGTGGACCGGCGGCGACCGGGTGCCCGCGGCCGCCCTGCGACGGGTCCGCGAGGCCTGCCCCGACCTGACGATCGTCAACGGCCATGGCCTCACCGAAGCCACCGTGTTCGCCGCGACCCACCGCCTGGCCGCCGGCGAGCCGGTCCACCACGCGGGCTCGATCGGCCGCCCCGTGGCCGACACCTCCCTCTACGTGCTGGGTCCGGGCCTCGCCCCGGTCCCCGTCGGCGTCGTCGGCGAGCTGTACGTGTCCGGTCCCGGCGTGGCACGCGGCTACGCGGGCCGGCCCGGGCCGACCGCGGAGCGCTTCGTGCCCTGCCCGTTCGGCGCCGCCGGCACCCTCATGTACCGGACCGGCGACCGGGTCCGCTGGGGCACCGACGGCCGGCTCGAGTACGTGGGCCGCGCCGACAGCCGCGCCGAGGTGCGCGGGGTCCGCGTCGAGCTGGCCGAGGCCGAGGAGGTGCTGTCCGAGTACACCGGGCTGGCGCAGTCCGTCGTCGTCGCCCGGCAGGACGGCACCGGCCAGCAGCGCCTGGTGGCCTACGTGGTGCCGGTCGCCGGCCAGGACATCTCCGTCGAGGAGCTGCGCCGGTTCGCCGCGGGCTGGCTGCCGGAGTCCCTCGTGCCGTCGGTGTTCACCGTGCTGGAGGCCCTGCCGCTGACGGCCAACGGGCGCCTGGACCGGGCGGCGCTGCCCGAGCCCGAGCTCGACGACCGCAAGTACGTGGCGCCGCGCAACGACAACGAGCGGATCCTCGCCGGGCTCTTCGCCGACGTCCTCGAACTCGACCGGGTCGGCATCGACGAGGACTTCTTCGACCTCGGCGGCAACTCGCTGCGCGCGATCCGCCTGGTCGGCCTCATCCGGGCCGAGCTCAAGCAGGAGGTGTCGATCCGCAGGCTCTTCGCGGCGCGCACCGTCACCGGCCTGTCGGACATGTGGAAGGACCTCTCCCAGTCCAGCCGGCCGAGCCTGAAGCGCCGTACGAAGGCCGGAGCGGTCCTCTAGTGCCGTGGCCGGCAGCCCCTGCCGGCCACAGCACCGGGCGGCGTCCGTCGCCCGGCCGCCGCGTCCGTGGTTCCGGTCCGGCCTGCAGCGGTTTTGTTCGTGCTCTCCATCGATCGTCCATCCGCACGTTTCTGTGATCACTGCAAGATGGGAAAGGGAATCATGGATTCTTTGACCGAAGCCCTGCTCGCCGGGGCCGGCCCGGATGAGATCGGGAGGCACGAACTCCCGTCGGAATACGAGGCTGCGCACATCCTGGCCTCGGACGTCGGCATGTTCGACGGCGTCGAGGACAAGGACGTCCGCAAGTCGCTGCACGTCGGGCAGGTCCCGATGCCGGAGATCGCCCCGGACGAGGTGGTCGTCGCCGTCATGGCGAGTTCCATCAACTACAACACGGTGTGGTCGGCGACCTTCGAGCCGGTGCCCACCTTCGACTTCCTCAAGCGCTACGCCCGCGAGGGCGGGTACGCCGCCCGGCACGACCTGCCGCACCAGGTGGTGGGCTCGGACGCCTCCGGGATCGTCGTGCGCGTCGGCGTCGGGGTGCGGCACTGGAAGGTCGGCGACCACGTGGTCGCCAGCTGCGTCCAGGTCGACGAGCAGGAGCCGGCGACGCACGCCGACGCCATGCTCGGGTCGGGGCAGCGGATCTGGGGCTTCGAGACGAACTTCGGCGGTCTCGCCCACTACTCGGTGGTGCGCGCGAGCCAGCTGCTGCCCAAGCCGCCCCACCTGACCTGGGAGGAGTCGGCCGGCGTCCTGCTGACCGCGGCGACCTCGTACCGGATGCTCGTCGGTGACAACGGCGCCCGGATCAAGCAGGGCGACGTCGTCCTCATCTGGGGTGCGACGGGCGGCCTGGGCGCGTTCGCCGTGCAGATGGTCAAGAACGCGGGCGGCATCGCCGTCGGCGTGGTCAGCTCCGAGCGCAAGGCCGAGGTGCTGCGCCGCCTCGGCTGCGACGTGGTGATCAACCGCAACGAGATCGGCATGGGCGGCGACGAGGCACTCACCCCGGAGCGCACCATCGAGCTGGGCAAGCGGCTCGGCCGGGAGATCCGGCGCCAGGTCGGCGAGGACCCGCACGTCGTGTTCGACTACGTCGGGCGGGCGACGTTCGGGATCTCGGTGTTCGTCGTGCGCAAGGGCGGCACGGTCGTCACCTGCGGCTCCAGCACCGGCTACGACCACCACTTCGACAACCGCTACCTGTGGATGAACCTCAAGCGCATCGTGGGCAGCCACGCGGCCAACCTCCAGGAGCAGGCGGAGTGCAACCGGCTCTTCAAGCTGGGCCACCTCTCCCCGATCCTCTCCGAGGTGTTCCCGCTGAAGGACGTCGGCGAGGCCGCACGACTGGTCCAGCTGAACAAGCACACCGGCAAGGTCGGCGTGCTCTGCCTCGCCCCCGAGGAGGGCCTCGGCGTCACCGACCCCGCCCTGCGCGAGAAGATCGGGGTGGCGCGGATCAACCCGCTGCGCGACTACGCCGCGACCGCGCCCGCCGGAGGGTCGTGACATGGCCATAGGCATTCTCTCCACCGGCTCCTACCTGCCCAAGGACGAGGTGGGCAACGAGGAGGTCGCCGCGCGCGTCGGCGTCACCGCGGAGTGGATCGAGCGCAAGACGCAGATCCGGTCGCGCCGCTACGCCGCCCCGCACGAGGCCACGTCCGACCTCGCGGTGAAGGCCGCCGAACGGGCCCTGGCCCAGGCGGAACTGACCCCGGAGCAGATCGACTACATCATCGTGTCGACCTCCACCGGCGACTTCCCGCAGCCGCCCACCTCGTACCTGGTGCAGCACGGGCTCGGCGCCTACGGCGCGGCCTGCTTCGACGTCAACGTCGTGTGCAGCGGCTTCGTCTACGCGCTGACCCTGGCCCACAGCCTGGTGACGCTGCGCCCGGACGCCCGGGTGCTGGTCATCGGGGCGGACGTCTACTCGCGGATCCTCGACTTCACGGACCGCAAGACGGCCATCCTGTTCGCCGACGGCGCCGGCGCCGCGATCGTCGGGGCCGTCCCGGAGCCGTACGGGATCATCGCCAGCGACCTGGCCAGCCGCGGCGACGCCCACCACCTGATCCGCGTCGAGGCCGGCGGCAGCCGCAACCCGGCGTCGGCGCAGACCCTCGCGGAAGGCGGCCACTTCTTCAAGATGGACGGCCGCGGGGTACGGGACTTCGTCGCCGAGCACGTCCCGCCGGCGCTGATCGCACTGACGGAGAAGGCGGGCGTGGACATCGGCGCCGTCGACCACTTCGTACCGCACCAGGCCAACGGCGTGATGCTCGGCGAGGTCGTCGAACGCGCGGGGCTCACCGGCGCGCAGACGCACCGCACGCTGATCCGGTACGGGAACGTCGGCAGCGCCTCGGTGCCCGTGGCCCTCGACGAGGCCAACCGCACCGGAGCTCTGAAGCCGGGCGACCTGGTGCTGCTCGCCGGATTCGGCGGCGGCATGTCGATCGGGGCATCACTTCTGACCTGGGGGACCCACGCATGACCACGACCACGCAGCGCCCCGGCGCCGCCATCGAACGGGTGGGTGTCGTCGGCAGCGGCATCATGGGAACCGGCATCGCCGAACTCTGCGCGAAGGCCGGGCTGGACGTGACGGTCGCGGTGTTCTCCGAGTCGTCCCTGGTCACGGCCCCGCAGCGGCTCGCCGCGTCCCTCGACCGGGGGGTGGCCAAGGGCAAGCTGACCGACGGGGAGCGCGACGCGGCGCTGGGCCGGGTGACGTTCACCCGTGACCTCGGCGACCTTGCGGACCGCCAGCTGGTCATCGAGGCGGCCAAGGAGGACGAGCAGCTCAAGCTGGACGTCTTCGCCACCCTCGACAAGATCGTCGCGGACCCGGACGCGATCTTGGCGACCAACACGTCCTCGATCCCGGTGGCTCGGCTCGCCGCCGCGACCGGCCGCCCGGGCCAGGTGCTCGGCCTGCACTTCTTCAACCCGGTGCCGGCGCTGCCGCTCGTCGAGCTCGTCGCCACCGTGCTGACCGACGAGGCGGTGAGCGAGCGGGCGCTGGTCTTCGTCCGCGACGTCCTGGGCAAGAAGCCGATCGCCTCGCCGGACCGCGCGGGCTTCCTCGTCAACGCGCTGCTCTTCCCGTACCTGCTGTCCGCGATCCGGATGGTCGAGTCGGGTCTGGCGACCGCCGAGGCCGTCGACCAGAGCATGGTGCACGGCTGCGCCCACCCGATGGGGCCGCTGCGGCTCGCCGACCTGATCGGCCTGGACACGACCGTGTCCATCGCGCGGGCCATGTACGAGGAGTTCAAGGAGCCGCTGTACGCGCCGCCGCCGCTGCTGCTGCGCATGGTCGAGAGCGGTCTGCTGGGCAAGAAGTCCGGCCGGGGCTTCTACGCGTACGGATGACGGGGCGCGGGGCGGCGCGCGGCCGTCACTGACGCGGGATGTCGAGGCCGGCCGCGCGCAGGTTCGCCTCCAGCAGCTCGTTGAGCCTGGCCGCCGCCGGCGCCTGCTCCTCGCGGTGGTGGTTGATCAGCCCGTAGCGGGTGGCGGCGTCGGGTCTGGCCCGGAACTCGGCCGGCATCGACAGCAGTTCCCGGTTGGCCAGCACCATGGAGGACAGGGCGGAGGCGAGGTCGTCGAGGCGTGGGTCGTGCGGATCCCACGACTCGGCTTCCTGGCAGCGCTTGACCAGTTCGACGTACTCGGGGTCGCCGAGCTGGTGCTCCAGCTGGATCAGGAAGCTGTCGAAGACCTCCGGCACCAGGGCGCGGGCCAGGATCAGGGCTTCCTGCTGGAGTGCCACGTAGTCGGCGCTGAAGCCGAGTTCGGCCAGCCGGTCCAGGGCCGCGCAGGCGCGCTCGGGCAGCAGCAGCCGGTCGCCGGAGGCGAGGCGGTGCAGCACCGCGCGGCGCGCGATCAGTTCCTCGATCCGCTCGGTGAGCCGTCGTTCCACGTCGTCCAGGGCGGAGGCGAAGCGTTCCGGGTCGGCGTCGAGCAGGTCGCCGATCTCGGCCAGCGGCACGCCCGCGCCGGCGAGCGTGCGGACCTGCACCAGCCGCAGGATCTCCGACGACCCGTACCGGCGATAGCCGGATCCGTCGCGTTCCGGTTCGTCGACCAGGCCGAGCCGGTGGTAGTGGCGCACGGTTTTGACCGTGACGCCGGCGAACGCGGCCGCCTGACCGATCGTGAGCCCGTACACCATGTGCTCAGCGGACCCGTCGGTCGTGCGCGGCCGCGGTCTCGCGCACGGCCGCGGCGACCGCCCGGAAGTCCTTGCGCAGGATGTGGGAGTGGTTGCTCGGGACCTTCGCGCTGACCTTGACGTTCGGGTTCCGGGCGAGCACCGGGTCGAGCGAGGCCCGCATCTGCTCCATCTCCTCCTTGCCCCCGCCGAGGCTGCCGCCCGTGGCGAGGACGTACCGCAGCGGGTAGTTCACGCGGTCGAGGACCGGCTCGATGGCGGCGTTGATCTCGTTGGCCTCGATGTTGATGTCGGCGTGCTGGTCGGCGGTCATCCGCGCGGCCATGCCGAACGGGCGGAACAGCGGCAGGGCCCACCGCATCCGGCGGAACAGGCGCCTGATCCGCTCGCGTCCCGCCTCGCCGGTCAGACCGTACGGAATGGCACCGTCCACGGCCACCACCCCCAGGACGCGGTCCGGGTTCCGGTCGGCCCAGTGCGCCGCGATCGCCGCGCCGTACGACCAGCCCACGAGCAGCGGCCGGTCCACCCCGGTCGCGGCCAGGACCGCGTCGATGTCCCGTACGCAGGCGTCGAAGGAGTAGTCGGCCGACCGCTTCGACCTGCCGCGGGCCCGCTCGTCGTAGGTGATGTGCCGCCAGCCGCTGTCGAGTTCGGAGATCACCGGGAGCCAGGGCCGGCGGTCGCCGTAGCAGCCGTTCAGGTAGACGACGGGGCGGCCGGGGCCGCGGGTGTCGGTGAGGAACAGCTGCGTGTCGTCGACCGGGAGCATGCCGGTCTTGGGCGGGACAGTCGAAGTGGTCATGCAATCAGCGTCCACCCTGACCTTGGGTCAAGGTCAAACGGACCCGCGGCGGCCGGTTCCCCAAGGTAACGAAGTCGTTAAAACCGCACAGGCGGTTTGTATTACACTCTGGGTTCGGGTGAGCACTCCGGCCTGCCCTTCGGCACGCGGGCGACCCCCTGGAGCGACGGAGCAGCAGATGGTGAAGCAGGAACGTGCGGCGCGTACGCGTGACGCCCTCATCCGGTCCGCGGCCGAGGTCTTCGACCGCGAGGGCTTCTCCCCCGCGTCGCTCGTCTCGATCAGTTCGCTGGCCGGGGTGAGCAACGGGGCGCTGCACTTCCACTTCGCCACCAAGGCGGGCCTCGCGGACGCCGTCGAGGAGGCGGCGCTGGCCCGGTTGAAGGCCGTCACGGAGGGCGCGCCGCCGGCCGGGGCGGGCGGCCATCTGCAACGCCTGATCGACGCCACCCACGAGCTCGCCGACGCGCAGCTCGACGACGTGGTGCTGCGGGCCGGGTTCGCGCTGAGCGGCGACGTGGCCCGCCCCCGCCCGGGCGGCCTGCGGGACCGCTGGCGGATGTGGGTCGCCGGGACGCTGGAACGGGCCGCGGCGGCGGGCGAGTTGCGCCCCGGCGTGGTGGTGCGGGACGTGGAGAGCGCCGTGGTGGCCGCGACCGTGGGGTTCGAGGTGCTCGGGTTCCGGGACGCCGTCTGGCTCTCGGCGGCGACGGTCGCGCGGTTCTGGCGGCTGCTGCTGCCGACCGTCGTGCCGGCGGCCGGCCTCGCCGGCCTCGACGCCGCGGGCCCCCGCCTCGTCGACCTCGACGCCGCGGCGTCGGCTGCGGGTAAATAAAGACCGGCCGGTTTGTTGATCGGGCCCACTCTGGAAGGTCTGCAGGTCAGAGGCCGGGCGCCCCGGCCTCCGTCAAGGGTGGCAACTACGCAGGTGGGGACTGGTCTTTGAGGGTCCTTCAGGCGGTTCGAAATCAAACAGCACACACGGTCGGTTTCACATTGACAAACCGCCGGTCCTGTTTTTTACTGGCGGAGGCTCATCCACGGACAGGGGAGAATGGCGTGGACATCGAAGTACTGGGCACACTGGCGGTGCGGGAGCACGGGGTCTCCATCACGCCGACGGCCCCCAAGCCGCGACAGGTGCTGGCGCTCCTGGCGCTCCATGCCGACCAGGTGGTCCCGGTGTCGGCGCTGATCGAGGAACTGTGGGCGGGCGCACCGCCGCGCAGTGCCCGCACCACGCTGCAGACCTACGTGCTGCAGCTGCGGGCCCTCATCGCCACCGCCCTGGAACAGGGCGCGGCCGCCGAGGACGGCGAGTGCCCCGAGGGCGCGGCCGGTGCGGCTGAGCGGCGCACCGCCAAGGACGTGCTCGTCACGCTGCCCGGCGGCTACCTGCTCAACAGCGGCGGCGGCACCAGCGACGTCCGCGAGTTCGACCGGCTTGCCGGCATGGGCTACCGGGCCATGGACGGCGGTGACTTCCCCGGCGCGGCCCGGCTGCTGCGCGAGGCGCTGTCGCTGTGGTCCGGACCGGCCTTCGCCGACGTGCACGGCGGCATCCAGCTCGACATGGAGACCCGGCGGCTCGAAGAGACCCGCCTCTGCGCGCTCGACCAGCGCATCGAGGCGGATCTGCGGCTCGGCCGGCACCGCGAGCTGCTCGCCGAACTGACCGTACTGGCCAGCCGGTACCGCACCCACGAGAACCTGCACGGCCAGTTCATGCTGGCCCTGCACCGCTCCGGCCGCCGCGGCGAGGCCCTCGACGTCTACCAGCGGCTGCGCGCCACCCTCGTGCGCGAACTCGGGCTCGAGCCCTCGGCCGCCCTGCGCCGGCTGCAGCGCTCGATCCTCATGGCCAGCCCCGAGAGTCCGGTCGTGGCGGAGACGAACAGTGAGCAACTCGTACGCGTGGCCTGAGACGGCCGTGCGTCATACCCGGAACGCGGCCGCGACCGGCTCGCCGGCCCGCACCCGCCGCGCCCGGACCCCGGGCCGAGGAGGCAGCGCGATGCAGGACAGGTCGGAGCGGACCCGCAGGAAGCTGGTGCACGCGGGGGCCGAGATGTTCCACCGCAACGGCTACGCGAACGCGACGCTCAGCGAGATCGCCGCGTGCGCGGGAGTGACGAAGGGGGCGCTGTACTTCCACTTCTCCTCCAAGGACGAACTGGCGGAGGCGATCCGGCTGCGCGGCTGCGAGCTGCTGCACGCATCGGTGCACGCCCTGCGCGCCTCCGGCCGCTCTCCGCTGCAGACCCTGGTCGACACGACGCACTGGCTCGCGATCGGCCTGCGCGAGGAGCCGGTGATCCCGGCCAGTTTCCGTCTCACCAGGGAGTGCACGGGCTCCGCCGCGCTCGCCACCGACTTCCACCGGACCTGGCTCGCCGAGGTGTGCGGCCTGCTGCGCCAGGCCCGGGACGCGGGTGAACTCCGCGACGGGATCGGCTGGGAGAGCGTCGAATCGCTGGTCGTCGCGGCGTCCTGCGGCATCGAGGCGCTGGCCGCCACGGGCATGCCGGCCGCCGAGCTGCAGTGCCGGGTGTCCGGGCTGTGGTCGCTGCTGCTGCCGAGCCTGGTGCCCGAGGGCGCGGCGAAGAACTTCCGGGTCGGGACGCCGGGCACCGGTCCCGCGCCCCGCCTCGCGGGCGAGCGGGCCGCCCGGTATCCCGACCCCGCGGACGGCCGGTGCCGTCCGGTGTTCTCGGGCAGCACCGCGTGACCGTGTGCCACCGACGGCTTGGAGGAGCCTGCGATGACGAATGAACATCCTGCGGACGTACTGACCGACCTCATCGGGGTGCTCGGCGACGTCCTGCGGGTCAAGCCGGAGAAGATCGACCCCGAGCAGACCTTCCAGTCCATGGGGCTGGACTCGCTGCTGGTGGTGGAGTTCGTGGCCGTGGTCAACGCCCGGTACGGGCTGCGGGTGCTGGCGACCGACCTGTACGACTTCCCGACGCCGTCGTCCTTCGCGCGCGAGGTCGCGCGGGCGGCGAGCAGCGCGGCCGCCGCCCCCGTTCCCACCCTCGCCGCGGCGCCGGCCCCGGCCGCCGCCCCCACCGCCGCCTTCCCGGCGTCGGGCGCGGGCCTCGGGCTCGGGCCGCAGCCGCCCGCCCCCGCCCGGCAGGTGCCGGCGGCCGCCGCGGCGACCCGCATCGCGGAGGTGCTGCGCGAGCAGCTCGCGGGCATCCTGTCCTGCGACCCCTGGGACATCAACACCACCGCCGCGTTCAACGTGCTGGGCGTCGACTCCATCGTGGGCGCGGAGTTCATCGCGGTCGTCAACCGCGCCTTCGGCCTCCAGGAGCGGTCGGTGCTGCTGTACGAGCACCCCAACCTCGCCGCCATGGCCGCCTACATCGCGGCGCGCACGGCGGGCTCGGAGCAGGACTTCGCCCCGGCCCGCGCCACCGCCCCGGGCCCCGCCCCGCAGGCAACGGCACCGGCGCTCCGCCCGGCCACCGGACCGGCGCTCGCCGCCCCCGCGGCCGCCGCCCCCCAGGCCGCCCCCGCGGCCGACGAACCTGCCGTACGTCCGCTCCCGGGCGGCGATCTCGACGTCCTGCTGGACGCGATCCGCGACGACCGGCTCACCGTGGACGAGGCGCTCCTGCTGCTCGCCCGACGCGGCTGAAGCTGTTTCCACCCTGAGAAGGAGCGCGTCCAGATGGACGAGAAGGAAGTCCTGACCCGGTTCAAGAACGGTCATCTGGACCGGGCCCAGGTGGCCGCGCTGCTGGCCGGCGACGCCGCCGCGGCCGACACCGGCACCGGCACCGGGCCCGCGCCGGTCGTCTTCCGCCTGCCGGAGGCCTGGCCGGAGCCGGACGGCGCCGAGCCGTCCCCCGCCGCGGCCAGCCCGGCCGCCGGCCGCGGCGCGGACTCCGCGTCCGGCGCGGCCGCCGCACCCGCCACGCCCGCCACCCCCCTCGCGGCCCCCGCGCCGGACGCCGGGCCGATCGCGGTGGTCGGCATGGCCGGGCGCTACCCGGGCGCACCCGACCTCGCCGCCTTCTGGCGGCTGGCCCGCGGCGGGCACGACAGCGCCGCCGAGCCGCCCGCCGGCCGCCCCGGTGACGAGCGGGGCCACTACCTGGAGCGCGTACAGGACTTCGACCCGGAGTTCTTCGGGATCGACGCGGACGAGGCAGCCCTGATCGACCCCCAGGAGCGGCTGTTCCTGGAGACCGCGTGGGAGGCCCTGGAGGACGCCGGCTGCACCGGCGGCCGCCTCGACGCGCTGACCGCGGGCGACGGCACCCCGCGCAGCGTCGGCGTGTTCACCGGCGCCGGGACCGGCGACTACGTGCTGCTCGCGGCCAGGACCTGGCGGCGCGAACAACCCCGGCCGATGCCCGGCGGCGGCCGGTGGAGCCTGCCCAACCGGCTCTCCGCCCTGCTCGGCCTCACCGGCCCGAGCCAGTCGGTCGACACTGCGGAGTCCTCCGTGCTCGTCGCGCTGCACCAGGCCGTCGCCGCCCTGCACCGCGGCGAGTGCGCCGCCGCGCTCGTCGGCGGCGTCCGGCTGCTGCTGCACCCCTCCAGCCGGCGCCCCGGCGCGGGCGAAGGGGTCGGCGCGCTCCTCCTCAAGCCCCTGGCGCGGGCCCTCGCCGACGGCGACACCGTGCACTGCCTCATCCGCGGCAGCGCGGTCGGCCACACCGCCCCCGACCCCTCGGCGGCCGGCCCCGGCCGCGGGTCCCGGGCCGGCGGCGGGCGCGCCCGCGCCGCCGCGCGCGCCGCCGACTCCCTGCACGCCTCCTGCCCCGTGCACGGCACGGACGGCGGGCACGGCGCAGACCTTGCCGCGCCCGCGGCTCCCGCGGAGCGTGTGCTGCGCGAGGCGCTGCGCGCGGCCGGGCTGGACGCGTCGGCCGCCGCCGTCCGCGAGGACGCCGGATCCGTCCGCGCGCTCGTCGGCGACGCGGGCTCCGCCACCGGCGCCGCGGCCCTGACCCGGGCCGTGCTCGAACTGAGCCACCGGATCCTGGCACCGGAGCCGGGCCGCATCGAGGCGCAGCCCTGGGAGAACGCGACGGCCGCGCCCCGCCGGATCTGCGTCGGCGTGCGCGGCGCCGGCGGCGCGGACGCCCAGGTGGTCCTGGAGGAGTACCTGCCCGGCGCCGACCCGGTCCCGGACCCGGTACCCGAGGCCGCTCCCGAGGCCGCCCGCGAACTGTTCGTGCTGTCCGCCCCCACCCCCGCCCATCTGGCCGCCACCGCGGGCCGGTTCGCCGAGCTGCTCGACGGGCCGGGCCCGGTGCCCCCGCTCCCGGCGCTCGCCCGCGCACTGCGCACCGGCCGGTCCGCCATGGACTGCCGCTTCGCGGCCGTCGTCACCGACACCGGCGAACTCGTACGGGCCCTGGAGCGGTTCGTACGGGACGGCGCGCCCTGCGCCGATCTGCGGGACGGCGGCGCCGACCCGCTGGACCTGGGCGGCGTACCGGAGACGGACGGGTACCTCGCCGCGCTCTGGCGGGCCGGGCACCTGGACCAGCTCCGCGGCCTGTGGCTGTCCGGGCTCGACATCGACTGGACCGCGCTGGAGCCGGCCCGGGGCGCTGCCTCCGTGGCCGTGCCGCTGCCCGCGTCCGCGTTCCTGCGCGTCCCGCTGTGGCTGGGTGGCGAGGAGGGGTCGGCATGAGCGTGCTGTCTCTCGACCACGGCGGGCCGGGGGAGAACGAACCCGCCCCGGTCAACCTGTGGTTCTGCCCCAACGAGGACCTCGCGCCCGGCATCGCCGCCACCCTGGCCTCGCACTGGCTGGACGAGAACGAGCAGGAGGTGGCCGGCCGCTTCCTCTTCGAACGCGACCGCCGCCAGTACCTCGTCGCCCACGCCCTGGTGCGCCGGGTGCTGGCCCTGGAGACCGGCATCCCCGAGGCCGAGGCGATCATCTGGCGCTCCTCGCGCGGGCGGCCGTTCCTGCAGACGCCCGACGGCGGCCTGCCGCGCGGCGCGGACACGCTGGACTTCAACCTCTCGCACGCCAACGCGTACAACCTGCTGGGCGTCTCCCGGGGCCTGCGCATCGGGGTCGACGTCGAGCGGCTCGACCGCGGCGAGCGCGGCCTGGACAACATCATCGCGACGTTCTCCCCCGAGGAGCAGGACTGGATCGCCAGCGCCGCTCCCGGGCGGCCCCGCAACCGGCGCGCCCTGCGGCTGTGGACGCTGAAGGAGGCCTACTCCAAGGCCCGCGGGCTGGGACTGGGACTGCCCTTCGACTCGTTCGTGTTCACCCTCGCCGAGGACCGGGGCGTCCTCGCCTTCCGGCCGCCCGCCGACGACTCGGCGGCGCGCTGGCGCTTCCTGGAGGTCGAGCCGGTACCCGAGGTGCTGGCGGCGGTGGCGGTCGAGGTCGACGACGCGCGGCCGCCGGCCGTCCACCTGCACCACGGCTTCCCGTGGGGCCGCGCCGCACCCCGCCGCCTGGTCCTGCCGGAGCCCGCCCTCGCCTGACGGCCCGCCGCCGCGCGCCCGCTCCGCCGACCCTTGAGCGGATTTCCGTCCGGCCTGTCCCCGATATCGTCCGGACGGGTACGCGGGAACGGCATTCCACGGCCGTGCGGGCGGGAAAACGCGCCGTAATCAACGGGCGATCGACGGGGAATCCAACAGGAATCCAGGACAACTCCATCGGGAATGCACGGGGAATTGAGCGGGACCACGGCGTCTGCCCGCAGAATTCAGGTCCCGCATCGGCGAGGGCCCGGACGGGGGCCCGCCGTGAACAGAAAGAGGTGTCCCGTGCACGCCACGACCGTCAGGCGGCCCGCAGACACCGCCGTCATCGAGGTGGCCGAGGGCGTCCACGCGTACGTCCAGCCCGAGGGCGGCTGGTGCCTGAACAACGCCGGCATCCTCACCGACGGCGGCCACAGCGCGCTCGTCGACACCGCCGCCACCGAGAGCCGTGCCCGGCAGTTGCGCCGGGCGGCGCTGCGGCTGGCGCCCCGCCCGCCGCGCGCCGTGGTCAACACGCACTTCCACGGCGACCACACGTACGGCAACTTCGTCTTCCCCGAAGCCCTGACCATCGGCCACGAGCGGACCCGGGCCATGGTCCGGGCGGCGGGCCTGCACATGGCCGGGCTGTGGCCGGACGTCTGCTGGGGCGACATCGAGATCACCCCGCCCGAACTGACCTTCCGGGACCGCACGACGCTCCACGTGGGCGACCTGCGGGCCGAGCTGATCCACATCGGCCCGGCGGCCCACACCACCGACGACACGATCGTCTGGCTGCCCGACCGGGGCGTGCTGTTCACCGGCGACCTCGTCATGAACGGGGTCACGCCGTTCTGCGTCATGGGGTCGGTGGCCGGGTCGCTGCGCGCGCTGGAGCGGCTGCGGGGGCTCGGCGCCACCACGATCGTGCCGGGTCACGGGGCGGTCGGGGGGCCGGAGCTGCTCGATGCCAACGCCGGCTATCTGCGGTGGGTCCAGCGCCTGGCCGAGGAGGGCGTCGCGGCCGGCGCGGCCCCGCTCGACCTGGCCCGCGCCACCGACCTCGGCGCCTACGCCGGCCTCCTCGACAGCGAGCGCCTCCTGCCGAACCTGCACCGCGCCTACGCCGAACAACACGGCCTGCCCGAGGGCTCCCCCCTCGACGTGGGAACCCTCTTCGAAGAAATGACCACGTACCACGGCCGCCCCACAACCTGCCACGCCTGACCGACCCCGCCACCGTTCGAATCCCAACCCCGCGCCTCAAACACCGGCGAGGCTGGCGGTTGCGCGGCGTTCAGACGAGTTGGTCGCCCGGGACGGGGGCGGCGGCGGGGGTCGGGGAGAGGAGGTTGAAGCGGCGGATGAGCGCTTCCTGCTCCCGCCCGAGCGACTCGATCCGCACACCCAGCCGCGCGATCTCCCGCCCGAGTTCGAGCAGCGCCGCATCCGGATCCCGCCACCCGTCGGAGACCCCCGCCGCCACCCCCACCGCCAGCGACGGCGCATGACGCAAGATCGCCTCCATCCGCGCCCGCAGCGCGGGCCCCGGCTCGACGCCCAGCTCGTCCACCAGCCGCCGGCGGGCCCGCTCGTACACGCCCAGCGCCTCCGTCTGCCGGCCGCACCGGTACAGCGCCAGCATCTGGAGGTCGTACAGCCGTTCCCGCATCGGGTGGTTGGCCGTCAGCCGCTCCAGGTCCCGGACGACCTCGGCGTGCCGCCCGCTGCGCAGGTTCGCGTCGTACAGGGTCTCCAGCGTGGTCAGCCGCAGCTCCTCCAGCCGGTCGGCCTCCACCGTGCACAGGGGGCCCTGCGTGCTCCCCTCCAGTGCCGGGCCGCGCCACAGGGACAGGGCTCCGCGCAGCAGTTCGGCCGCGTGCTCGGGGTCGGAGCCGAGGGCCGCGCGGCCCTCGGCGGACAGCCGGTGGAAGCGCTGCGCGTCGGTGGTGGCCCGGCCGGGCCGCAGCAGGTAGCCCGTCGAGCGGGTGGCGATCCACTCCTGGCCGTCGGCGTCGGGCGCACCGCCCTGCAGCAGCCGGCGCAGCCGGGCCACGTGGGCCTGCAGCGCGTTGGCCGCGCTCGCCGGCGGCCGGTCGCCCCAGAGTTCGTGGATGAGCCGCTCGGCGGACAGCACGTGGCCCGCCCGGACCACCAGGGCGCCGAGCAGCGCCCGCTGCTTGGAGCCGGAGGGCACGAGGTACGTCCCCGTGTGACGGTCGAACACCTCCACCGGCCCCAGCACGCGGAAGTCCGCCTCGGTGTCGCCGTCCGCGCCTCGGGCCACGGGTGCGGCAGGTGTGCCGTGGGTGGCGGGTGCGCCGAATTCCATGGTGCCTCCTCCCGGCGAGCTGCGGGATCTGCGGAAAGACACGAACACCGGCGGGCGAAAGAAAAGTGCCGGTTCTCATCCCCTCAGCGGAATCTACCACTGTGTTTTCATCATGCAACCATGTGGGACGGAGGGTGGCTCGACACCTGCTCAAGAATTCGGGGGAGCCGTACTGGACCCAGCTACCGTGCCGGAGTCGAAGGCTGTAAATCGATGGGAACTCGACGAATTACGGAGGAGACCGTGAAGATTCAGGTTCTGGGTCCGTTGAGTGCCGAGGTCAACGGGGGCTCGATTGTTCCTACGGCTGGCAAGCCGCGCCAGATCCTGGCGCTGCTGGCGCTCTCTCCGGGGCGGGTGATACCCGTACAGACCCTCATGGAGGAGATCTGGGGCACCGCGCTCCCGCAGAGTGCGCTCACGACGCTGCAGACGTACATCCTGCAGCTGCGCCGGAGACTGGGCACTGCGATGGGCCCGGGCGTACCGGGCAGCGCCAAGGACGTGCTGGCGACCCGGCACGGCGGCTACGTGCTGCAGATTCCGCCGGACGCGGTCGACGTACACGAGTACGAGACGCTCGTGACGGGCGGACAGCACGCATTCGAAGAGGGGGACGACGAGCGGGCGGCGGAGCTGCTCCGCAAGGCGCTGGGCCTGTGGAACGGCCCGGCCCTGGTCGACGTACGGGTGGGGCCGATCCTGGAGATCGAGGTCCTGCGCCTGGAGGAGAGCCGGCTGGTGACCGTCGAGCGGCGCATCGACGCGGACCTGCGTCTGGGCCGGCACGTCGAGGTCATCGCCGAGCTGACCGAGCTGATCGCCCGGCACCCGCAGCACGAGGGCCTGCACTCGCAGGCCATGGTCGCGCTGTACCGGTCCGGCCGTCAGGCCACGGCCCTGGACGTCTACCGCAGGCTGCGCGGCCGCCTGATCGACGAACTGGGCGTGGAGCCGTCCCCGCAGCTGCAGCGCCTGCACCAGGCGATGCTGACGGTGGATCCGGCGCTGGACGTGGTGGCGGGCCCGCGCCGCGGCTCGACGTTCGACCTGTACGCGACCGCGCCGGGCCGCTACATGGCGTGGTCGGAGGCTTCTTGAGGGTCCCTCGGCCGGGACGCGAGCGGCGCTCGACCGGCCCGGCCGAACCGGGCGGTTGACTGGTCCGGCCACGGCCGGGACCAGTCGGCCGGCACGGACGAAGGGACACCCCACAGTGAACAGCACGTGGTTCCGTCGCTACACGACGGCCGAGGGGACCGGGCCGCGGCTCGTGTGCTTCCCGCACGCGGGCGGCTCCGCGACGGCGTACATGCCGCTGGCGCGTACGCTCCCCGAGGACTTCGACGTGGTGGCCGTGCAGTACCCGGGGCGCCAGGACCGCTACCGCGAGGCGCCGTTCACGTCCCTCGTCTCGCTCGTCGAGGCGGTGGCCGAGGAGCTGGCCCGCGAGATCGCCGCGGACCCGGGGCGGCCGTACGCCCTGTTCGGCCACAGCATGGGCTCGATCATCGCCTTCGAGACGGCGCTGGTGCTCGCCCGGAAGCAACTGCCCGCCCCGCAGAGGCTGTTCCTCTCGGGCCGCGGCGCTCCGGACTACCGGCCGCACGTCCCCTACCACCTCTACGACGACTCCGAGGTGCTGGCGGACGTGCACCGGCTGGGCGGTGCCGGGGAGGGCATGCTCGACAACCCCGACGTCCTGGAGATGGTGATGCCGGCGCTGCGGGCCGACTACCGGGCCCTGGGCACGTACGGCTGGCGCGGGGGAGAGCCGCTCGACGCTCCGATCACCGCCCTGACCGGCGACGACGACCCGATGGTGACGGTCGCGGAGGCGCACACGTGGCGCGAGCACACCCGCGGCGACTTCGAGGTCAAGGTCTTCCCCGGCGGCCACTTCTACCTCGTCGACCACAACGCCGGCGTCGCCGAGGCCGTCACCGAGGGTCTGCTCGCGGGCGTCGGCGCCGCCGCTTCCTGACGGGCAGTCGGCCGACGCCCGCATCCGGACGCCGTGCGCCGTGCGCCAGGGCGTACGACGTCCCAAATACCGCACAACGTACGCAGATCGGGCTATCCTGCGGCCAGCCACGAGGAAGAGGAGGCGGCCGCATGTCCGCAGCAGCGCACGAGCAGCTGATCCCGTCGGTGTGGACCCGCCCGCGCCGCGGCCGCCGCGAGCAGCCGGCCCTGAGCCGGGAGTACATCGTGGCCGAGGCGATCGGGCTGCTCGACGCCGAGGGCGTCGAGGCCCTGAGCATGCGCCGCCTGGCGGCCCGTCTGAACGCCGGTGCCACCTCGCTCTACTCCCACGTGGCCAACAAGGACGAACTCGTCGAGCTGGTCGTCGACGAGGTCTACGGCGAGATGGAGGTGCCCGCCGCCGGCGGCCCCGAGGGCTGGCGCGCGGCGGCCGTGAGCGGCGCGCAGAGCCTGCGCGCCACCCTGCTGCGGCACCCCTGGCTGGCCTCCGTGCTGGGCGGGTCCTCCTTCTCCTCGCTCGGCCCCCGCATGCTGCGCAACACCGAGGACCTGCTCGCCGTGTTCGAGTCGGGCGGCTTCCCCCTCGACGAGGCGCACCACGCGGTGCGGGCGCTGCTCGCGTACGTGATCGGGGCGGGCACCGGCGAGGCCGCGTTCGTGATCGCGCTGGCGCGCAGCGGCCGCAGCCGCGAGGAGTGGGCCGAGCGCGTGCGGCCGGTGGTGGCGCAGGCGGTACGCCCGTACCCGCGGCTGAGCACGTGGTTCGCGGCGCAGCGGGGCGGCGGCGAACCCGCCGCCTCGGCGGACGCCTTCGGCTACGGCCTCGACCTGATGCTGGACGGGCTGGCGGCCCGGCTGGTCCGCGCCTCCGGCGCCGCCGGATAGCGCCACCCGCCGCTGCGCCCATCGCCCGCCCGCGGCCCCGGTCTTGGGGCCGCGGGCGGGCGTGCGTCCGGGGGCCGGGCCGGGCCGCGTCGGTGCGGGGTGCGGGATGCGGGATGCGGGAGGGGGATGCGGGTGTCGGGCGCGCGCCCGGGGCTCCAGCGGTCCTCGAGCGGGGCTCCGGCAGGATTCGGGTGGGGTTCCAGCGGGGTGCGGTGAGCTGAGGGCGCGGTTCCGGTTCTTCCCTCGCACGACATCGGGGATGTGGAGAGATCGTCGCGGTGGCGTGAATCCATCGGGCGTTAAATAAACCGGCGCTGCGGTTTGTTATGCTCCCCGAGTCCTGCTGATATTTCCTGCCGATGGGAGTCCACCCGCCGTGGCCACCTTCCTTTACAAACTGGGCCGCCTGGCCTTCCGGCGCCGGGGCCTGTTCGTCCTGTTGTGGGTGCTGATCTTCGGCGGCATAGGCGTCGCGGCGTCCACGGCGCCCCCGCCGCCCGCCGACACCTTCTCGATGCCCGGCACCGAGTCGCAGAAGGCCTTCGACCTCCTCAAGGAGAAGTTCCCGACGGCCAGCGCCACCGGCGCCAGCGCCCGCGTCGTGGTCCGCGCCCCCAAGGGCGCGAAGATCTCCGACGCGGGCCCCAAGGCCGCCGTCGGCAAGCTGGTCGGCGAGCTGTCCAAGGCTCCCGAGGTGGTCGGCGCGACCGACCCGTACCAGACGCAGACGATCAGCAAGGACGGCACCACGGCCTACGCCGTCGTCACCTACAAGGTCCCCGGGCCCGAGGTGAGCGACGAGGCCCACGACGCCTTCGACAAGATCACCGAGAAGGCCCGGGCCGGCGGCCTGACCGTCGAGGCCGGCGGTGACGCCGTCAAGATCGAGGCCGAGATGGGCGGTTCCGCCGAGGGCATCGGCATCCTGATCTCCGCCGTCGTCCTGCTGCTGACCTTCGGCTCGATGATCGCGGCCGGCATGCCGCTCCTCACCGCCACCATCGGCGTCTCCATCGGCATCTCCGCCATCACCGCGCTCGGCAGCACCTTCGGTCTGTCCGCCACCACCTCGACGCTGGCGATGATGCTCGGCCTCGCCGTCGGCATCGACTACGCCCTGTTCGTCGTCTCCCGCTACCGCTCCGAGATGCTGGAGGGCCGCGACCGCGAGGAGGCGGCCGGACGCGCCGTCGGAACCGCCGGCTCGGCCGTCGTCTTCGCCGGCCTCACCGTCATCGTGGCCCTGGCCGGCCTGTCCGTGGTGAACGTCCCGCTGCTCACCAAGATGGGCCTCGCCGCCTCCGGCACGGTCGCCGTCGCCGTCCTCATCGCGCTGACCCTGGTCCCCGCGTTGATCGGCTTCGCCCCGTACAAGGTGATGGGCCGCCGCGAGCGCCACCTGTTCTGGCCCCAGCCGCTCAAGGCCCGCAAGGAGCGCGCGGCCGCCAAGCGCACCGCCAAGGCGGCCGCCCGCGCCGCGAAGAAGGACCCGGCCCGTCCGAACCTCGGCTCCCGCTGGGCCCGTTACGTCCTGCGCCACCCGATCGCCGTCCTGCTGGTCGGCGTCGTGGGCCTCGGTGCCATCGCGGTGCCCGCCGCCAGCCTGGAGCTTGGCCTGCCGGGCGAGGGCACCATGGCGCCGGAGATGACCCAGCGCAAGGCGTACGACATGCTGTCCGAGTCCTTCGGCGCCGGCTTCAACGGCCCGCTGACGGTCACGGTCTCCGCCAAGGACGCCAAGGACGCCGGCGACACCGTCGGCAAGTCCCTCGCCAAGGAGGACGGGGTGGCCTCGGTCTCCCCGGCCGTCGCGAACGAGGCCGGCGACACCGCCATCATCAACGTCGTGCCGACCACCGGCCCGTCCGAGAAGCAGACCGAGGAACTGGTCCGCAGCCTCCGCGCGCTCGCGGGCGGCCTGGAGGACCAGACCGGCGGCGAGGTGCTGATCACCGGTCAGACCGCGATGCTCATCGACTTCTCGAAGACGCTGGACGACGCGTTCGTGCCCTACCTCGGCCTGGTCGTCGGCCTCGCCTTCCTCCTGCTGGTCCTGGTCTTCCGCTCGCTGCTCGTCCCGCTGAAGGCGGCCCTCGGCTTCCTCCTGTCGGTCAGCGCGGCCCTCGGCGCCGTCGTCGCGGTCTTCCAGTGGGGCTGGCTGCAGGACGTCTTCGGCATCGACCAGCCCGGCCCGATCATGAGCACCATGCCGATCTTCATGATCGGCATCGTCTTCGGCCTGGCCATGGACTACGAGGTCTTCCTGGTCTCCCGGATGCGCGAGGCGTACGCCCACGGCGCCGACCCGGACCAGGCCGTCGTCACCGGCTTCCGCTACAGCGGCCGGGTCGTCAGCGCCGCCGCCCTCATCATGATCAGCGTCTTCTCCGGCTTCATCCTGGACACGAACGACATGATCCAGATGATCGGCTTCGGACTCGCCACCGCCGTCCTCTTCGACGCGTTCGTCGTCCGCATGGCGATCGTGCCCGCCCTGTTCGCCCTGCTCGGCAAGGCCGCCTGGTGGCTGCCGCGCTGGCTCGACAAGGCCCTGCCGAACGTCGACGTGGAGGGCGAGAAGCTCAACCACATCGCGTCCGTCCCGGCCTCCCGTACCCCGGCCCGCGAGCGCCAGCTCGTGGACTGATCCCGCGAGCGGCCCGGCCCACCCCCGTGGCCGGCCCGCTCGCACCCGTCCGGCCCGGTGGCACCCGCCACCGGGCCGGCCGTCGTTTTCCGGCCGTTCGAGAACCGGCACGGGCCCGGCGGCCGGGTGGAAGCGTGAAGTCAGCGGGTGCCGAGGACGATCGTGGCGAGGACGCTGACGCAGATGACGACGTACAGGGCCTGGCGGGCGTGTTCGCTCACGGGTCCTCGCCGTCGCGGGCGGCCCGGCAGGCGCGGGGGTCTTCGTGCGCCCAGGTGCTCGGGCGGGCGCCGCTCATCGAGTCGTGCACGGTCTCCCGCGCCGGCCCGGTGACGGGCCGGTCGCAGCGGCAGCAGATCCGGTCGTCGGCCGCCGCACTCACAGGGGCATCCGGCCGAAGGAGAACGAGAGCGGCACGGTCGTCTCCCGGTACGGAGGCTGCTCGTCGCCCTCGATCGCCCGGCACAGCGTCCGCACCACCCGGGCCAGGCCGCGCACGTGGTTCCAGTCCCCGAGGGCGCTGTCGGACGGCCCGTCCGAGGTGAGCTTGTGCCAGTCCCGGAGCGCACCGTCCGCGAATCCGTCCTCCTCGCGCAGGCCCTCGGCGTGGGGGAGGAGCCCGGCGCCGGCCGCGAGGAGTTCGCCGGTGAGGCGGCCGATCGCCTCGGCGGACGGCTTCTGCCCGTAGGGCCCGAGGACCTTGTCGACCAGGGCCTGTACGGAGTGGGTGTCCGGCGTGCTCATGGCAGTGCTCCTACCGTCGTCAGCGGGTGATGGGACGACGGTAGGGGTGCTGTGCGCGGCCGAGGGGTAGAGTTCCTGCCCCCTTGCCGAGGGGTAGGGTTCCTACCCCTTCCGTGATCACACAGGTACGCCGAGTTCCAGCGCGAGAGTGTGCGCGTCCTCCCGGACCATCCGGGGACCGGTCTTCGCCAGTTCGGGCAGCACCATCCGGGTGTGCATGTTGTAGCGGATGGTCTCGGGTGACTCCTTGAACGCCTTCTGGAGCAGTGCCACCGCGGCGACGCCTTCGTCCTGCATGCCGTGGGCGCGAGCCGTTTCGATCAGGTGGTAGCAGCGCCGTGTTGCGGACGGCACGGTCTTCAGGTCCAGCGCGGCCGCGACTTCCAAGGCCTTGCCGGGCTGCACGAGATCGTTGTGCATGGTGAGCGCGTACGCATCGACGACACCGTGCCCGAAAACGAGCCAGGGGTGTGCGTAGTCCTCGCCGAGACGTTGGGCCGCTTCCTTCGCGCGGTCCCAGTACCGCCACGCCTGACCGGCCCGCCCGACTTTCGCGAAGGAGAGGGCAACGGCCAGCTGGAGCAGCCCCCAGCGGGCAAGCTGCTCGGCGTCGTCCTGACGGAGCAGACCGGCTGCCTGCTCGGCGAGTTCCACGCGGGCGTCGGCCGCCTCGTTGGCGTCCCGGTACACATGGTTCATGTACCAGGCGGCCCCGGCGATCGCGCGTGGGCTGTCCGCGTCCTGCGCAGCCGTCATGGACCGGTCTCCCGTCAGCATCACGAGTTCCGGGGCGGGCTGGAAACTGAGGAAAAGCTGCGTCAGGTGGTAGGCCTGCGCCTGCGCGACGAGCGCACGGCGACGCTCGGTGCCCTCCAGGACCCGGGACGAGTGCTGAGTGTCGGCGAGGAGGTCCGGCAGGAGACTGGCGATACGGGATCGGTGGTCGCCCTTTCCGTGCCACAGCTTCCAGGCCTGGCGGACCCGGGCGCTCAGCACTTCGGCGGACTCGGGCACGCCATCGGCCGGGGAGAGGCGGTAGGTGGTCAGGGCCTTCTTGATCGTCGGTAGGTCGGTGTGAGCGGCCTTGGTGTAGCTCGCGGCGGCGATACGGTCGTCGCCGGTCAGGTCGGCGACGTCGCACTCGTAGATGGTGGCGAGGCGGATCAGCATGGGCAGTCGGGGCATTCCGATGGCGCCTGTCTCGACGCCCTTGATCCACTCTGCCGAGCGGCCCACGAGGCCGGCCGCCACGGGGCGCGTCAGGCCGGCACGGTCTCTCGCATTGCGGGCGCGCTGGGCAAAGGTCTGGACGGCGGGTGCGGGGTCGTGCTGCTCAGGCATACGGGACTCCGTTCTGACTCAGACACTCGAAACGCTACTCCCCTTTGCTGACGGGGAGATGGCGAAGGCGCCCCTTCCGCACAGTGCGAGAGGGGCGGCGTCTTGTATGCCTGAACAAGGATGAACCAGCCCGCTCGCTCCACGACCGGCGCTATGGCTCGGGCGCCGTCGTCAGCGCTCTCGTTCGTTGAACTCGGCGATCCGGGGCGACAGCTCGGCAAGGCTGTCGACCCGGAACATCGGCAGGGTCCGGGCCTCGTCGGTGTTCCACTGGATCGTCGCCCACGGGCCCCGGCGGATCAGCGCGGTGCGCATTCCCGCCTTCGCCCCGGGCCGGAGGTCGTTGTCGACCCGGTCGCCTACGTAGAGGATCTCGTCGTTGGCGAACGGCACGACTTCGGCGACCCGGTCGAAGAACAGCTGGTCGGGCTTGCTGGCGCCCCAGTCGTCCGACGTGCCGATGAGGTCGACGTCCTTCGTGAACAGGTCCCGGAGCAGGCCACCGGCGCGGACCGTCTGGTTCCCTGCGATGCCGAGCCACAGCCCGTCCGCGCGGAGCTGCGCGAGCGCGGGCCGGACGTCCGGGTAGAGGTCGTCTTCGCCGAACCACTCCGGCTTCCCGGCGGCCGCGCGGGCTTCGCGCTGCCCCGTGAGGTCGAACCCGGGCCGGAACTCCTGGAACGTCTCGCGGTAGTCGCGGCCTTGGGCGATCACAGCGCCGAACATCGCGGCGAACGTGTGCCTGGGGATTCCGAGCCAGTCGGCCCACGTGCCGTACTCCCGGGTCTCGTCGACCAGGCACTCCCCCACGTCGAACACCACAGCACGGATCGTCATGGCCGCAGGCTAACCGGGCCCGGACGCACGACAGCGCCCCCTCCTGCCCGCAGGTGTGGGGTCGGCGTGGGCCCAGAGCGCCTCGATTCACGCGCCCCCCGCACCCGGCGCCACGCCGATCTCGTACGCGGCGCCGGCGGCTCGCGGTCGCGTCGTACACGGTGGGTCGTACCTCCGCCGCACTAGCCGGTCCGGCCGTTCGAGAACCGCCCGACCCGCCGCGGCGTGTTCATGGGGGAGTACCTGATCATCGGGGGAGTCCTCGTGCACCGGGAGACCGGCGGCCGGGGGAGACCGCACCCGGCCACCGCCAAAGGAGTCCCATGCGCACGCCTGTCGGTTACGTCCTTGCCGCCGCGGCCCTGATCGCCGCCGTGGCCGGTGGTACCGCCCTGGCCGGGCAGGCCCGCGAGGAGTCCACCGCCTCCGCCGCGGACAACCGGGAGATGCTGCGGATCGCCGATGCCTACCTCGGGAGCAGGGCCGCCGCGGTCACCAGGGCCGCCGCGCGGCCCGAGGTGCCGGCCGGCGTCATGACCCCGCCGCTGGCCGCCGCGATGCGCGGCGAGTACGACGCCCTCGCCGCGCGCGCCCGTACCCTCCGCGGCGACGGCGCCGGCTACGGGCGCGCCGAGACCGACCGGGCCGCCGGTACGGCCGAGGTGGCCGGTGACACCGCCACCCTCGACGTCGAGGAGCTCACCCGGCTCTTCCACGAGACGCCCGAGGCCGGCGCCCCCGCGTACGAGGCGTACCTGATCGAGCACACGCTCACGTTCCGGCGCACCGAGGGCGGCCGCTGGCTGCTCTCGGCCGACCGCCCGCACACCGGACCGGGCGACCTTCTGCCGATCACGCAGCTGCCCCGTCCGTGACCCACCTCCCGAGTGTGACCTACGTCACATTCATGAAGCGCTCAGTTCGCCTTCCCCCGCCGGTCCACATCTGTGGCACTTGCACCAAGGAAGGCACCACCCATGACCCCCACGCTCAGCACCCCCACCGGCTCGCCCGCCCCCGCCCCGGCCCGGTTCCTGCACGACCCGCGCGCTCTGCTCGCCTGCGGCGCCGCCGCCGGACCGCTCTTCCTCGCCGCCGGACTCGCCCTGGGACTGGCCGACGACAGCTTCGCCTTCAGCCGTAACGCCCTGAGCCAGCTCAGCCTCGGCGACAGCGGCTGGATCCACCGCGGCGTGTTCCTGGCCACCGGCGCCCTGATGTGCGCGGGCGCGGCCGGCATCCGCGAGGCGCTGCGCGGCAGCACCGCCGGCACCTGGGTGCCGCGCCTGGTCGCGGCCCTCGGCGCCTCGTTCGCCCTCAACTCCGTCTTCAGCGCCGACCCCGGCGCCGGCTACCCGGCCGGCACCCCGTCCGGCCCGCCGCCCGCGATGAGCGCGCACGGCGCGGTCCACATGATCGGCGCCGGCGCCGGATTCCTCGCGCTGTGCGCCGCCTTCCTGATCCTCGCCCGCCACTTCGCCGCCACCGGCCGGCGCGGCTGGGCGCTCGCCTGCCGGATCGCCCCGGCCGGCGTGCTGGCCGGCTTCGCCGCCTCGTCCGTCTCGGTCGCCGCCTTCACCGCGGGCGCGGCCCTCGGCCTCGGCGGCCTCACCGCCGTCGCGGTGCACCTGCGCCGCACGGTCTGAACCGCCGCCGCACCCGCCGCACCCGCTGAACCGAACCGAAGGAGAAGACCATGTCCGGCACCCCGACCAGCTACTTCCCCTCCATCGAGAAGAAGTACGGCCGCCCCATCGAGGAGTGGCAGGAGATGATCCGCCAGTCCCCCCTGAAGAAGCACATGGAGCTCGTCAACTGGCTCAAGGCCGACTTCGGCATCGGGCACGGCCACGCCACCGCCCTGGTCGCCCACACCCTCGCCGGCAACTGACCACGGGCCGCAGCCGCAGCCGCCGCACCCCGCACCCCGCGCGCAGTGGCCGCCGGCAGCAGAGCTCGGGCCCACGGGCCTGTGGGCCCGGGACCGAAGGGCCGCCCGGACCGGTGACCGACCGCCGGTCCGGGCGGCCGTCAGCCGCGCGGGCCCAGCGGCAGGTGTATCTCCACGCAGGTGCCGGACCCGGCGCCGGAGGAGACGCGCAGCCGGCCGCCCAGGTCCTCGATGCGGTCCGTCATCGACTGCAGGCCCCGGCCGCGGGTGCCGCCGCCGTCGGGCAGCCCGGCGCCGTCGTCCTCCACCTTCGCGTACAGCCAGCGCCGGGTGGTGCGCACCGAGACCTCGACGCGTTCCGCCCCGGAGTGCGCGAAGCAGTTGCGCAGCGCCTCGCGCAGGACGAGGAAGACCTCCTGCCGGTAGCGCTCGGGCGCGGCCCGCTCGTCCCCGGCGATCCGTACGCTCACCTGCGCGGCCGGCCGCGCCCCGGCGAGGAAGGCGTAGAGGGCCTCGCCCAGCGGCGGCAGCTGGGAGCGCCTGCGCAGGCCGTCGACGAGCGCCCGGTTCTCCTCGGCCGCCTCGTCCAGCGCCTTGCGGGCATCGGCCAGGTGCGCGGTGCGGGCGGCGCCGTCCACGCCGTCGGCGCCGGCCAGCGCGACACTGCGGCGGGCGGTGGCGAGCGCGCCGCCGAGTTCGTCGTGCAGCTGCCGGGCGAGCCGGCGGCAGTCGCCGCGGCCGCCGTCGCCCTGCCAGAATCCCTCGCCCGCACCCCGCATGGCCTCGCTCAGGTGCTGGACGACGGCCACCGCCCGCAGCAGCCCGGTGCTGTTGTGGGCGATGCCGTACTCCAGGACGTGCAGCAGCCCGCACTCGAAGAGCAGGGAGGCGGCGGCGACCAGCTGGTGCGGGGCCGCGGCGGGCGCGGGCGCGGCCCCGTCGGCCGCCGCCCCGTCTGCCGCTGCCCCGTCGGGTGCGCCGCCCGCGCGCAGGAGGACCGTACGGGCGAAGGACTCCAGGGCCGCGCGCACCCCGGGCGCCTCGGCCTCGGCCGGGAGCAGCACCGACGGCAGCCGTTCGGCGAACCGCTCCAGGATGGCCTCGCTCTCCCAGGCCCAGAGCACCGGGCCGGTGGCGGCCGCCTCGCGCTCGCCGGGCAGGGCCGGGGCGCGCCGGGCGGCGGCCGCGGCGGCGGTGCGCGGCCGGTGCAGCCGGGTCGCGGCCCGCAACAGCCCCTCGTTCAGGGCCTCACTGAAGCCGCTCGCCACCACGGTGGCGGTCGCGCTGTTCATCCGGATCTCCTCAACGTCGGTGCCGCTGACGACGTCGCCGAACATAACAAACAGACCTGTCTGATTGTCAAGGAAGGCTTGAGCGCCGCGAGTTGTGCAGATCGACCTGCCAAAGTGGGTGCTACGGCGGAAAGTTGCCCATTTGCGCAGCCGGAAGGTGAAAGTCTGTCCGACGGGGGGTGTTGAGAGAAACAGGCAGGGTTGTACGATTCCACTTGGATGAGGACTGCCGTACCGGCGTTCCTTCCCTTTTGTGTGCCCCAGGAGAAGAAGGACAGGTGCAGCCTGATGCAGAAGCGGTCCGATCAGACGCGCCAGGCTCTTGTCCGTGCCGCGGCGGAACTCATCGCGAACGGCCGGTTCGCCGATGCCGGGCTCGTGAACATCTGTCGCCGGGCCGGAGTGAGCCGGGGCGCGCTCTACCACCACTTCTCCTCCACCGCCGAGCTGATGGCGGAGGTGTACGCGCAGGCGCAGGCCCGTACGGCGGTCCTCGCGGAGCAGGCGTTCGCCGGTGCGGGCGCCGAGGCCCCGGCCCGGTTCAGCATCGCCCTGGGCGCGGCCATGCGCGAGGAGTACCTGGTCCGGGCGGGTATGCAGGTGGGACCCGACGGCACCGACGGGCCGCCGCGGCTGCGTGACGAGCTGCTGGCGCTGGTGCACGACCGGGTCACCCAGGGCGCGCCGGGCGCCGCGGAGCCGGCGGACCTGGCGGGCCTCTCCGACCTCGGGGAACTCTCCGACCTCGGCGAGATCGGCGCCCACCGGGAGATCGGGGAGCTGGCCGAGCCGGCCGATCTCGCTGATCTGGCCGATCTGGCCGTGGTGGTGACGGCGGGCCTGGAGTCGCTGGGCTACACCGACAGCACCTGGTGGGACCCCAAGACGACCGGGCGGATCTGGGACACGCTGCGCCCGCTGTTCGCGGCCGCCGACCAGAACTGAGCGCCGCCCGGGCCGCCACCGCCACCGGCAGCCGGCCCCGGGCCCTCGCCCGCACCCTCGCGCACACGCACACCCACGCCCGCCCCCGCGCGGACGGCAGGCGTCCGGGTCAGAACGGCGTGACCGGCTGCTCGTCCTCCGGCGGCGCCGGGGGCGGTGCGACCCGCAGGTGGCCGATCATCCCCGGGCTGGTGAGCCCGGGCAGCAGGAACCGCCACAGCATGCTGATGCGTTCGGGCAGGTCCTGGCGGTTCGTGTAGACCTGGGACATCACCTGCATGCCGGTGAACGAGCCCACGATCACGGAGGTCGCGGCGTCGAGGTCCACGCCCGGCAGGATCTCGCCCTGCTCCTGGGCCCGCTTCAGCAGGCCGTGGATGGCCGCGCTGGACTGCTCGTACGGAGTGGTCGTCGGCCGCGGGAAGGAGGTCTGCTCCACCGCGAGCCGGACGCTGGCGCGCAGCACCGGGTCGCGCTGCAGGCGGAAGGCGAAGGCCATGGTCAGGTCGATGATGGCCTGGAGCTTGACCTGCTGTTCGGGGATGACCAGGGCCTCGCTGTGCGCGGCGACCAGGGCCACCGCGATCGCTTCCTTGGACGGGAAGTGGTGGTAGAGCGCGCCTCTGGTCAGGCCGGTGCTCGCGAGGATCTCGTTGGTGCTCGCGGCGTCGTAGCCGCGCAGATCGAACACGTGCGCGGCGGCTTCGAGAATCGAGCGCCGTGAGCGTGTTCCGCGTTCCTGTTGTGCCATCCCGAGTCCTTGCAATCGCCCAAATCGAACCGACCTGTCTGCATCCTATGGCCAGGTATACGCGACGTCAGTACCCGGAGGACAGGGACCCGGAGGGCGGATTCCGTGAAACTCGGTCGGAACCCCGGATTCCTCAGGCGTGTCCGAGGCGGAAGCCCACCCCGCGAACGGTGATGATCCAGCTGCTCGAACCGAGCTTCCCCCGCAGGCTGCTGACGTGCGTGTCGATGGTGCGGCCACGGTGCGACCAGGCATCATCCCAGACTTGGGTCATCAGCTGGCGCCGGGAGATGACCGCGCCGGGCTGCGAGGCCAGCAGGTGCAGCAGGTCGAACTCCTTGCGGGTGAGGTCCACCGGCCTGCCGTGCAGGGTGGTCTCCCGGGTGGTGGCGTCGATGACGAGCGGGCCGTGCTCGATGGTGCGGGCCGCGGCCTGCCGGGGCCTGGCCCGGCGCATCACGGCCTCGATGCGGGCCAGGAGTTCACGGAATCCGTACGGCTTGACCATGTAGTCGTCCGCGCCGGCCTGCAGGCCCAGCACCCGGTCGAGCTCGCTGCCGCGCGCGGTGACGGCGATGACGGGCGTGCTGCTCACCGCGCGGATGCCGCGGCAGACCTCCAGCCCGTCCAGATCCGGCAGGTCGAGGTCGAGCAGGATGAGATCGGCCTGGTGGTGGGTCTGGAGCGCCTTTCCACCCGTGGCCACGCTCTCGGCCAGGTGTCCCTGCCGCAACAGCCCCTGGACCAGGGCTTCGGCGGCCCGCGGCTCCGGTTCGACGACCAGCACCCGTAACACCTCGCGGTCCCCGGCGGGTACCGGCGGGGGAGGGGTGCGCAGGGACGCGGACTGGGGCTGCGGGATGAGGGGGCGGTACCGCTCGGTCCGGGGTTCGAGTAGATCTACGGCCTGCCGGTTCATCTGCTCCTCCTGAGGCACGGGCGTGGCATCACGGACTGCGAAATGCTCGCGCTTGTTGGAAGATAGCAAACAGACTTGTCTGATTGTCAACGCATCCTCAAGTGTCGGCGTGTGGCGTCGCGTGCAACCCAAGATCCGCGCGGAGGCCAGCAACTGCCGCATTTTGCAGGCAAGTTGTAGGGCGTGTCGGTTTCCGGAGGGGCACTCGGACCCTGAAGTGTGAGTTCCGTACATCAGAAGTTAACAGGCAGGGTTGTATGTTTTGGCGGAAGGAGCACCCGTGGACCGCCCTAAACCCCCTGATCCACAGACAGTGCACGTCAGGACGTGTCCGGAGGGGTCCGACCTCAGCGCGCCGCGCGGCCCGCCGAGAGATCGGGCACCACCGGCGTCCGCGCGGAGGGCCGTTGGGCTCCTAGACCAAACCTTTACTTGAGTTACCGAACCGACATGTCTGTATCTTGGGGCCTGCAACAGTTCGTCTGCCACGGGGGGTGGCTGCAGGCGTACGGCGTGCTCACCCCTGCCCAGTTCGGATTCAGGAGTCCACGCATGCCGTCTTCTGCCTCTGCACCGCACCGCAGTACCAGCAGCAGCTTCAGCACCAGCGTGTTGACCGCCCCGTTCGGCTTAGCCCCGGCCTTCGCCGGCAGGGCGCCGGCCGGCCTGACCAGCACCGTTCCCCGCGAGTACGTACACCGTGCCGCGGTCTCCGAAGTCCTGCTCACCGGCTGGGAAGCGGCCCCCACCGGCCCCGCCGGACACCCCGAGTCCTTCGTCGTACGGGCCCAGTGGCCCCGCGGCCACTCGCTCTTCTCGCAGGCCGACGGCTACCAGGACCCGATGCTGCTCATCGAGTCGGTCCGCCAGATCGGATCCCTGCTCTCCCACGCGGAGTTCGGCGTCGCCTTCGGCCACCAGTTCCTGATGTGGGACATGTCCTTCGCCACCACCCCGGACCTGCTGGTCGCCGGCCCCGCCCCCACCGAACTCGAACTGCGCACCGTGTGCAGCGAGGTCGTGCGCCGCGGCAAGAACCTCGCGAGCATGCGCTACGACGTCACCGCCCTCGTCGACGGCGTCGCCCTGGCCACGGCCGGCGCCGCCTTCAGCTGCACCAGCCCGGCCGTCCACCGACGGCTGCGCGGCGACCGTCCCACCGCCGTCGCCCGGGCCGCCGGCCGGCCCATCGACCCCGCGCTGGTCGGCCGTACGGACGCCGGGCACGTGGTCCTCACCCCGGACACGAACGCCGGCGCGGACGACCACAGCTGGCTCCTGCACGTCGACACCAGCCACCCGATCTTCTTCGACCACCCGGTGGACCACGTCCCCGGCATGATGCTCCTGGAGGCCGCCCGGCAGGCCGCCCACGCCTCCACCGGGATGCCGGACGCCCTGGTCATCAGCCTGGACAGCACCTTCGCCCGGTACGCCGAACTCGACGCGCCCTGCCGGATCCAGGCCATGCCCGGCCTGCCCGACGCCGTCGGCGACACCCTCGTCCAGGTGTGCGGATTCCAGGAGGACCGAGCGGTGTTCGCCGCCGATCTCGTGCTCCGCCCCCGTACCCGCTGACCTCCCCGGACCAGGAGCGTGTTGCGTGCTCACCACCATGATCACCGGAGCCTCCGGATTCGTCGGCAGCCACGTCGCCCGGGCCGCCGCCCACCGGACCACCGCCCTGACCCTGATGTCCCACCGCCGGCCGCTGGCCCTACCCCGGTCCGCCGCCCGCACCGTCACCGCCGACCTCGCCGACCCGCACACCCTGCGCGGCGCCTGCGAGGGAGTGGACGTACTGATCCACTGCGCCTCGCAGATCGGCGGCACCCCCGAGGCCAACGAGGCCGTCAACGCCCGCGGCACCGAAGCGCTCGTCGCCGAGGCCCGCCGCGCCGGGGTGTCCCGCATCGTCTACCTGAGCACGGCGTCCGTGTACGGCCGCGGCACCTTCACCGGAGCCCGTCCCGAAGGCCTCACCAGGCGCCCGGGATCGCCGACCTCGCAGACCCGCGCCGCCGCCGAGGACGCCGTCCTGGCCGCCGGCGGCATCGTGCTCCGCCCCCACCTGGTGTACGGCAAGGGCGACGTCTGGGTGGTGCCGGGACTCGCCGGGCTGCTGCGCAACCTGCGCGGCGACCTGGCGCGCGGCGACGCCCTGCTGTCCGTCGCCTCCGCGCCCGAACTGGCCCGCCTGCTGCTCGGGGTGGCCTTCGCGCCGGCCGCCGACCTGACCGCGCAGGTCTACCACGCGGCCCACCCGGAGCCGGTGAGCGCCGCCCGGCTGCTGCGCGCGGTCGCCGAGTGCGCGGACCTGCCGCGTCCCCGGCGGCAGCTGACGGAGCCGCAGGCGCGCGCCCTGCTCGCCGCCCGCGGCAAGTCCGCGCACGGCCTGGACATGATGACCACCGACCACTGGTTCGACAGCTCCCCGCTGTGGACGGATCTGGGCGAGGAGCCCGGCCCCGGATTCGAGGAGGATTTCGCCTGGACCAGGTCCTGGTACGAGGACACGGTCCGCGCGGCCTGAATTCACCATGTACGCATCCTCGGGGCGGGTGTGACGGTATCGGCTGCCGGCGCACCCGCCATGGTGGGGACGTTTTACCCGGATGTCGGCCGGTTGACGAATTCCTGACCTGTTCCTTCAGTTCCGCCCACAGTGCTGGCGGCTGTCTGGGAATTCTGACGGACTCCTGAAACCGGCTCTGTTGAACATATGCAGGTGAACCGAACACTCTGGTGACTCCGAGAGTCATGGGGGAGAGGTTCACGTGCGCAAGGTGCTCATCGCCAATCGAGGCGAAATCGCTGTCCGCGTTGCCCGGGCCTGCCGGGATGCCGGGATCGCGAGCGTAGCCGTCTACGCAGACCCGGACCGTGACGCTCTGCATGTCCGCGCGGCAGACGAGGCATTCGCCCTGGGCGGTGACACTCCCGCGACCAGCTATCTGGACATGTCCAAGGTCCTGCAGGCCGCGGCGGACGCCGGCGCGGATGCCGTCCACCCCGGTTACGGATTCCTGTCGGAGAACGCCGAGTTCGCGCAGGCCGTCATCGACGCCGGCCTGACCTGGATCGGCCCGCCCCCGCAGGCCATCCGCGACCTCGGCGACAAGGTCGCCGCCCGTCACATCGCCCAGCGCGCCGGCGCACCCCTGGTCGCCGGCACCCCCGACCCCGTCTCCGGGGCCGACGAAGTCGTCGCGTTCGCCAAAGAACACGGCCTCCCGATCGCGATCAAAGCCGCGTTCGGAGGCGGCGGCCGCGGCCTGAAGGTCGCCCGCACCCTGGAAGAAGTCCCCGAACTCTACGACTCCGCCGTCCGCGAAGCCGTCGCCGCGTTCGGCCGCGGCGAATGCTTCGTCGAGCGCTACCTCGACAAGCCCCGCCACGTCGAGACGCAGTGCCTGGCCGACACCCACGGCAACGTCGTCGTCGTCTCCACCCGCGACTGCTCCCTCCAGCGCCGCCACCAAAAGCTGGTGGAGGAGGCCCCGGCGCCGTTCCTGACCCCGGAGCAGAACGCCGAGCTGTACGCGGCGTCCAAGGCCATCTTGAAGGAAGCCGGATACGTCGGCGCGGGCACCGTCGAGTTCCTCGTCGGCACCGACGGCACCATCTCCTTCCTCGAGGTCAACACCCGCCTCCAGGTCGAACACCCCGTCACCGAGGAAGTCACCGGCATCGACCTCGTGCGGGAGATGTTCCGCATCGCCGACGGCGAGGAACTCGGCTACGGCGACCCCGTCCTGCGCGGCCACTCCTTCGAGTTCCGCATCAACGGCGAAGACCCCGGCCGCGGCTTCCTGCCCGCCCCCGGCACCGTCACCCTCTTCCAGGCCCCCACCGGCCCCGGCGTCCGCCTCGACGCCGGCGTCGAAACCGGATCCGTCATCGGCCCCGCCTGGGACTCACTCCTCGCCAAACTGATCGTCACCGGTGCCACCCGCGAGCAGGCCCTCCAGCGGGCCGCCCGCGCGCTGGCCGAGTTCAAGGTCGAGGGAATGGCCACCGCCATCCCCTTCCACCAGGCCGTCGTGGCCGACCCCGCCTTCCGCCCCGAAGGCGAGAACCCGTTCACGGTCCACACCCGGTGGATCGAGACCGAGTTCGTCAACACCATCCCCGCCTTCACCACCCCCGCCACCGACGACACGGACGACGAACCGGGCCGCGAGACCGTCGTCGTCGAGGTCGGCGGCAAACGCCTGGAAGTGTCCCTGCCGTCCTCCCTCGGCATGACACTCGCCCGCACCGCCGCCGCCGGCGGCGCCAAGCCCAAACGCCGCGCCGCCAAGAAGTCCGGCCCCGCCGCATCCGGCGACACCCTCGCCTCCCCGATGCAGGGAACCATCGTCAAGGTCGCCGTCGAAGAAGGCCAACACGTCGAAGAAGGCGACCTCGTCGTCGTCCTCGAAGCCATGAAAATGGAACAACCCCTCAACGCCCACCGCACCGGAACCATCACCGGACTCGCCGCCAAAGTCGGCGACCCCCTCACCTCCGGCGCCACCATATGCGAAATCAAGGACTGAGGGTTTTATTTCCGCTGCGCAATTCTTGCGCGGTCTGACAAAAGCCTGACACAGGCACTGTTGAAATCCGACTTTTGGCCCCGGGATACTGAATTCAATTCGTGGGTCATGAGGAGAGGGAGCACATATGCACAGCACCTTGATTGTGGCTCGGATGGACCCGAGCTCCAATGTCGACGTCGCCAAGCTGTTCGGCGAGTTCGACGGAACCGACATGCCCCACCGGATGGGCACCCGGCGCCGCCAGCTCTTCGAATACCGGGGTCTCTACTTTCATTTGCAGGATTTCGACGAGGACAACGGCGACCGGCTGATCCAGGACGCGCGGCACGACCAGCGCTTCGTACAGATCAGCGAGGACCTCAAGCCCTTCATCGAAGCGTACGACCCCGCCACCTGGCGCTCCCCGGCCGACGCCATGGCCAAGCGCTTCTACCACTGGGAGGCGTCCGCGTGACTCCCCGACGCGTGGTCATCACCGGCATCGAGGTGCTCGCCCCCGGCGGTGTCGGGGCCAAGAACTTCTGGAACCTGCTGAGTGAAGGCCGTACCGCCACCCGCGGCATCACCTTCTTCGACCCGAGCCCCTTCCGCTCCAAGGTCGCCGCCGAGATCGACTTCGACCCGGCGGAACACGGCCTCGGCCCGCAGGAGATCCGCCGCATGGACCGGGCCGCGCAGTTCGCGGTGGTCGCGGCCCGCGGCGCGGTCGCCGACAGCGGCATCAGCCTGGAGACGTACGACCCCTACCGGGTGGGTGTCACCGTCGGCAGCGCCGTCGGCGCCACCATGGGCCTGGACGAGGAGTACAACGTCGTCAGCGACGGCGGCCGGCTGCACCTCGTCGACCACGAGTACGCCGTCCCGCACCTGTACAACTACCTGGTCCCGAGCTCCTTCGCGGCGGAGGTCTCCCGCGAGGTCGGCGCCCAGGGCCCGAGCACCGTGGTCTCCACCGGCTGCACCTCCGGCATCGACTCCGTCGGGCACGCCGTGGACCTGATCCGCGAAGGCTCCGTGGACGTGATGATCGCCGGCTCCTCGGACGCCCCGATCTCGCCGATCACCATGGCCTGCTTCGACGCGATCAAGGCGACCACCCCCCGCCACGACGACCCGGCGCACGCCTCCCGCCCCTTCGACGGCACCCGCAACGGCTTCGTGCTCGGCGAGGGCGCGGCCGTGTTCGTCCTGGAGGAGCTGGAAAGCGCCAAGAAGCGCGGCGCGCACATCTACGCCGAGATCGCCGGCTACGCCACCCGCTCCAACGCGTACCACATGACCGGTCTGCGGCCGGACGGCGCCGAGATGGCCGAGGCGATCCGCGTCGCCCTCGACGAGGCGCGGATGAACCCGACCGAGATCGACTACATCAACGCGCACGGCTCGGGCACCAAGCAGAACGACCGGCACGAGACCGCCGCGTTCAAGCGGAGCCTGGGCGACCACGCGTACCGGACGCCGGTCAGCTCCATCAAGTCCATGGTGGGGCACTCCCTCGGCGCGATCGGCTCCATCGAGATCGCCGCGTCCGCGCTGGCGATGGAGAACCACGTGGTGCCGCCGACCGCCAACCTGCACACCCCGGACCCCGAGTGCGACCTCGACTACGTCCCGCTGGTCGCCCGCGAGCAGCTCACCGACGCCGTCCTGACCGTCGGCAGCGGCTTCGGCGGATTCCAGAGCGCCATGGTGCTGGCGCGTCCCGAGAGGAGCGTGGCATGACCACCTCGGTGGTAGTGACCGGCCTGGGCATCACCGCGCCCAACGGGCTGGGCACCAAGGACTACTGGGCCGCGACCAAGAGCGGCAAGAACGGCATCGGGCGCGTCACCCGCTTCGACCCGAGCTCCTACCCCTCGACCCTGGCGGGCGAGGTCCCCGGCTTCGACGCCGGGGCGCTGCTGCCCAGCCGGCTGCTGCCGCAGACCGACCACATGACACGCCTCGCGCTCGTCGCCGCCGAGTGGGCGCTCGCGGACGCCTCCGTCGACCCGGAGCAGCTCGCCGAGTACGACATGGGCGTGGTCACCGCCAGCTCCTCGGGCGGCTTCGAGTTCGGCCAGGGCGAGCTGCAGAAGCTGTGGGGCCAGGGCAGCCAGTACGTCAGCGCGTACCAGTCCTTCGCCTGGTTCTACGCCGTCAACAGCGGCCAGATCTCCATCCGCAACGGGCTCAAGGGCCCCAGCGGGGTCATCGTCAGCGACGAGGCCGGCGGCCTGGACGCCCTCGCGCAGGGCCGCCGCCTGATCCGCAAGGGCACCCGGATGATCGTGTCCGGCGGCGTCGACGCGTCGATCTGCCCCTGGGGCTGGGTGGCGCAGCTGGCCGGCAAGCGGCTGAGCACCAGCGACGAACCCGCCCGCGCCTTCCTGCCGTTCGACGCCGACGCCTCGGGCTACGTCCCCGGCGAGGGCGGCGCCATCCTGATCATGGAGTCGGCCGAGTCGGCGCGCGAGCGCGGCGCGAAGGTCTACGGCGAGATCGCCGGGTACGGGTCCACCTTCGACGCGGCGCCTGAGCTCGGGCGCGAGCCCGCCCTGCGCAAGGCCATCGAGATCGCCCTGGAGGACGCGGGCGTCCAGGCGGCCGACGTGGACGTGGTGTTCGCCGACGCGGCCGGAGTGCCCGAACTCGACCGGATCGAGGCCGAGGCGCTCGCCGCGGTCTTCGGCGAGCGCGGCGTCCCCGTCACCGCCCCCAAGACGATGACCGGCCGGCTGTACTCGGGCGCGGCGCCGCTGGACGTCGCCACCGCCCTGCTGGCCATCGAGGAGGGCGTCATCCCGCCCACCGTCAACGTGCACCCGGCCGAGGACTACGCCCTCGACCTGGTCGTGGGCCAGCCCCGCACCGCCTCCGTGCGCACCGCCGTGGTCATCGCCCGCGGCTACGGCGGCTTCAACTCCGCCGTGGTGGTGCGCTCCGCCGACTGATCCCGGCACCCCGCAAGCCGCGCCCCCGCTCGTGGCCATCCCCCCGCGCCCACGGGCGGGGGCGCCCCCCGCGCCCCGCGCCACCGGCACCACCCGTACGACCTGCGCCACGGCGTCACGCGTACCCGTACGACCCGTACGACCTGCGCCACCGCGTCACGCGTACCCGTACGACCCGTAGTACCCGCGCCACCCGTACGACCCGCACCACCCGCAGCATCCGCCCGCGAACCGCGAACCGAGCCACGAAGGGGCACACGTGTCCACCACCGAATTCACCCTCGCCGACCTGCGCCGGATCCTCCTCGAAGGCGCCGGCGCCGACGAGGACGTCGACCTCGACGGCGACATCCTCGACATCCCGTTCGAGGCGCTCGGCTACGAGTCCCTCGCCCTGCTGGAGACCGGCAGCCGCATCGAGCGCGAGTACGACATCGCCCTCGACGAGGACCTGCTCACCGACGCCGACACCCCGCGGGCGCTGATCGCGGCCGTCAACGCGGCGCTGCCGGCGGGCGTTCCCACCGCCGCCTGACCGGTCCCACCGGTCACCGCGTCTCCCACGGGCCGAGCGGAATCGATTCCGCTCGGCCCGCCCGAACCACCCCGGCCGGACGGCCGAACCACCCCGGACGAATCACCCCCGGACACAAACGGAGCAGAGAACATGTCGTTGCAGGAGAAGCGGGTCGCCCTCATCACCGGCGCGACCAGCGGCATCGGCCTGGCGGCCGCCCGGGCGCTGGCCGCCTCCGGCCACCAGGTCTTCATCGGCGCGCGCAACGCCGACAACGTCGCGGCCACCGTCAAGGAGCTTCAGGCCGAGGGCATCGACGCCGACGGCTCGGTCCTCGACGTACGGGACACGGCCTCCGCCGCCGCGTTCGTCCAGGCCGCCGTCGACCGCTTCGGCACCGTCGACGTACTGGTCAACAACGCCGGCCGGTCCGGTGGCGGCGTCACCGCCGACATCGACGAGGAGCTGTGGGCGGACGTCATCGACACCAACCTCAACAGTGTCTTCCGCCTGACCAAGGAAGTCCTCAACACCGGCGGCATGCGCCACAAGAACCGCGGCCGCATCATCAACATCGCCTCCACCGCCGGCAAGCAGGGCGTGGTGCTCGGCGCCCCCTACTCCGCCTCCAAGCACGGCGTGGTCGGCTTCACCAAGGCCCTCGGCAACGAGCTGGCCCCCACCGGCATCACCGTCAACGCGGTCTGCCCCGGCTACGTCGAGACCCCGATGGCCCAGCGCGTCCGGGCCGGCTACGCCGCCGCCTACGACACCTCCGAGGACGCCATCCTCGACAAGTTCCAGTCGAAGATCCCCCTCGGCCGCTACTCCACCCCGGAGGAGGTCGCCGGCATGGTCGCCTACCTCGCCTCCGACACCGCCGCCTCCGTCACCGCCCAGGCGATCAACGTCTGCGGCGGCCTCGGCAACTTCTGATCCGCACCCGCCGGGTGCGCACGCGCCCGGGTTGTTCCCGAAAGAGGAAGGCGTCATGACGACCCGCGAGGTTGAGCACGAGATCACCATCGACGCGCCCGCACCGGACGTGTACCGGCTGCTGGCGGAGGTCACCAACTGGCCGCGGATCTTCCCGCCCACGATCCACGTGGACCGGGTGGACTCGAACGGCTCCCAGGAGCGGATCCGGATCTGGGCCACCGCCAACGGCCAGCCCAAGAACTGGACCTCGCGCCGCGAACTCGACCCCGAGGGCCTGCGCATCACCTTCCGCCAGGAGGTCACCACCAAGCCCATCGCCGCCATGGGCGGCGAGTGGATCATCGAGCCGCTGGGCGACGGCTCCTCGCGGGTGCGGCTGCTGCACGACTACCGCGCCATCGACGACGACGCGCACGACCTGCTGTGGATCGACGAGGCCGTCGACCGCAACAGCCGCTCCGAGCTCGCGGCGTTGAAGGAGAACGTGGAGGCCGTCCACGCCAGCGAGGACGTCACCTTCTCCTTCGAGGACACCGTCCACATCGACGGCAGCGCCAAGGACGTCTACGACTTCATCAACGAAGCCGACCTCTGGCACGAACGCCTCCCCCACGTCGCGACCGTCCGCCTCACCGAGGACACCCCCGGCCTCCAGACCCTCGAAATGGACACCCGGGCAAAAGACGGCTCCACCCACACCACCAAGTCCCACCGCGTGACCTTCCCCCACCACAAGATCGCCTACAAGCAGGTCACCCTCCCCGCCCTCATGACCCTCCACACCGGCTACTGGACCTTCCAGGAGACCGACAACGGCGTCAGCGCCTCCTCCCAGCACACCGTCACCCTCAACACCGCCAACATCGCCCGCATCCTCGGCGACCAGGCCACCACCGCCGACGCCCGCGCCTACGTCCACCAAGCCCTCTCCACCAACAGCACCGCCACCCTCCACCACGCCAAGGCCTACGCGGAGGGCAAGAACTGACATGGCCGCCGACCATCGGGACGCCCCGGACACCGCCCGCACGCCCGCCGTGGCGACCCTGCACACCGACGTCCTGGTGGTCGGCGCCGGCCCCGCCGGGCTGATGCTCGCCTGCGAGCTGCGGCTCGGCGGCGCCGACGCCCTCGTGCTCGACCAGCGCCCCGGCCCCACCACCGAGTCGCGGGCCTCCACCCTGCACGCCCGCACCATGGAGATCCTCGACTCCCGCGGCCTGCTGGCCCCGCTCGGCAGCCCGCCGCGCGAGCCCCGCGGCCACTTCGGCGGCATCGGACTCGACCTCGGCCTGCCCAGCTCCCACCCGGGCCAGTGGAAGGTCCTCCAGCGGCGCACCGAGGAACTCCTCCAGGACCGGGCCGCCGAACTCGGCGCCCGCCTCCACCGCCGCCACCAGCTCGTCGCGCTCACCGCGGGCCCCGACCACGTCACCGCCGACGCCCTCGGCCCCGACGGGCCCGTCCGCATCACCGCCCGCTACCTGGTCGGCTGCGACGGCGAGGACAGCACCGTACGGCGCCTGACCGGCGCCCACTTCCCCGGCCAGGACGCCACCCGCGAACTCCTGCGCGCCGACGTCACCGGCATCGACACCCCCGACCGCCGCTTCCAGCGCCTCGAAGCGGGCCTCGCCATCTCCGCGACCCGCGACGGCGTCACCCGCGTCATGGTCCACGCGTACGGAACCCCCGCCCGGCCCCGCACCGGCGCCCCCGCCTTCACCGAGGTCACCGAGGCCTGGCAGCGCGTCACCGGCGAGGACATCGGCCACGGCCTGCCCCACTGGGTCAACGCCTTCGGCGACGCCAACCGGCAGCTCGACCGGTACCGGCACGGCCGGATCCTCTTCGCCGGCGACGCCGCCCACCAGCAGATGCCCAGCGGCGGCCAGGCCCTCAACCTCGGCGTCCAGGACTCCTTCAACCTCGGCTGGAAACTCGCCGCCGAGATCCGCGGCGACGCCCCCGAAGGCCTCCTCGACAGCTACCACACCGAACGGCACGCCGTCGGCGCCGAGGTCCTCGCCAACATCCGCGCCCAGACCCAGCTGCTCCTCGGCGGCCCCGAGATCGAACCCGCCCGCGCCGTCCTCGCCGAGCTGATCGCCCTGGAACCCGTACGGGCCGCCCTCGCCGGCACCATCAGCGGCCTCGGCATCCGCTACGACCTGCCCGACGGCGCCGGCCACCCCCTCACCGGCCGCCGGCTGCCCCCCGCCCCGCTCGCCGCCGCCGAACTCACCGCCGGACCCGCCGCGTTCCCCACCCCGGACCCCGGCGGCCCCCTGCGCACCACCGACCTGCTGCGCACCGGCCACGGCCTGCTCCTCGACCTCGGCACCGGCACCGACCTCGGCGCCGCCCCCTGGGCCCACCGCGTCACCCAGATCACCGCCCGCCCGGCCCCCGGCACCCCGCTCACCCCCGGCGAGGCCCTGCTGGTACGCCCCGACGGCTACGTCGCCTGGGCCGGCCCCGGCAGCGACACCGCCGGCCTGCACGCCGCGCTGCGCCGCTGGTTCGGCGCCGCCGCGAGCCCCCGTACCACCCACGCCCCGATCGCCACCGCAACCGCCGCCGCCCGCTGAGGCGCGGCAGGAACGAGGAAGAGACCACATGGACGCGGACGTCATCATCGTCGGCGCCGGGCCCACCGGCCTGATGCTGGCCGGGGAACTGCGCCTCGGCGGCGCGCACGTCGTCGTCGTCGAGAAGCTCGCGCAGCCCACCGGCCAGTCGCGGGGGCTCGGCTTCACCGCCCGCGCCCTGGAGACCTTCGACCAGCGCGGCCTCGTCCCGCGCTTCGGCGACGTGGAGACCAGCCCGATGGGCCACTTCGGCGGCGTGGTCTTCGACTACACCGTGCTGGAGGACGCCCACTTCGGGGCCCGCGGCATCCCGCAGTCCCGCACCGAGGCCGTGCTGTCCGAATGGGCCGCCGAACTCGGCGCCGACATCCGGCGCGGCGTGGAGTTCCTCGCCCTCGACCAGGACGAGGACGGCGTCACCGTCACCGTCGCCGGCCCCGACGGCGAGGAGCGGCTGCGCGCCGCCTATCTGGTGGGCACCGACGGCGGCCACAGCAAGGTCCGCAAGGCCGGCGGCTTCGACTTCCCCGGCACCGACGCCACCCGCGGCATGTACCTCGCCGACGTCACCGGCTGCAACATCCCGCCGCGCTTCCTCGGCGAACGCGTCCCCGCCGGCATGGTGATGGCCGCGCCGCTCGCCGAGGGCGTGGACCGCATCATCGTGTGCGAGCACGGCGCGCCGCCCGCCGACCGCAGCGAGACCCCCGAGTTCGCCGAGGTCGCCGCCGCCTGGCAGCGCCTCACCGGCGAGGACATCTCCGGCGGCGGCGCCGACTGGGTCAGCTCCTTCAGCGACGCCACCCGGCAGGCCACCGAGTACCGGCGCGGCCGCGTCCTGCTCGCCGGCGACGCCGCCCACATCCACCTCCCGGCCGCCGGCCAGGGCCTGAGCACCGGCGTCCAGGACGCCGCCAACCTCGGCTGGAAGCTCGCCGCCGTCGTCCAGGGCTGGGCCCCCGAAGGCCTCCTCGACACCTACCACGGCGAGCGGCACCCGGCCGGGCAGCGCCTGCTCACCAACACCCTCGCCCAGGGCACCGTCTTCCTCGGCGGCGAGGAGTCCGAGCCGATGCGCGCCCTGTTCACCGAACTCCTCGCGCTGGACCCGGTCAAGCGCCACCTCGCCGGCGTGGTCAGCCACCTCGACGTCCGCTACGACGCGCCCGCCGGCACGCCCGCCGGCACGCCCGCCGACGCGCACCCGCTGACCGGCCGCCGGCTCCCGCCGCGCACCCTGGCCACCGCCGCCGGCGAGGTCCGCACCCCCGAACTGCTGCACGCGGCCCAGGGCGTGCTCATCGACCTCGCCGACGACCCGGCGCTGCGCGAGTGCGCCGCCGCCTGGAAGGACCGCGTGATCACCGTCACCGGCACCCCCGCCACCGGCGCCGACGTCTTCGCCGGCGCCACCGCCGTCCTGGTCCGCCCCGACGGCTACGTCGCCTGGGCCGGCACCGACCCGTCCGCCGCGAAGGAGGCCCTCACCACCTGGTTCGGCACCTCCGCCTGACCACCCACCTGAGGCGCATCCCAGCCCCGCACCCGCGCCTCAAACGCCGGCGAGGCTGGATCACCGCCGTTCGAGGCGCCGTCCCCGCCACAGCCCTGGCCTGGCCGGGCGAAACCCAGCCCCGCCGGCGTTTGAGGCGCGGGGTCCGGGGCGGAGCCCCGAAAGGCCCGGCCCGGCCAGGCCCGCACGTACGTACCCGCACCAGGAGGAACAATGACCCGCCGCCCCACCACCCGCCCCCGGGGCGGTACCGCATGAGCGCCCCCACCATCGCCCCGGTCGTCGCCCCGTCGATGTCCCCCGGCGTCCGCCCCGTCACGCTGGACGCCGGCGACATCACCCTGTCCGCGCTCATCGCCCAGCCCGCCGGACCGCCCCGCGCCACCATCGTCGCCGTCCACGGCGGCGGCATGAGCGCCGGCTACTTCGACGGGCAGGCCCACCCCGACGTCTCCCTGCTGACCCTCGGCGCCCGCCTCGGCTACACCGTCGTCTCCGTCGACCGCCCCGGCTACGGGCTCTCCGCCGCCCGGCTGCCCCGCGGCCAGAGCCTCGCCGAGCAGTCCGCCACCCTCACCGCGGCCCTCACCCACCTCGCCGGCCGCTTCCCGACCGGCGCCGGGCTGTTCCTCGTCGCGCACTCCTTCGGCGGCAAACTCGCCCTCACCTACGCCGCCGACCGGGCCCGCCCGCGAGGCGCCGGCGTTAACGGCGTTAACGCCGTTAACGCCCCCGCCGCCCCGCCCCTGCTCGGCCTCGACATCAACGGCTGCGGCCGCGACTACGCCGTCGACCCCGGCGACCACCGCGACCCCCACGTGCACAGCCACTGGAAGCGCAACTGGGGCGCCCTGCGCTTCTACCCGCCCAACACCTTCCGCGACGCGGCCGCCCTCGTCGCCCCCATGCCCGTGCGCGAGCGCGCCGAGGCCGCCCGCTGGCCCGAGAGCTTCACCACCGCCGCGGCCGCCGTCACCGTCCCCGTACGGCTCACCTTCGCCGAACACGAACTGTGGTGGCGGCACGGCGAGGACGACCTCGACGGCCTCGCCGGCCTGTTCGGCGCCGCGCCGTTCGTCACCGTCGACCGGCAGCCCGACGCCGGCCACAACATCAGCCTCGGCTGGGTCGCCCGCTCCTACCACCTGCGCGCCCTCGCGTTCCTGGAGGAGTGCCTGGCGCGCGCCGGCGCGGCCGGCTGACCGGCAGAGCCCATGGAGACGACACGTCCCCGGACGTACCCGCGGCCCCTGCGCTCCCTCGCCGTGCGCAACTTCCGGCTGTTCGCCGCCGGACAGACCGTCTCGGTGGCCGGCACCTGGATGGCGGTGGTCTCCCAGGACTGGCTGGTCCTCGACCTGACGGGAGACTCCGCCGGCGCCCTCGGCACCCTCACCGCCCTCCAGTTCACGCCCATGCTGCTGCTCACCCTGCACGGCGGCCGGCTCGCCGACCGCCGCCCCAAACGGCAGCTGCTGGTCCTCGCCAACCTCGCCTCCGGCGCGCTCGCCCTGGCGCTGGCCGTCCTCGTCCTCGCCGACGCGGTCCAGCTCTGGCAGCTGTACCTGTTCGCCCTGGGCCTGGGCACCGTCAACGCCTTCGAGGTGCCGGCGCGGATGGCGTTCGTCGGCGAGCTCGTCGGCCCCGACCTGCTGCCCAACGCCTCCGCGCTCAGCGCCGCCTACTTCAACATCGCGCGGGTCACCGGCCCCGCCCTCGCCGGGGTGCTCATCTCCGTCGCCGGCACCGGCTGGGCGCTGGCCCTCAACGCCGCCAGCTACCTGGCCACCGTCGCCGGGCTGCGCGCGATCCGCCCCGCCGAGCTGCACCTCACCCCGCCCGCCGGCCGCGGCACCGGCATCCGCGACGGCCTGCGGTACGTACGCACCCGGCCCGACCTGGTCGTCACGCTGGGCCTGGTGGCGGTCGTCGGCCTGTTCGGCTTCAACTTCCAGCTGACCCTGCCGCTGCTCGCCAAAACCGTCTTCCACGCCGACGCCACCGCCTTCGGCCTGCTCACCACCGCCTTCGCGACCGGCTCGCTGGCCGCCGCGTTCGCCACCACCGGCCGCCGCAGCCGGCCCGCCGCCCGTACGGTCACCGGCTCCGCCCTCGCGTTCGGCGTCCTGGAGGCGGCCGCCGGCGGGGCACCCGGCTACGTCTCGGCGGCCGTCCTCCTCGCCCTGACCGGCTTCGCGAGCATCTACTTCGCGCAGGCCGCCAACCACCGCATCCAGCTCGGCACCGACCCGCGGCTGCGCGGCCGGGTGATGGCCCTGTACACGCTGATCCTGCAAGGTCTCACCCCCCTGGGCGCCCTGTTCGTGGGCTGGCTCAGCGCCCGCCACGGCGCCCGCTGGGGCCTGACCGCGGGCGGCCTGGTCTCGCTCGCCGCGGCCCTGGCCGCCTGGCCGGCCACCACCCGCCGCCGCCCCGCCACACCCGCCCCGGCGGCCGCTCCCGTGCCCGCCCCGCCGGCCGCCCCGGCGGCTGCTCCGGCGCCCGCGCTCGAGGCCGGACACGGGGCCGCCTCAGATCCGCTCAAGCCGCTCGCGCTCCCGCCTCTTCCGCCCGCCCGGACAGTCGGCCCTGACGGGCCGACACACCACCGGGCGGGCCGGCCCGCACCCGACGAAAGGCAGCGACAGACATGACCGACGACACCGCCCAGAGCGCCCACGGCACGGCGAACGGCACCCTCGGGCACCTGCCCGCCCTGCGCGACCTGCGGGCCATGAGCCCCGAGCTGCGCACCGCCACCCTCGCCCACTGCCTGCGCCTGCACCTGGACCAGCTCCTCCAGGTGCCGCCGGGCCACCGCACCGGCCCCCACCAGCCCCTGCGCAACCAGGGACTGGACCTGCTCAACGCCGAGAGCCTGGTCCGCGGGATCCAGCGGGACCTGAGCGTCCCGCTGGCCGCCGAAGACCTACTCGACGGTACGGTCACCGGCCTCGCCGAACTGCTCGCCAAGCACCTCGAACCGGCCCCCGCGGGCGTCTGAGCCCGGACCGCTCACGCGTCCGCAGCCCGCCCCGCCGCCCCGCCACCCACCCGACAGGAGACCCGAAGATGCCGCCCGCGACACCCGAGGCCCGGCTCACCGAACGCCTCACCGAGCTCCAGGCCCGCAAGGACGAGGCCCGCCACGGCCTGGACCCCCGGGCCACCGAACGCCAGCACGCCAAGGGCAAGCTGACCGCCCACGAGCGGATCACCCTGCTGCTGGACAAGGGCAGCTTCGCCGAGGTGGAGTCGCTGCGCCGGCACCGGGCCACCGGCTTCGGGCTGGAGGCGAAGAAGCCGTACGGCGACGGCGTGGTCACCGGCTGGGGCACCGTCGAGGGCCGCACGGTCTTCGTCTACGCCCACGACTTCCGGGTCTTCGGCGGCGCGCTGGGCGAGGCCCACGCCGCGAAGATCCACAAGATCATGGACATGGCCATCGCGGCCGGTGCCCCGCTGGTCTCCTTGAACGACGGCGCGGGCGCCCGCATCCAGGAGGGCGTCTCCGCGCTCGCCGGGTACGGCGGCATCTTCCAGCGCAACACCAAGGCCTCCGGGGTCATCCCGCAGATCTCCGTGATGCTCGGCCCCTGCGCCGGCGGCGCCGCGTACTCCCCGGCCCTGACCGACTTCATCTTCGCCGTCCGCGACATCTCCCAGATGTTCATCACCGGCCCGGACGTGGTCCGCGCCGTGACCGGCGAGGAGATCAGCCAGAACGGCCTCGGCGGCGCCGACGTGCACGCCGGCACCTCCGGCGTCGCGCACTTCGTCTACGACGACGAGGAGACCTGCCTGGCCGAGGTCCGCTACCTGATCTCGCTGCTCCCCTCCAACAACCGCGAGCTGCCGCCGGCCGCCCGCACCGGCGACCCCGCCGACCGCCCCTGCGAGGCCCTGCACGACCTGGTCCCCGCCGACGGCAACCGCTCGTACGACATCCGCGGGGTCATCGAGGAACTCGTCGACGACAGCGAGTTCATGGAGGTGCACGCGGCCTGGGCGCAGAACATCGTCGTGGGCCTGGCCCGCATCGACGGCCACACGGTCGGCATCGTCGCCAACCAGCCCGCCGCGATGGCCGGCGTCCTGGACATCCGCGCCAGCGAGAAGGGCGCGCGGTTCGTGCAGTTCTGCGACGCCTTCAACATCCCGCTGGTCACCCTCGTGGACGTGCCCGGCTTCCTGCCCGGCGTCGACCAGGAGCACGAGGGAATCATCCGCCGCGGCGCCAAGCTGCTGTACGCGTACTGCAACGCCACCGTCCCGCGCGTCTCGGTGGTGCTGCGCAAGGCCTACGGCGGCGCGTACATCGTCATGGACTCCCGGTCCATCGGCGCCGACATCGCGCTGGCCTGGCCCACCAACGAGATCGCCGTGATGGGCGCGGAAGGCGCCGCCAACGTCGTCTTCCGCCGCGAGATCGCCGCCGCCGACGATCCGGACGCGATGCGCCAGGAGAAGATCGACCAGTACAAGCGCGAGCTCGTCCACCCGTACTACGCGGCCGAGCGCGGCCTGGTCGACGACGTCATCGACCCCGCCGAGACCCGCCAGGTCCTCGCCCGCTCGCTCGCGATGCTCGCCTCCAAGCACGCCGACCTGCCCCGCCGCAAGCACGGCAACCCGCCCCAGTAGACGTGAGGAGCACACCGTGAACGAGAACGGACAGCCCGCCGCACCCGTGGACCTGCTGCGCGTCGTCAAGGGCGACCCCTCCCCGGAGGAACTCGCCGCCCTCACGGCCGTCCTGCTCGCCCGCGGCGCCGGCCCCGGCGCCGGCACCGACGACCTGGCCCGCCGCCACCAGGCCTCCGCCCGCTGGCGCCGCCCCGACCGCGTACCCGGCTTCGAAGGCCCCCGAACCTGGCACTCCGCCGCCTGACCCGCCACCTGCAACCCGCATCTTCAGCCCCTCCGGCGTTTGAGGAGCGGGCCCCGGCAGAGCCCGGCAACCCCGCGCATCTTCAGCCCCTCCGGCGTTTGAGGAGCGGGCCCGGGCAGAGCCCGGCGACCCCGCGCATCTTCAGCCCCTCCGGCGTTTGAGGAGCGGGCCCGGGCGGAGCCCGGCGACCCCGCGCATCTTCAGCCCCTCCGGCGTTTGAGGAGCGGGCCCGGGCGGAGCCCGGCGACCCCGCGCATCTTCAGCCCCTCCGGCGTTTGAGGAGCGGGCCCGGGCAGAGCCCGGCGACCCCGCGCATCTTCAGCCCCTCCGGCGTTTGAGGAGCGGGTCCGGGCGGAGCCCGGTGCCCGGCGTCAGCCGGGTTGCTTGGGGCTCAGCCCCAAACCCCGCGCCTCAAACGCCGGCGAGGCTGGATTTCCCGCACGCAGCGCCGACAAGGCTGGGGGTTGCGCCCCAAGGCACCGGCGAGGCCGGAGTGGGCTCGGGCCCAATCCCCGCGCCGCAAACGCCGTACGGCCACCCGCACGCCCGAGGGGCCGGACTTCTCAGGAAGTCCGGCCCCTCGGCGCGTTGCGGCGGAGCAGGCCGCTCAGGCCACGGCCCGCCCGGCGGCGGCGGCCGCCCCGCCCCGCCCCCGCAGGTCACGCAACACGGTGTGCAACCCCGGCTCGACCCCGGCAATCCGCTCAGCCGCCTCCCGCGCGTACAGCAGCGTGTCCGGCACCGCCCGCATCACGATGCGCCGGTCCCCGCTGCCCAGCACGGCGACCGCCGCGACATGGCTCGCGCACAGCGGCAGGTTGCCCACCACCCAGCCCTCGGGGCGCCGGGAGGCGTCGTACTCGCCCAGGTAGTCGAGGTCCGCGCCCCGGGCCAGCCCGGTGCCCAGCCCCTTGAGGTACGCCTCCTTGCGGGTCCACAGCCGCCCGAAGGCGACCGTCTGCTCGGACCCGTGGAGCTCCTCCAGCTCCGCCCGCTCCGCCGGGTGCAGCGCGGGCAGGCAGGCCGCGGCGGTCGCCGGGTCGGGGATCCGCTGGACGTCGGCCCCGATCCGGCTGCCCGCCACAGCCACCAGCGCCAGCCCGTGGCTGTGCGACAGCGAGAACTGCGGGGCGCCGGGCACCCCGAGGACGCGCGGCCGGCCGTTGCGGCCGCCCAGCCCGTCGTGCTTCTCGCCGGTGATGCACAGCAGGTGCGGTGCGATGCCGGTGTAGACGGCGAGCACCCTGCGCAGCCCGACGTGGGCCGCCGTGTACATCCGCCGGTCGTCGGGCCGGCGGTAGGCCTCGGCCCGCTGCATCTCCTTCGCGTCCAGTTCGCCCACCGGCACGTCGCGCGGTGAGTCGGGGGGCGGCAGCAGCCATACGTCCAGCTCCCCGTGGCCCACGGAGAGCGTGTTCGCCACCGCCATCAGCGGCCGCTCTCCGCGTAGGCCTTGGCGTGGTGGAGGGTGGCGGTGCTGTTGGTGGAGAGGGCTTGGTGGACGTAGGCGCGGGCGTCGGCGGTGGTGGCCTGGTCGCCGAGGATGCGGGCGATGTTGGCGGTGTTGAGGGTGACGGTGTGCTGGGAGGAGGCGCTGACGCCGTTGTCGGTCTCCTGGAAGGTCCAGTAGCCGGTGTGGAGGGTCATGAGGGCGGGGAGGGTGACCTGCTTGTAGGCGATCTTGTGGTGGGGGAAGGTCACGCGGTGGGACTTGGTGGTGTGGGTGGAGCCGTCTTTTGCCCGGGTGTCCATTTCGAGGGTCTGGAGGCCGGGGGTGTCCTCGGTGAGGCGGACGGTCGCGACGTGGGGGAGGCGTTCGTGCCAGAGGTCGGCTTCGTTGATGAAGTCGTAGACGTCCTTGGCGCTGCCGTCGATGTGGACGGTGTCCTCGAAGGAGAAGGTGACGTCCTCGCTGGCGTGGACGGCCTCCACGTTCTCCTTCAACGCCGCGAGGGTGTCCTGCGCCTCGCGCCCGACCCGTACGGCGATCGCGTCGAGCACCGCATCGGCCGCGGCGCCCTCGCCGGCCGCCCGGAACTCGTGCAGCAGCCGCACCCGCGAGGAGTCCTCGCCGGCCGGCTCCACGAGCCAGGCGCCGCCCAGTGAGGCCACCGGCGGCTCGTTCGTCAACTGCTCGAAATTGACCCGCAGTTCGTCGTCCTGGACGATCCGGCGCAGCGTACGGACCTGCGGCTCGCCGCCGTCGGCGGCCTCCCAGATCCGCAGCCGCTGCTCACCTTCGGGCGCCGCCTCCAGGGCGACGTGGACGGTGTCGGGGAAGGTCCGCGGCCAGTTGTCCACGTCGGCGATCAGCCGGTGGACCGTGGCCGCCGGGACCGCCACGGTGATCTCGTGCGCCGTCCGGCGCACGCCCGCATCCTGCATGTTCGGTACTCCTCGTCCTGCGAAGGGCACGGGGAGCCGGGGCGCCGGGGGCGACCCGCTCGCCCGCGTGGGAAATCTTCGGGTGGTGTCCGCGGACGGGGTCCGAAAACCGGAAATGCCGCCGCCGGGTGGGGAATTCCCGGCAGCGGCACTCCGGCGGGCGAGCGGCCGCCGGTGGGGGGAGACGGCAGACCTCTCGTGCTCGGGTCAGCTGTCCGCGGCCGCGCTCAGGGCGCGCGGTGCCCGTGTCCGTAAGCGGCCCGGGGGCGGGTTTCCGGCTGCCGCACAGCCGGCCGGACCCCCGCCCGGGGCCGCAGGTCACTCGCCCGCGGAACGGGTGTGGACCACGCGGTACGTGTTGGCGTCCTGCCAGGTCGACAGGGCGGTGACCTGGGCGTCGACCTTCTGGCGCGCCGGGGTGCGGTCCGCCTCGGGCACCGCGCGGAAGGCGTCGAACGCCTCCTTGCTGTCCCACTGCGAGTAGACGACGACGAACTTGCCCTCGATGCCGCGGGCGCGCAGGCCGCGCAGCACGGTGTGGGTGCGGTAGCCGTCGACCTCGGCCAGCCACTCCGAGTCGGTGCCGAGCGCGTCGACGAGCTGCTCCTGCTCGTCCTCCGAGACGCCGAACAGCTCGATCGACGTGTAGTCGTCGCGGTCCGGGGAGATCTCGGTGACGTCCAGGCCCGGCTTCTGCTGGGTGAAGGCGATCTCGTTCTGGAGCAGCCGGATCGAGGTGGTGATCTCGCCGAACAGCGGCAGCGTGCGGTGCTTGAACTCCTCGCCGGAGTAGCGCACCTCCAGGTCCTCGGTGCTGCGCCACTGGATGAAGTTGGCGGTGCCCGGCTTGTCCTGGCCCGCGTGCACCGTGCTGGAGATCCAGCCCTCGTACGCCGCGGAGTCGACGATCTCGCGCATCGCGGCAAGCAGCTTGACCTGCTTCTCGGGAGCGTCGGTCGAGAACAGGTTGAGGACGGTCAGGTGCTGCCCGTCGGCTGCGATCTTAGGCATTCTCTCTTCTCTTCCGTTCGGGGAAATGGTGTGCGGAGCATCTTCACGGCATGTCCGTCTTTTGTTCCCACCGCAGCTTGCAAGAGGAATGGGCCGAAGGGAAAGGCCCGTCCGGTCAGAAAATCGCACGGGTTTGTCAGGTTTCCCGGCCGGGTTCAAGGTTTTCTGCAACTTCGTCAGTTCCAGGAAAAGCAGCCTTGGTTGGCCATCGGATTCTTGGGATGCTCGCGCAATGTATCCAGGCCGGGAAACATCCGACATAAGCACCTTGCTGGACCGCTACCTCATCGGACTCGACGCCGACGAACTGGACGACGCGTGGGCGGCGACCCTGTTCACGCACGACGCCCGGGTCGAGTTCCCGATGAGCGCCCACAAGGGCCTCGACGGCATGGCCGCGTACCACCGCGACGCGCTCGCGGCCTTCGCCGCCACGCAGCACCTGGGATCGCCCGCCGTCGTCGACTTCACCGGCGACGACCGCGCGGTGCTGCGCGCCAACCTCGTCTCCACGCACGTCCACCACCCGGACGCCGGGGCCGCCCGCCCGCTGTTCAGCGTCGGCACCCTGGCGACCGGAGAAGCCCACCGCACCCCCGGGGGCTGGCGCCTCGCCGCCCTCTCCTTCCAGGTCCTGTGGACCGATGGGACCCCGCCCGCGCCACAGCAGCAGGAGATGCAGTGACCACCCTCGCCGCCGGAGTACCGGAATCCACCCTCGCGATGCTCCTCCTGGACATCGCGATCGTGCTGCTCGCCGGCGCCGCGCTGGGCAGGTTCGCCCAGCGCCTGCGCCAGCCCGCCGTCGTCGGCGAGATCACGGCCGGCATCCTGCTCGGGCCGAGCGTCCTGGGCCTGCTGCCCGGAAACCTCACCCAGCACCTGTTCCCCGCCGAGGTGCGCCCGCTCCTGTCGGCGGTCTCCCAGGTGGGCCTGATCCTCTTCATGTTCGTGGTCGGCTGGGAGTTCGAGAAGCGGATGATCCGGCCGCACGCCGGGCTCGCCGCCGGAGTCTCCCTCTCCTCCATCGCGATGGCCTTCGGCCTGGGCGTGGCGCTCGCCCCGTTCCTCTACCCCGACCACGCCACCGTGGCCGGCCACGAGATCTCCTTCGTCGCCTTCGCGACCTTCCTCGGCACCGCCATGTCGGTCACCGCCTTCCCGGTGCTGGCCCGCATCCTCACCGAGAACAAGCTGATGGAGACCCGCGTCGGCGCCCTGTCGCTGGCCAGTGCCGCCATCGACGACCTGCTCGCCTGGTGCCTGCTGGCGTACGTCTCCGCCCTGGTCACCTCGGACGGCGACTTCACCAACATGGCCAAGATCGGCCTGCTCAGCGTCGGGTACATCGCGCTGATGTTCCTGGTCGTCAAGCCGCTGGTGGCCCGCCTGGTGTGGCGCTGGGCCGCCACCGAGCGCTGGTCGGCGCTGCTGGCCGTGCTGTGCGCCGGCGCCCTCGGCTCGGCCGTACTGACCACCTGGATCGGCATCCACGCCATCTTCGGCGCGTTCCTCTTCGGCTTCGTGATGCCCCGTGAGCCCTCCCGCGTCCTGGCCCAGCACCTGCGCAAGCCGATGGACAACGTCAGCGTCGTCCTGCTGCCCGTCTTCTTCATCGTCACCGGCCTCGGCGTCGACCTCGGGGCTCTGAGCGGCGGCGACTTCATCGCCCTCGCCCTGATCATCGCGGTGGCCTGCGCCGGCAAGCTGGTCGGCGCCATCCTGCCCGCCCGGATGGCCGGCCTGGGCTGGCGCGAGTCCGTGGACCTGGGCCTGCTCATGAACACCCGCGGCCTCACCGAGCTGATCATCCTGAACGCGGCCGTCAGCCTCGGCGTCCTGGACGGGCGGATGTTCACCATGCTCGTCGTCATGGCCCTGGTCACCACGGCGATGGCGGGCCCCCTGCTGTCCCGCCGCACCGCCAAGGACGCGGGCGCGCCGCTCGACGGCACCAAGGCCCCCCTCGACACCGAACTCCCCGCCGGCGCCGCGCCCCAGGAGGCGCGCACCACCCCCGGCGCGGACGTCCTCACCACACACAGCTGAGAAAGGGCTCTGTCGTGATACCCGTTCAGTCAGCCGGCACCGAGCGCCGCAACCCGGTCGACGGGCGCGCGCTGCGCGACGTGTGCGGCAACTTCGCCACCGGCGTCACCGTCATCACCTCAGGCGAGAAGGACGACGCCGGCGGGACCACCGTGAACTCGTTCACCTCGGTCTCGCTGGACCCGCCGCTGGTGCTGATCTGCCTGCACCAGAACTCCCGGCTGCTGCCGGTGGTGCAGTCCAGCGGCGGCTTCGTCGTCAACTTCCTGACCCAGCAGCAGGAGCGGGTGGCCTGGGCGTTCGCCGGCCGCGACTCCGCGCGCATCGAGGAAGTCCCGCACCACCGCTCGGACGCGGGCCTGCCCGTCCTCAGCGAGGCCCTGGCCTTCCTGGACTGCCGGCTGATCAACGAGTACGACGGCGGCGACCACACCATCCTGCTCGGCGAGGTCGTCGAACTCGGCGCCCCGGCCGCCGAGGAGGAGCCCCTCATCTTCTTCCAGGGCGCCATGCGCGAACTGGACAGCGATCTCGACAGCGCCGCCGATGACGCCGCCGCTGCCTGACCGGCCCGCGGGGCTCAGCGCCCCCGGACCACGACCGGCGCCTCCGCCGCGTCGAACTCCTGCCGCGCCCGCTCCACGCGCGGCAGGTTGTCCGCCGACCAGTCCGCCAGGTGCGCGAAGAGCGGGGCCAGACTCCGCCCGAGCTCACTGATCTCGTACTCCACCCGGGGCGGAACCTCGGGGTGGTACGTGCGGATCACGAGCCCGTCGCGCTCCAACTGCCGCAGGCGCTGCGTCAGCACCTTCGCCGTGATGGTGCCGATGTTGCGGTGGAGCTCCACGAAGCGCTGCACGCCGAATTCGTTCAACGTCCACAGGATCGGCGTCGTCCACCGGCTGAAGACGATGTCGAGGACCGGGGCGATCGGGCAAGCCTGCTCCGACGTCACCCGGGCCGCGTGGGCGGCCGCGCCGCCGCTCCGTGCGGAGGCCGTGCTGCTGTTCATGCGAACCCTCCAGGAAGTCACTTTCCTCTAGGTACCTACTTTACCCAGGGTGCTAGCTTCCTGAAAGCCACCAACGTCCCCCCGTTATCCGTTCCGTTCCGAGGAGTGGCATGTCGATCCAAGAGTCCCCCCTGCGAAGCTCTGCGCCGGCACCGGCGGAGCCCGGGCCCGCGTACCGCCCCGGGCTCATCCTGGCGTTCCTCTGCCTGGCCGGCTTCATGACGTTCCTCGACGTCTCCATCGTCAACGTGGCCCTGCCGACCATCGAGGACGAGCTCCACATCTCCCAGACGGCCCTGCAGTACGTCGTCACCACCTACGGCATGCTCCTCGGCGGATTCCTGCTGCTCACCGGCCGGCTCGCCGACACCTTCGGCCGCCGCCGGATGCTCCAGACCGGCCTGGTCCTCTTCGCCCTCTCCTCGCTGGCCGCCGGCTTCGCGGACACCGCCGCCCTGCTCATCGCCGCCCGCGGCGCCCAGGGCCTGGGCGCGGCCTTCATCGCCACCGCCGCCCTGAGCCTGCTGACCAACAACTTCGAGGAAGGCCCGGCCCGCAACAAGGCGCTCGGCGCCTGGGGCGCCCTCAGCGGCGTCGCCGCCGTCGCCGGCGTCACCCTCGGCGGCCTCCTCACCGACGGCCCCGGCTGGCGCTGGATCTTCTTCATCAACGTGCCGATCGGCCTCATCGGCGCCCTGATCGCCCCGATGGTCGTCGGCGAGAGCAAGGCCGCCGAGCGCACCCGCAGCTTCGACGTCGCCGGCGCCGTGGTCCTGACGGCCGGTCTGATCCTCCTCATCTTCACCCTCGGCCAGACCGTCGACGACTCCGACGTCCCGATGGGCCGCATCTACGGCGGCTTCGCCCTCTCCGCCCTCCTGATCGTCGGCTTCCTCCTCATCGAACGCCGCGCCAAGGCCCCGCTGATCCCCCTCGCGATCTTCCGCCGGCCCTCGCTGCGCGCCGCCAACGTCATCGCCGTCCTGCTGCTCGGCACCTGCGTCAGCCTCTTCTTCTTCGCCAGCCTCTTCATGCAGCAGGTCCTCGACTACTCCGCCGTCACCACCGGCCTGGCGTACGTCCCGCTCGCCCTGACCACCGCGGTCGGCGCCGGCATCGCCTCCCAGGTCGTCACCAAGGTCGCCGCCAAGCCCGTCCTGATGGTCGGTCTGTCCCTCGTCGCCACCGGCATGATGCTGCTGTGGCGCGCCCCCTCGGACGCCTCGTACGTGATCGACCTGCTGCCCGCCTTCATCATCTGCGGCCTCGGCCTCGGCGCCTCCTTCGTGCCGCTCCAGGTCTCCGCGTTCGCCGGCTCCGAGGAGCACGAGTCGGGCCTGGCCGCCGGTCTCATCAACACCGCCCAGGAAGTCGGCGGCGCTGTCGGCCTGGCCGTCGCAGCCACCTTCGCCTTCCGCCGGATCCCGGAGCTGGAGGCCGCCGCCCACGGCGTGCCCGCCCTGGTCCTGGAGGCCCGTACCACCGTCTTCCACGACGCCTTCCTGATCAGCGCCGGATTCGCCGCCGCCGGCTTCCTCGTCACCCTGATCCTGCTCCCGCTGACCCGGGCCGAGGACCAGAACACCAACGTCGCGGCCCACTGAGAACGCGGGCCCGGGAGCGCACCCCCGGGCCCGCCCCGCAGCGAACGAACCCGCCGGGCCCGCGCACCGCACGGGCCCGGCGAGAACGGACCCACGATGGCCCAGACGGCACACCCCCCGCGCCTGACCGCCGAGGCGGAGGCCTTCCTCGCCGAGAACCACCTGTGCACCTTCACCACCCTGCGGCCCGACGGCAGCCCGCACACCGCACCGGTCCGCTTCACCTGGGACGCCGCCACCGGCATCGCCCGGGTCATGACGACCGTGCACCGCCAGAAGTCCCGCAACATCCTCGCCGCCCCCGGAGCTCGGGTGTCGGTCTGCCAGATGGTCGGCTGGCGCTGGCTCACCCTGGAGGGCACGGCCACCGTCAGCACCGACCGGGCGCGCGTCGCCGAGGGCATCCGCCGCTACACCAAGCGGTACTGGGCCCCGCCGCCGCAGCCGCCGGGCCTGGCCGTCGTCGAGATCCGCGTCGACCGCGTCCTCGGCAACTGACCGGCCCACCGTACGACCCGCAGGACCCGCAGAACCCCGTACGACCCGTAGGACCCGCAGAACCCCGTACGACCCGTAGAACCCGTACGACGTGCACGACCGGAGGGTGCCGGACACATCGCTGTCGGCACCCTCCCGCCGTTTCCCGGAGCACGCCCTGACACACCTGCCGCAGACCTGACGAACTTGTCAGAACCCTGTATCCGCGGCCGTTCTGATTCCCCCGCCCCGTCGGAATACTGGAGAAAACGCCACCGGGAGAGGGAAGATGGAAAGCCTTAACGCCGATGTGATTGTTGCCGGAGCAGGCCCCTCGGGACTCATGCTCGCAGGGGAACTCCGTCTCTCCGGACTCTCCGTCATCGTCCTCGACCGGCTCGAAGAGCCGATGCAGCAGTCCCGGGCCCTGGGATTCTCGGCCCGCACCATCGAGGAATTCGGCCAGCGCGGCCTGCTCGACGCATTCGGCGAACTGGACACCATTCCCGGTGGCCACTTCGGCGGAATTCCGATCGACTACCGCATCATCGAGGGCGGCAACTTCGGTGTCCGCGGGGTCCCGCAGTCCCGCACCGAAGCCATCCTCAACGGCTGGGCCACCCGCCTGGGCGCCGACATACGCCGCGGCCACGAGGTCACCGGCCTGACCGACGACGGCGAGAGCGTCACCGTCGAGGTCGCCGGCCCCGAGGGCACCCAGACCCTGCGCGCCTCCTACCTCGTCGGCTGCGACGGCGCCCGCTCGGTCGTCCGCCGCATCGCCGGCATCGACTTCCCCGGCGTCAACGCCACCATCGAGATGCAGATGGCCGACGTCACCGGCGTCCCGCTGCGGATCCGCCCCACCGGCGAGGTCGGCGAGGCCGGCATGGTCGTCGTCCTGCCGCTCGGCCCGCACGCCACCCGCGTCGTCGTCTTCGAGCGCGGCGCCGGCGTGCGCCCCACCCAGGAGCCGCCGACCTTCGAAGAGGTCGCCGCGTCCTTCCAGCGCGTCACCGGCGAGGACATCAGCGCCGCCACCCCGCTGTGGACCAGCTACTTCACCGACGCCAGCCGCCAGGCCACCGAGTACCGCAAGGGCCGCGTCTTCCTCGCCGGCGACGCCGCCCACATCCACCTCCCGATCGGCGCCCAGGGCATCAGCGCCGGCGTCGGCGACGTGGTCAACCTCGGCTGGAAGCTCGCCGCCGCCGTCAAGGGCACCGCCCCCGAGGGCCTCCTCGACACGTACCACGCCGAACGCCACCCGGTCGGCGCCCGCATCGTCGCCAACACCCTGGTGCAGCGCTCCCTGTACCTCGGCGGCCCCGAAATGCAGCCGCTGCGCGAGATCTTCGCCGAGCTCGTCAAGATCGAGGAGGTGCAGCGCCACCTCGTCGGCCTCGTCACCGGCCTCGACATCGTCTACGGCCACGCCGAAGGCGACCACCCGCTGCTCGGCCACCGCCTCCCCGACCAGGAACTCATCCTCGGCGAGGAGAAGACGAGCACCTACGAGCAGCTGCACCGCGGCCGCCCGCTCCTGCTCGACCTGCACGACAACGCCGAGCTGCGCGCCGCCGCCGCCGGCTGGGCCGACCGCGTCGACATCGTCACCGCCCGCCCCGGCGGCGCCGACGCCCCGACCGCGAGCCTGCTGGTCCGCCCCGACGGCTACGTGGCGTGGGCCGCCGCCGACGGCACCCCCGAGGGCCTGACCGACGCCCTGGCCACCTGGTTCGGCGAGCCGCGCACCGCGGCCTGACCCGCAACCGAGCGAACCCAGTGACCCGCAAAGCCCGAGTGAAGAGGAGTGCGGTCTTGCCCACCAAGGCTGAGGCAGTGAACAAGGCCCCCGAGGCCGAAGAGTGGAACGACTGCGACGTCGTCATCCTGGGATCGGGCCTCGCCGGCTCGATCACCGGCGCCATCCTGGCCCGCCAGGGCGCCAAGGTCGTACTCGTCGACGCAGGCCAGCACCCGCGCTTCGCGGTCGGCGAGTCCCAGAACCCGCAGCTCGTCGAGTGGCTGCACATCCTCGCGGTGCGCTACGACGTCCCCGAGATCAAGCACATGCTCGACGTGAAGGCGATCACCGAGAACATCGGCCCCCAGCACGGCCGCAAGCAGAGCTTCGGATTCGTCACACAGCGCAAGAACCGCGAGCCGGACCCGCGCGAAGCGACCATGTTCGTGATCCCCAAGATGCTGACCGAGGCCATCCACCTCTACCGGCAGGACACCGACTCGTACTACCTGAGCGTCGCCGCCAAGTACGGCTGCGAGCTCCGGCAGAACTGGCGCGCCACCGACATCGACTTCGACGACGACGGCGTCACCGTCACCGGCCACAACGGCGAGGTCTTCCGCGGCAAGTTCCTCATCGACGCCAGCGGGTTCCGCTCGCCGCTCGCCGACAAGTTCGACCTGCGCGAGAAGCCGTCGCGGCTCAAGCACCACGCGCGCTCGCTGTTCACGCACTACGTCGGCGTCAAGCCGTACGACGACGTGTGCAACTACCCCGAGGCGCTGCGCCCGCCGGCCGAGTCGCCCTTCCACGGCGGCACCCTGCACCACCTGATCGAGCGCGGCTGGTTCTGGATCATCCCGTTCGACAACTACAAGGACTCCAAGAACCCGCTGTGCAGCGTCGGCCTCACGTTCGACGAGCGGGTGTACCCGAAGCCGACGGACATGACGCCGGACGAGGAGTTCAACAAGTACCTCGACATGTACCCGGCCGTGAAGCGCCAGTTCGACGGCGCCAAGCGGGTCCGCGAGTGGGTCTCCACCGACCGCATCCAGTACTCGTCGAAGCGCACGGTCGGCGACCGCTGGTGCCTGATGTCGCACGCGGCCGGCTTCATCGACCCGCTGTACTCCCGCGGCCTGTCCAACACCTTCGAGGTCGTCGACGCCCTCGCCTACCGGGTGCTGGACGCGCTGCGCGACAACAACTTCACCGCCGAGCGCTTCGAGTACGTGGAGCGCCTGGAGCAGGGCCTGCTGGAGCACAACGACAAGATCGTCAACGCCTCCTACATCGCCTTCGACCACTTCCGCCTCTGGAACGCCGTCTTCCGCGTCTGGGCCTGCTTCACCACCCCGGCCACCATGCGGCAGATCATGGCCCGCCAGAACTTCTCCCTGGACGGCGACGACCGCCACTTCAAGGAGATGGAGAACGCCCCGTACACGGGCCTGTGGTGGCCGGACAGCCACGCCTTCAAGGAGCTGTTCGAGATCACGGTCGACACCTGCGAGGCGTACGAGGCCGGCCAGATCGACGGCGACAAGGCCGCGGACATCGTCTTCGAGGCGATCCGCAACTGCGAGTCCGTCAACACCCCCTTCGGCTGGAAGGACCCGGAAGACCACCGCTTCTTCCGCGCCACCACCCCCACCATGATGAAGTTCATGTGGTGGGCCAGCACCCAGGGACCCAAGGAAATGCGCGACCTCGGCCGCTCCATGCTCAAGGGCGTGGTCCGCCAGGGCATCCGAGGCCGCAAGGTCTCCTAGCCCCCGACCCGGACCGGTACCAGCGCCCGGGCCTGGGCAGGCTCGGGCCGGTACCGGCGCCCGGTCCCGGACCGGTACCAGCCGCCCGAGGGCCAACCCCACCCTTCGTCGGCGCCCTGAGGGGCAACCCCCATCCTTTGTCGGCGCCCTGAGGGGCAACCCCCATCCTTCGTTGGCGCCCTGAGGGGCAACACCCAGCCCCGCCGGCGTTTGAGGCGCGGGTCCGGGCAGAGCCCGGTACCCGGCGGAGCCGGGTTGCCCGGGGCGGGGCCCCGCCCACGGACCGGGTGCCCGGCCCACGGACCGGGTCCCTGACCCGGACCGGGCCCCCGGTCACGGGCCGGGGTCCGGACCCGGACGGGGGTCCGTACCCCGGCCCGGCAAGACGGGATCCGGGCCCACGGGCCCGGACACCCCGCCGGCGCCGCCCCGCGGCGGGCCGCACTGCCTTCCCCCGGGGCAGCCCGCCCCGCCGCGGGGCCGCGCGCCACACCCCGCAACCCGACACCCACCACCCCGCCACGCACACCGCATCCGCTACCTCGACCCATGGGACAACCCGTGATCACTCGCAGAGCACTCCTCGGCGCGGGCTCGGCCGCCGTCGGCCTCGCCGCCCTGCCCACCGCCGCCACGGCCACGGCCACCGCCACGGCCGCGGACGCGACGGGCACCCTCTACACCCCCTGGGGCCAGCTCGCCCGCAACCTCCAGGGCCAGCTCGTCCTGCCCGCCGACCCCACCTACGGCGTCGCCAAGCAGCTCGAACTCGCCCAGTTCGACTCCGCCAACCCGCGCGGCGTCGCGTACTGCACCAGCGCGGCCGACGTCTCCGTCGCCCTCCGCTTCGCCCGCGACAACTGCCTGCCCGCAGCCGTCCGCAGCGGCGGCCACAGCTTCGGCGGCTACTCGACCACCCGCGGCCTGATCATCGACGTGTCCCGCCTCAACGGCATCGCCGTCGCCCCCGGCAGCGGATCCGTCAACATCGGCCCCGGCGCCAAGAACGTCGACATCCTCAATGCCCTCGCCCCGCACGGCCTCGTCGTCAGCGAGGGCGGCTGCCCGACCGTCGCCGCCGGCGGCTTCCTCCAGGGCGGCGGCTACGGCTTCCTGACCCGCCCCATGGGCATGGCCTGCGACGCCGTCACCTCGGCCGAGGTGGTCCTCGCCGACGGCCGCATCGTCACCGCGTCCCCGACCACGCGCAGCGACCTGTTCTGGGCCATCCGAGGAGGCGGCGGCGGCAACTTCGGCGTGGTCACCCGCTTCACCGTCACCCCGCACGTGGGCGACCAGATGGCCATCACCAACCTGATCTTCCCGTACGACCGCGCGGCCGACGTCCTCGACGCCGCCACCCGCTGGCTCGTCGACGCCCCCCGCACCATCGGCGGCGGCGGCTACGTCGTCCAGCCCGACGCCGCCCCCGGCTCGGTGCCCAACGTCAACATCATGCTCGCCTCCCGCGGCACCCCGGCCGAACTGGCCACCGAGGCCGCCCGCCTGATCTCCATGACCGGCGCCCCGCTGGCCCGCCAGGACGCCGTCCTGACGTACCAGCAGCTCATGATGATGATCTTCGGCTGCTCCACGCTCACCCTCGACCAGTGCCAGCGCTCGCAGAAGTCCCCGGCCGGCGTGCTCACCCGCCCCGAGTTCGGCCTGGAGCGCACCCGCCTGGCGAGCGCCCCGTACGCGGGCGGCGGCTGGGCCGACGTGATGTCCGCGTTCGACGCCGACCGCCGGGCCGGCCAGGCCCGCTACCTCGACCTGCACTTCTTCGGCGGCGCCGCCAACGACCTGGCGCGCACCGACACCGCGTACGTGCACCGCGACTCGCTGTTCTCCGTGAACTACCGGGTCCTGATCAACGACCCCCAGCAGGTCACCGCCGAGGCCAAGGCGGTCGCCACGACCTGGGTCGACAACGGCTTCGCCGCCGTCGACCCGCACTCCAACGGCGAGACGTACCAGAACTGGATGGACCCGGCCCTCACGGACTGGAAGCAGTCGTACTACGCCGAGAACTACTCCCGGCTGGCCACCATCAAGGCCAAGTACGACCCGTACCGGTTCTTCGACTTCGCCCAGTCCATCGGCTCGGCCGGCTGACCGTACGCACGGACGCGCGCCGCGGGTAGCCACGCACGTACGCGTGGCCGCCCGCCCGCCCGCACGCGCACGCGACGGGGGGCCGCCGTCCACCTCGGACGACGGCCCCCCGGCCGGGCGACATCCGTATCCGTCAGGGACGACGCCCGTACCAACCCACCAGCTTGTCGATGTCGGGAGCATCCTCGTGAACCTCCACCACCGGACCGAACGGAACCGGGCCGCCACGCGGCTCGGCCGGCACGGCACGGTGCATGTTCGCGAGCGGCGCGGCCAGCATCTCGGGGTCCCACTCCGGGTTCTTCCCGGTGGCCTTGGCCAGGTCCCACGTGTGCAGCACGAACTCGTTGGTGTAGATCACCGAGGCGATCACCCCGGGCACCGGGCCCCAGGGCAGGCCGATCTGACGGCCCAGCACCGACGGGTCGGACCACACCGCGTCGAACTCCTTCGCGGCGACGGCCCACGCCTCGGCCCAGTCGCCGTCGGCGACGTCCTCGGCGAAGTGCGGAACGCTGGCGAACGACCCGCCGGAACCCATCACGGTGACCCGGCGCAGCACCGACACCAGGTGGTTGGCCATGTCCCGGGCCGAGTAGTCCGGACACGGGGTGACCAGGTCGTACTGGTCGGGACGGACCGCGGCCAGCACCTGGCCGGTCAGTCCGACGATCTTGAAAAGGCCGCCGCGGGGGTCAGCGGTCGGAGGCGTGGCAGGGGAGCCGGAGGCATGCGCATTCTCGGTCATGCACTCATCTTCCCCTCAAAAGAGGTCATCTCATGGCCTATTAGGAATATTAGAAATACTGGAAATAACAGGTACGAGATCACCGGAGATTCCGGCGAGGGGGGAACACCGTGAAGGCCGACCGGCTGGTCGCGACCCTGCTCTTCCTCCAGGCCCGCGGCCGCGTGACCGTACGCGAGGTCGCCACCGAACTGGAGGTCTCCGAACGCACCGCCCGCCGCGACCTCGAAGCCCTCACCACCGCCGGCGTGCCGGTCTACTCCCGGCGGGGACGCGGCGGCGGCTGGAGCCTGGTCGGCGGCGCCCGCACCGACCTCACCGGCTTCACCGAAAGCGAGATCGGCGCCCTGTTCCTGGCCGCCGGCCCCCTCTCCGCCTTCCCGGAGTTGCGCACCGCCCTGCGCAAACTCATCCGCGCCGTCCCGGCCCCCCTGCGCCCCCACGCCGAAAACGCCAGCAAATCGATGCTGGTCGACGGCCTGGACACCACCCACACCACCGGCGGCCCCCACCACGAGGCGCTACGCCAGGCCGTCCTCAACCGCCGCCGCGTCCACATCACGACGACGACGGCAACGGAATCGACAACGACCGAGCCGGCAGCGCCAACGGGGACCGGACTGCCAACAGGTACCGGACTGCCAACGGGGACCGGACCGTCAACAGGTACCGGACTGCCAACGGGGACCGGACCGTCAACAGGTACCGGACCGTCAACGGGGACCGGACCGTCAACAGGTACCGGGCCGTCAACGGGGACCGGACCGTCAACAGGTACCGGGCCGCCAACGGAGACGGGGCCGGCAACGCATACGGTCGACCCCCTCGGCCTCGTGTCCAAGGCCGGCACCTGGTACCTCGTCGCCGCAGGCGACAACGGCCTGCACGCCATCCGCCACACCGAGGTCACCTCCGTCACCCCCACCGGCGAACCCGCCCGCCGTCCCGCCGACTTCGACCTGGCGGCCGCCTGGCACATCCTGGCCGCCGCCGAGGAGCAACGCCGCCGCGCGGCCACCGTGTACGCCGCGGCCGACCGCGAAGCGGTCCCCGCCCTGCGCGAAGCGCTCGGCACCCGGCTGCGCACCGCATCCGTACGCCCCGACGGGCGCCTGGACATCGAGGCCGACGGCCCGTCCCTCGATGTGCTCGCCGCCCAACTGGCCGGCTTCGGCGCCCGCGTCGAAGTACTCGGCCCTCCCGAGGCCCGCGCCCGCCTGGCGCGCCTCGGCCACGAACTGTCCGCTGTCCACGGGGACATCCGGGACCGTGACCACGATCGCGATAGTCACTATCCTCTAGGTACCTACTACCTTGAGGATGCTAGCGTCGCTGACATCACGGCGAAGGACACCGTCCGGCCCCCGCGCCGGCGCCCCCGACAGCGGCTGTCCCTTGCACCATGACCCTTGTTGAGGAGCCGTTCATGATTGTCGTCACCGGAGCCACCGGCAACGTAGGCCGTCCGCTCATCGCGACCCTTGCCGCCTCCGGCGCCGAGGTCACCGCCGTCTCGCGCCGCCCCTTCGCCTCCGAACTGCCCGCGGGCGTCCGCCACGTCCAGGCCGACCTCGGCAGCGCCGAGAGCATGGGCGAGGCGCTGACCGGCGCCGACGCCCTGTTCATCCTGCTCGCCGGCGAACTCCTCGCCGGCGGCGAGAGCGCCACCACCCTGCTGAAGGCCGCCGCCGACGCCGGCGTCCGCAAGGTCGTCCTCCTCTCCTCCCAGATCACCGAGACCCGGCCCGACGCCGCCTCCCACCACCGGCTGCGCGAGTTCGAGGAAGCCGTACGCGGCTCCGGCCTCGACTGGACGATCCTGCGCGCCGGCGGCTTCGCCTCCAACGCCTTCGCCTGGGCCGAGTCCGTCCGCGGCCAGCGCACCGTCATGGCCCCGTTCGCCGACGTCGCCCTCCCCGTCGTCGACCCCGCGGACATCGCCGCCGTCGCCGCGGTCGCCCTCAGCGAGGACGGCCACGCCGGCCAGATCTACGAGCTCACCGGCCCGGCCGCAGTCACCCCGCGCGAGCAGGCCGCCGTACTCGCCGAAGTCCTCGGCGAAGACGTCGCCTTCGTCGAGCTGACCCGCGGGCAGGCCCTCGCCCACATGTCCCAGTTCATGCCCCCGCCCATCGCCGACGGCACCCTCGACATCCTCGGCCTCCCCCTCCCCGCCGAACAGCGCGTGAGCCCCGACGTGGAAAAGCTCCTCAACCGCCCCGCCGCCCCCTTCGGAGTCTGGGTGGAACGCAGCCTCCCCGCCTTCAAGTAACCCCCCACAACGCCTCCAATCCCTATCCACCACCAACTTTGAAGCAACCCCACCCCCGCCCAACCTCCAGCTGCGCCAGGGTGCCCACGGCATATCCATCCCCGCCGACGCTCGAGCCGGACCCCGGCCCGAGCGGGCCATTTCCAGCCCCGCCGGCGTTTGAGGCGCGGGGCGGGGCGGAGCCCCGTGGGCACCCCCTCAGCCGCGCCGAGGTGCCCACGGGCAACATCCAGCCCCGCCGGCGTGAGGCGGTCCTCAACCTGAGCGGCCATATCCAGCCCCGCCGGCGTGAGGCGGTCCTCAACCTGAGCGGCCGTATCCAGCCCCGCCGGCGTGAGGCGGTCCTCAACCTGAGCGGCCGTATCCAGCCCCGCCGGCGTGAGGCGGTCCTCAACCTGAGCGGCCGTATCCAGCCCCGCCGGCGTGAGGCGGTCCTCAACCTGAGCGGCCGTATCCAGCCCCGCCGGCGTGAGGCGGTCCTCAACCTGAGCGGCCGTATCCAGCCCCGCCGGCGTGAGGCGGTCCTCAACCTGAGCGGCCGTATCCAGCCCCGCCGGCGTGAGGCGGTCCTCAACCTGAGCGGCCGTATCCAGCCCCGCCGGCGTGAGGCGGTCCTCAACCTGAGCGGCCGTATCCAGCCCCGCCGGCGTGAGGCGGTCCTCAACCTGAGCGGCCGTATCCAGCCCCGCCGGCATGAGGCGGTCCTCAACCTGAGTGGGCCATATCCAGCCTCGCCGGCGTTTGAGGCGCGGGGCCTGGGGCGGAGCCCCAGCTAACCTCCGCGCACCGTCGACCCCGCCGGCGTGGCAGGTGCCATTTCCAGCCCCGCCGGCGCTTGAGGCGCGGGGTGGGGGCGGACCCCCAAGGCAACCCGGCTCGCCCGAACCCCGCCCGGTCACCCCTCCGTCCGGGGACGGAAAATGCCCCAGTGACAGACCGATTCGAGGAACACCGCCCCCACCTCCGCGCAGTCGCCTACCGCATGCTCGGCTCCCTCGCCGAAGCCGAAGACGCCGTCCAGGAAACCTGGCTCCGCTACCACCGCACCGACACCACCGACGTCGAAAACCTCCCCGGCTGGCTCACCACCGTCGCGGCGCGGATCTGCCTGAACATCCTCCGCACCCGCGAGACCCGCCGCGAGGACCCCCTCGACATCCGCATACCCGACCCCGTCGTCAGCAGCCCCCGCGGCACGGACCCCGAACAGCAGGTCCTCCTCGCCGACTCCGTCGGCCTCGCCCTGCTCGTCGTACTCGAATCCCTCGCACCCGCCGAACGCCTCGCGTTCGTCCTGCACGACATGTTCGCCGTGCCCTTCGACGAGATCGCCCCGATGTTGGAGAAGACCCCGGCGGCCACCCGGCAGCTCGCCAGCCGCGCCCGCCGCCGCGTCCAGGGCCAGGCCCCGTCGCCCGACCCCGACCTCGCCCAACAGCGCAAGGTCGTCGACGCGTTCTTCGCGGCCGCCCGCGACGGCGAGTTCGACGCCCTCGTCTCCGTCCTCGCCCCCGACGTCGTCCTCCGCGCAGACGGCGGCGCCAAGCGCGCCCGCCACACCACCACTCTCACCGGCGCCCAGGCCGTCGGCTCCCAGGCCATCTCCTTCGCCCGCCTGTCCCCGTTCGCCCGCCCGGCCCTCATCAACGGCACCGCGGGCGTCGTCGTCATCGTCAACGGCACCCCGCTCTCCCTCATGTCCTTCACCGTCACCGAAGGCCAGATCACCACCATCGACGTGATCGCCGACCCCGACCGCCTCAAGGCACTGGACCTCACGGTCCTGGACGCGTAAGCGAGTACGGGCCCCCGTAGCGGGTTGCGACGCTGCGGGGGCGTCGGCGGAGGGAAGCGGTCGCGCGTGCGCGGTGGGCTGCCCCTTTTGGCGGAGTCGGGGCGGCCCACCTTCGACTCCCTTCCGGATAGGCACGCGGCGTTGCCGCCGAGGCCCGCCCTCCCGGGCGAACACCCCCCACCAGATCGCTACGCGCTTCTCCCAACTCGGCGGCAGCCGGCCCGGCCCGGGGCCGGACACAAGCACCGTCGGCCTCTACCGTCGGCGTCAGCCGGAACACGCACTCGACCGTCCCCCTGCCGGCCGGCGTGACGGAACTGATCGTGACTACTTACGGCCTTCCGGGCCGTACCACTGGAGTGGCTGGCCGGTTACCGCGGCGATGCACTCGAAGTCGTGGTCACAGTGCAGGAGGGTGAGTCCCTGCAACTCGGCGGTCGCGGCGACGACGAGATCCACTGCACCGGCGCTGCGGTGCTTGCCCTGTTTGGTGAGGGCCTCCTGGACCTGCCAGGCCCGGCCGTAGGCACGGTCGTCGACCGGGACCCAGCCGAAGATCAGGCGGATGTCCTCGATACCGCGTGCCCGGTCGGCGTCCGATCGGGCGCTGTAGAAGAACTCCAGCTCCGTGATGGGGCACGTGGCGATCAGGCCGGCGGCCGCTGCCTGGTCCCAGCCGTATTGCTCGGCGTCGCCCCGCATGAAGCGGGCGAGGGCGCTGGTGTCGATCAGGTAGAGAGCGGCGTTCACCGTCGGTAGTTCCGCTTGTCCTCGAAGAGTGTCAGATCGAACGCGCCTTCGTCGGCTGCGGCGCGCAGGCGAGTCAGAGCCAGCGCACGACGCCTGTTCTCCAGTACCTCGCGCAGGGCGGTGTTGACCGTCTCCTTCTTGGTGCTGGTTCCCAGGGCCTTGGCCACGTCCGCGAGCAGCTCGTCATCGAGGTCGATCACCGTACGGCTCATTGTCCACCTCATTGATATCAAGTATGGAGGCAAGTATATCTCTCATGCTTCACGCACGCCGTGGAACGGATGGGCTCGGGCCGCGGCTGCGGGGCTGAGCCGGCACCACGGAGACTCGTCGACGGTCGCGCGTCCGACCGGCAAATCGCCGATCCACCTGTGCCGACCCGCACACCTGTCCGCCAAGCGCAGTGGACCGCTCAGCCGGCCCGCCCCGCGACCCGCCCCGCAATGACCCGCGCGCACTCCAGCGCCTCCGCCCGCCCCGTGTCCACCTCCAGGTCGTAGACGACACCCCGGTGGACCAGCTCCGCCTGGGACGCGGCCATCCCGGCGATACGGTCGCCCCGCGCCACCTCGCGCCCCGCGGCGATCTCGCCGTCGCACCGCACGCCCACCCACAGCACCCCCAGCCCGCCCAGGGCTGCGCGCCACCGCTCCTGCGAGTCCGGCCCGCCCAGGAACACCTCGTCGACGATCACCCGCGCGCCCGCCCGCGCCATCGCGGCGACCCCCGCGATCCAGGCCGCCTCCAGCGTCCGGAACTCCGGCCCGACGACGACCTCGCCGTCCGCCGAGAACTCGATCCCGTCATCCGAGGCCTGCATGGAAGCCGGCATCGCATCCACCAGAGTGTCCGTCCCGAGAGCCAGCCAAGGATCCGGCAACACCGCCTGCAGACACCGCGCGATCCCGGACTTCCCCGAGCTGGACCCACCGTTGAGAACGATCACCTGAGTGGTCATCTGAGTACTCATCACCGCACCACCGTAGGAGCCGCGCGACACCGCCCCAAAAGAATTTCCGGCGAGCGGTCACACTCGTCCGCCGCGCCGGGTCAAGGGGGTGAAGGTCGCAGCGAACCGGCCGGGGCAAGCACCCCAGGCCGCCACCGAAGGAGCCGGCAGATGTCCACCACCGCCACCGTCGTCACCGTCATCGCCGCCGCCATGGCCGGGTTCTCGGCCTACGCCGCCCTGTCGCGCGCGCAGTGGGTCATCGACTCGTTCATCGCCTACCGGGTCCCGCAGGCCTGGTGGATGCCGCTCGGCCTGGCGAAGGCCGCCGGAGCCGTAGGCCTCCTGGTCGGCCTCTTCGTCCCGGTCATCGGCATCCTGGCCGCCATCGGCCTCATCCTCTACTTCGCCGGCGCGGTCATCACCGTCATCCGCGCCCGCTCGTACGGACACATCCCGTTCCCGCTGGTCTACATGGCCCCCGTCGTCGGCGCCCTCGCCCTCGGCTTCCCGGCCTGAACGCCCCCGAGCACCACAGGCGGTACGGAACGGCCGACGGCCGGCCCCCACCACAGGGGGCCGACCGTCAGACCACGCGCCGCCGCTACGCCTGGGGAGCGGCCGCCGCAGCCACCGGCCGGTACGTGCACACGTGCACGCCCGTGTCACTGGTCACGTTGGAGACCAGCTCCAGCGCCTGCAGCCCGCCGCCCTCCGGGAAGATCGACTTACCGCCGCCCAGCAGCACCGGCATGATCATCAGCCGCAGCTCGTCGACCAGGCCCTCGCTCAACAGCGTCCGCACCAGCGTCGGGCTGCCCATGACCACCAGGTCGCCGCCCTCGGCCGCCTGCAGCTCCCGGATCCGCTCCACAGCCCCGTCGCCCGCGATCCGCGTCGTGTTGTTCCACGTCAGCTCGTCGGCGCCCAGCGTCCCCGTCACCACGTACTTCGGCAGCGCGTTCATCTGGTCGGCGAACGGGTCACCCGCCCGCCCCGGCCACGCCGCCGCCATCGTCTGCCACGTACGACGCCCGAAGAGCAGCGCGTCGGCCTTGCTCACGGCGTCCGCGAACGCCCCGCCCACGACCTCCGCGAAGAACGGGTGCGACCAGCCGCCGTGCGCAAAACCGCCATCGGTGTCCTCGTCCGGCCCACCCGGAGCCTGCACGACACCGTCAAGGCTGATGAACTCGCTGATCACGATGCGCATGGGGCTGATTTCCTCTTCCTAGCGGGGACTTACACACCATCAGACCCCCGCGCCCCACAAAACTCATCGCTCCCCCACACCCCAACCCATGTGATCCACGCCACATCATGGAGTGGGTCCTCAGTACGTCACGCTGATCCGCCGCGCCGGCCCGTCCACCCGCACCGCACCACCGAACGGCATCACCACCTGCGGGTCCGTGTGCCCGAAGTCCACGTCGAAGACGGCCATCGTCTCCGGCGCGTACGCGGCCAGCGCCCGCAGCACCGCCTCGCGCTGCTCGCTCCGGTACCGCTCCCGCGCCTCGCGCCCGTTCGGGTGCTCGAACGACCAGCTCTTCGCCCGCGCCATCAGCAGCGCCGGGAACCGGCGGAGCAGCCCGCGCTCGCCCATGTTGCGCAGGATCCTGTACACCTCATCCGCCCGCGGCAGCTCCTCGGACGTCTCCAGCAGCAGCACGCACCCGTCGTAGTCCTCGGCCGACCGGATCTCCCGGTCGGCCATGAGCATCCACGACAGGATCTCCAGGTTCCCGCCCCAGCTGCGCCCCTCGACCACGCGGTCCGCCCGGTGCCAGATCCACCCGTCCGCGGGCTCCGACACCGGCTCGGCCTCGAAGGTCCCCGGATCCGCCCAGTCGCCCTCCACCTCCCCGAACGCCTTCGCCGGCGACAGCTCGTAAAGGACCTCGCGCCCGAACAGCGCCGCCCGCAACGACTCCGCCGTCACCGGATGGATCGCCCCCGGCCGCCCGAACTGCACCATCACCGAGCCCCCGTGGTACCCGACGATCCCCAGGTTCCACAGGAACACCAGCAGGTTCGTGTTGTCGCTGTACCCGAAGAACGGCTTGGGATTGCGGCGCAGCAGCTCGCGGTCGAGGTGCGGCAGCACCGTGATCTGGTCGTCCCCGCCGATGCTGCTGATCACCGCCTTGATCTCCGGATCGGCGAACGCGGCATGGATGTCCGCGGCCCGCTCCGCCGGCGAGGCCCCCATCCGGCGCGTGGTGGCGTACTCGACGGGCTCCAGCCCGAACTCCGCCACCAGCCTGCCGAGCCCCAACTCGTACGGCTGCGGAAACAGCCCCGGCAGCCCCGCCGAAGGAGAAAGGACCGCAACGCGGTCACCGGGCCGGGGCTTGGGCGGATAGCGCAGAGGGTTCATTCCCGCACCCTAGAACGCCCACCGCCACCACCCCCAGCCGATTTCCCGGCGCCGGGGACGAGCCGTCAGGCAGCGTCGGAAAGGATTCCGACGAGCCGCGTGCTGCTCTCCGCCCCGAACCCCGCGTCCATCCCCCGCCGGAAGAGGTCGGCGTGCGCGCCGAGGATCCCCGTGTCGACGCCCGACGCGGCCGCCGTGTGCAGCACGTGCTCCACACTCGCCGCGCACATCGCCAGGCGCTCCGCCGACCCGTCGTAGTCCTCCGCGTCGATCACCGGCCCGGCCCACTCGTAGAACCCGCGCAGGCTGTCCCCCGTGTACCCGGCGTACGGCAGGATGTCCGCCGCCGTCAGCCCGTTCGCCCGCGCGATCGCCACCGCCTGGTAGAAGCCGGTGAACGCGGTCCAGAACATCGTCATGTTGAGCTGGTAGTACAACAGCGCCAGCCCCGGCTCCTCACCCCGGAAGTCCGTACCGCCCAGCACGTCGAGCGCCGCCCGGTGCTGCTCGTACACCTCCCGCGGCCCGCTGATGAAGATCGACGACTCCGGCTTGCCGACCCCACCCGGATTCACATTCACCCCGCCGCTCAGATACGAGGCTCCCCGCGCGCCCGCCCACCCGGCCGCCGCCCGCGCCTTCTCCGGCGTATCGGAAGAGAGATTGACGAGCGTCCGCCCGTCCAACTCGGCCTCGCCGAGCGCCGCGTACAGCGCATCCACATCAATCAGACTCACGACGGTGACCCCGGAAGCGGCCACCGCCTCCGCCGCGGTGGCGGCCCGCCGCGCCCCGCGCTCCACCAGCCCGGCGTCCTTCCCGGCGCTGCGGTTCCACACGGTCACCTCGTACCCGGCGTCCAGATAAGCGGCGGCCATGGCCTGCCCCATGGGACCCAGACCGACGACACTGACGCTGTTCTTGCCCGTGGACATACGTCTCCCCCTGAAGTGAACACTCCGACTAGAACGATCGCTCTAGCGCTCTGGGTGACCGTAGCACGCACTAGAACGAACGCTCTATCCAATTCCGGGGGTAAGATCGTGCCCATGACGCCCGCGACCACCTCCGCCGCTCCCGGCACCCGCGACCGCCTGGTCCGCACCGCCTCCCGCCTCATGCAGCACGGCGGGTACGAGAGCACCCCGGTGAAGCAGCTGGTCAAGGAGGCCGAGGCCACCCTCGGCTCGCTCTACCACTTCTTCCCCGGCGGCAAGCAGGAGCTCGCGGTCGCCGCCATCGCCTTCGGCGACCAGGAGTTCGCCGCCCTCCTCGCACGCGGCCTCGACTCACGCACCGATCCCGCCGAAGCAGTCGAAGCCGTGGCCGTCCTCCTCGCCGAGGCCCTACGGGACTCCACCTGGCTCGACGGCTGCCCGGTGACGGCCACCGCCCTCGAATCGGTCGGCCGCATGCCGGACCTCCAGGCCGCCTGCGCGGTGGCCTTCGCCAACTGGCGCCGCCTGGTCGAGGACAAGCTCCTCGCGAACGGCCTCTCCGAAGACGACGCCCGCGACCTGGCCCTCACCGTCATCAGCACCCTGGAAGGCGCGGAAATGGCCGCCCAGGTCAGCGAAAGCCAGACCCCGCTCCTGGTAGCGGGCCGCCACCTGTCCCGCCTGATCTCCGCGTACGCCTGACGGCCCAGCGGCTCAGCCCTGCCCGGGGAACAACGGCAGGTCGACGTGCCGCACCGTGTACCCGCCCTTCGTCACCGGCGCATACGGCGCCGGCGCCATGCACGTGCCGACCTCCGCGTCCTTCGGCTCCTTCTCACCGTCGGGCAGGAGGTTCACACCGTTCCACGAGAACCCGACCCGGTCACCGGACCGCCCCTCGTCCTTGCCCCCGTCGTACACACTGAACCCGATCCGCTTCCCCACCCAGTCAGGCCCCCCGGCATCCACCCGAGTGATGATCGCCGTCAACGTCGCCGTGCGCGGCCCGGTCACCAGACAGTCGACCTTCCCGTCCGCCGTGACCGTCGTCCCGTTCTCCGCGAAGTAGTGCGACACCTTCACCGTCCCCCACGCATCCGTGGGCAGCCCGGTAGGAATCCCCGGCAACGGCCGGCTGTACGGCACCGCCCGCGCATCAAAGCTGAACGACCGCACATCGTCGTCCTTCGAGTACGGCAACGAAAACTCCGCACTCCCCACCACCCGCGCAACCGAGGCCTTCCCCTCCCGATGCTCGGCAGACGCCCCAGCAGCCGTGACCAACCCGGCAGTAACAGCAATCGCCACAACCAGCCCAGCAGCCTTACGACGCGACACGACCATCACAATCCTCCGAAGAACTTTCAGGGCACCCTGCCTCCCAGGGCCACACCCCCATCCTTCAACCCACCCCCCACCTCACTCATCAACCCCAAGCCCCCACTCCACGGGGCCCGTCTCACCCGCCAGCCGGACCACCCCTCATCCCCGAGGCGGGGCCCCAAGCCCCCCAGGTCGTACACGCTGCCGCGCCGAAGCCGAGCCATTGAGTTCGCAATCGACCCCGCAGAGCCGCATACCCGGACTGGATCACCCGGGCGACCCGCTGACCCTTCGACCGTTCCAGCAGCGCGCCGACCGGGGCCTGCCGGCCTTCGGCGGCCCCACCGAGCTGACGGAACTGCAAGGCGCCCAACACGGCTTCGCCGTCCCGCCTTCCTCACCACCGCCACCTTCTCGACGTCACCGAAAGAGAACAGATTGGCCCGTGACTCACCGGGCGAGGGGAGAACCTCCCCACCCCAGGTCACAGCGCCGCCCCGCCTGAACCTCACCGGTGTGTCCGCGAATCACCAGCGGCAATGCCGGACCTCACCGGCGGACTGACGGCTTGTGAGCCACCAGTAGCAGGCCGTTCTCGGCGCGGTGTGGGGCCGCCGCAGTTGTGGACGGTGATCGGCTGATCACTCGCTTTGTGCTCCATCGGCCAGTCCGGCGCCGGGCGCAGCGGCCGGAGTACTCAGAGGCCTGCCCCGGCCGTTGGCTGCACTGACGACCGGCGGGCGGACCCACCATCACGATCATCTCGTTCACGGCAGCCAATTACGTCGCTCTCGGGTCCTGGCCGTTGTCAGTCGACCGGGCTACTGGGAAACCGCGGATCATGATGGGGAGGAAACCGGTGAGTCTGCCGGTGACGTCACCGGCGCCGAAACAGGTACGGCACCATCAGCGCGGCGTACAGGCCCCCCGTACCGATGGATACCTGTGCCGGGTCGGCCCAGGACGGCGCCAGCCGTACCAGCAGACCTCCGCCGATGGCGAGGACGACGCCGAGCACCGCGATGAGTCCGTCGCGCTGGCGCCGCAGCCGGGTCAGCTGCTGAGCGTTGGTGTCGGCGGTCTCGCTCGTCTCGGTCTGGGCGGACGTGGTGGTGGACATGGTGTTCCTCTCGAAGGTGCCGGCGTTGCGCCGGGGTTGGCCGGGAGCGAGAGCCGCTGTGTGAAGACGGCCGACGGGGGCCGAGATCTCGCGGGTTTCGGTCCTTGATAAGCCCCTAGCAGATTTGTGCCAAAGAACGCTGTTTGTCGCTCCTCGCGAAACACCGCCCGAACTCGTGCCTTGGGGCCCCGTCCTGACCCCCCGTAAGCCGTTCTCCCACCGGACCACCAGCACTCCGATGGGAGAACGGCGGGGATCCTCGACCGGCCTGCTCGCGGTCGGCCTGGTCGTCATTGCGATGCTCACGAACACTTGACCGGGGCGGGTGAAGCGAGTGAGCGGGCTGGTCCACGCATCCGAAGCAGGGGTAGCCCAGGGGGCGCCAGCCCGGCACGGGCAGCGACGCTGGTCTGTGGTCATAGGGCGACCACGACGGCGAGGGTGCCGGCGTAGGCGGCGGCGAATGCGCCGACCACCCCCAGGGGTGCGACGAGCCGCGGGTACCGGTACGTGGCGTACCCGAGGGCGGCCAGGAGCAGCAGGCCGGTGATGACGGCCTGGAGGACGACGAGCAGGGCGAGTCGGGACATGGGGTTCTCCTCATAGGCGGGGCGTGCCGGGTCGGCATGCCGGGTTGTGTGGGCGGGACAGGGGCAACCGTGCGAGTGATCGCGGCCGGGTGCGAGTTCTCGCGAATATTCGTTCCGTGCCTGGTCAGAGGCCCTGGAGAGCGGATTCGCGAGTCCTTGACAGGGCGCTTGCCCGGGGGCGTTCGGCCGTTGTGGGCTGAGGGTGGACCGCGTGAGGGTTAGCCCCGCAAGCCCCCGGCTGCGCACCGGGCTCCCTGATGGAGTGAGTGAGTCGAGTGCGCGGATCCGTGAGGTCCTGGCCCACACCGGACGCAGGGTGCCGAGCGGGTGGGTTAGTGGCGCAAGCCCGTCCGGGACGGTTCGTGCTGAAGCCGGCGGAGGCGTGGCGCCGCGGCAGGGTCCCGGCCGTTCCACCCGGTAGTGGCGGGCGGATTGAATTTCCAGACCTGGCCCCTTAGTCGGGCCGCTCATGGTTTATGCGGGGTGTGCTGGAATTCGATTTCATGGGCTATCAGGACGGTCCATAGATTCCTCCAGACCGACGTATTGAATTCCCTCAGTACATCTGACTGCCTGTCAGGTAGGTGTGTTTTGGTGGTGGGTGGGGTGCGGTGGTGAACAGATGGGGCGCTGTACGCTCTTGTGGGGCTCGTTCTCTGCCCGGTCTGTCCAGGGGTGTTTGCGCAGGTCAGTGGGCTGTAGACAGGCCGTCAGGGCCGTTCTGGGGTATACGTGTTGGGCCCGCCAGGGGAGGTGTCCGCACAGTGCCGCCCCTTCCTCTGCTGCCATCCGGGCCCGCTTCGCGGGCCAAGGCCGCGCAGCGGCCGCCCCGGGCGCAGCGAAGCGGAGCCCGCCCCCGGGAAGCCGCGAAGCGGATTCCCCCAGGTCAGAGAGCGAAGCGAACAGACCTGAGGCCTAAGCGAAGCGCAGGCCTTACCGGCCCGAAGGGCCGGCCACCGAGCGCAGCGAGGTGGATTACCTCCAGACCGCGCAGCGGTCTGGGACCCGCCCACCGAGCGCAGCGAGGTGGCTCCCTGGCCCCCCGCGAAGCGGGGGGCCTCCCGGCCGAGCGCAGCGAGGCCGTTCTCTCCTGAGCGCGCAGCGCTCAGGTAC